>JAVETY010000157.1:2372-3998 GCA_034005815.1 Sulfurimonadaceae bacterium | reverse complement strand
CAAAAAGGGCAAATACAAGCCGTATAGGATCTCGTAAAAGCTCTAATGATTCACGAACAGCGTACCCTTTAAAACGAGTAAATGAAAAAGATTTTTTGTTGTGTATCTCTGCTTTTTCTAACTCGAAGTTTTCATTATTTTCATCTTCTGGGATAGCATCTCTTAGATATGCTACAAAAGTATCCTCTAAAGTATCTTTGTTTTTTGACTCTATAAGTGCTTGTGGAGTATCACTTGCTAACACTTTTCCTTGGTGCATAAGAGAGATTCTATCGCACCTCTCCCCCTCATTCATAAAGTGTGTAGAGATAAAGATAGTCACCCCGTCATTACGTGCTAAATCAAGTAAAAACTGCCAAAATCTATCTCTTGAAATGGGATCTACCCCAGAAGTAGGTTCATCAAGGATGAGCATTCGTGGCTTATGTATCACCGCAACTGCTAAAGAGAGGCGTTGCTTGATTCCTAGTGGTATATCTCTAGCTTGTGTCATTTTATATTTATTTAAATAAAATCGCTCAACCATCTCTTTGACTCTTACCTCTATATCCTCAGCTGCTACACCATAAAGTTCCGCATGCAAACGGAGGTTTTGCAAGATGGTGAGATCCCCATAGAGGGAAAATGCTTGTGTCATATATCCAACATTTTTACGCATCTCTAAGGTGTTTACAACTGATTTTTCTCCAAAGATAGTGATATCACCACTTGTAGGTATAAGGAGTGCAGTGAGCATCTTCATAGTTGTGGTTTTTCCACACCCATTTGAGCCTAGAAATCCGAAAATCTCCCCTTGGCTAATTTTAAAATTAACATTATCCACCGCTGTGAAATCACCAAACATCATTGTGAGATTTTCTGCTTCTATAGCATAGGTACCACTTGAATCCACTTCTCGTGGTTCCACGACCAAGGGCTTATAGTTTTTCTTTTTTTCTTGTGGGAGTAATGCAATAAATGCATCATCGATTGTAGTAGTATGCGTTTTATCTAAAAGTTCTTTTGGTGTGGAACATGAGAGAATTTTTCCATCATCCATCGCTATCGTGTAATCGAATAAAGCTGCCTCTTGCATATATGCCGTTGCAATAAGCACACTCATATTACCCTGTAAATTTTTTATAGTCTCTACAAGATTCCAAAATTCTCTTCGTGAAAGTGGATCTACTCCAGTCGTAGGCTCGTCAAGGATAAGAAGCTGTGGATCATGGATAAGTGCGCAACATAAACCTAGCTTTTGTTTCATTCCACCTGAAAGTTTACCAACTGTTCTATCTTTAAAAGCAAATAACCCCGTAGCTTTTAAAAGCATGTTGATGCGATTTGTGCGAAGCATGCCATCGAGTCCAAAAAGAGCACCAAAAAACTCTAAATTTTCTTCTATTGATAATGACATGTAAAGATTTTTACCAAGACCCTGTGGCATGTAAGCGATTTGCGGTGCAATTTGTGTGCGAAATCCTTTGTTAGTGATAGAGCCACCAAGTACTTCGATAGAACCACTTTGAAGTTTTCGCACACCCGCTATCAAAGAGAAAAGAGTTGATTTTCCAACACCATCTGGTCCTATAAAACCCACCATCTTATTTTTAGGAATTACCAAAGAGATTGTATCTAAGGCTTTTT
>JAVETY010000157.1:0-2362 GCA_034005815.1 Sulfurimonadaceae bacterium | reverse complement strand
CGACGCTCTTCCGATCTTGTTTGCATCGCTATCTAGATTCCTCTTTTTTTGCTAGTGTGTTGAGTTTATCTGGCCATGGATGTGTTGTATCAAGTTGGATATATGCAATACCAGGTAAACCTGTTTTTATCTTTTCAATATGTTCAAAGAGTAACGCCTCTTCTATAGTTACTTTCACACGAAACATTAGCTTAGCACGCTCATCGCTTGTCTCAATCTGTTTTGGCGTAAATTGTGCTTTTGGAGAGATAAAAGTGACTGTTGCAGGGATAGCAACCTCAGGAAATGCATCAAGAACTATCCTTGCTTCTGAGCCATAATCAACCTGCCCCACCTGTGCAGTAGGAAGAAATATACTCATAGAAGTGTCAAGTAAATCAAGTAATAACATAACACTTTGTCCACTTGCTATCACCTCTTCATTTTGTACTAATTTATAAAGTACCCTTCCCTTTACAGGAGAGTATAAATTACTATCATCGATTATCACTTGTATCGTTTGTGCTTGCGCTTTTGCAACTTCTATCGCTTCTTCCGCTTGAGCCACATTTGCTTTGACTGCTTTTGTGCCAGCGACTGAAGATTTGTAAAGCATCTCCTCCTGCTCAAATGCTGCAAGAGCTATCGCTTTGTTTGTATACAACTCTTTTGCACGTATAAAGTTTTTCTTTGCAAGGCTTAGTTCATGCTCTTTTTGCTCCGCAATAGCCTGTGTATATTTTTTATTTTCAATTGCCTGTTTTATTTGTGCTTTTGCAAGATTGAGTTTTGCATGGAGCTCATCAGTATCGAGTTTTGCTAAAAGTTGCCCTTTTTCTACAAGGTCACCTTCACGTACATAAATCTCTAAAATTCTTCCAGAAATCTTTGGAGCGATGGAGACTTCTGTCGCTTCAATACGACCATTACCAAAAGCAAATTCTTTAGAAACAAGAGGTGTATTTAATTGCTCTTGAATATAGTTGTATCCATAAATAATTGCTACAACAACAGCTGCTATCAACCCAAATTTTAAAAATTTCATCAGTTTTTTCTCCAAAAAATATCGTTTCATACTAACATAGCTGTGCTTAAAAGCTTGTATTTTTTTTAGATAGTATTGCTGCTTTGCATCGCATGTATCATAGTATCTTTAAGCCTTTTTAAAGCGGCATCATAATTATCAAGAGTTGTTTTTGTGATTTTTTCTAATTTTATTGTGAGATATTCTAATTTAATAGGATTTATATCCTCTTGTTTTTGAGTTTCTTCTGCAATTTGTACTTGCAGTTTTGCTAAAAGTGTATTTTTATAATTTAATGCTGCGCGCACTCTATTATAGAGTTGCTCAAAATTATGTATCACAAGAACATTCTCTTGACGGACGAGTGGACTCTCTAATACCTCTAGTATCAGTGGCGATGGCATGTTGGCATGTGGAATCGTGACAATAAGTTCTAAAAAAGTATCAGCAATTTCACTATAAAAATACTTCGAATACTCAAGAAGATACTCTTTTGTGAGCATATGGATAAATATACGATTCTCTTTTTTACGTAGATAGGCATACGCTTCTTCTTTTTCTATATATAAATATTCAACACCATAGGCTATAAACTCATGGATTATCTCTTGAAAAAGGATAGTTTCCAAGCGAGAAAGTTCAAAACTAGCCAAATCGTTTATCGCTAAAAAACTAAAAGATTTTTTATACTTTTTATGTACTATTCTTTTTGCTAAAAGTTCAACAATCTCTTTTTTTTCTGCAAAAGAAAAAACACCCAGTACCTCTTTTTCAAATAATCTTTTATCATTAAAAAGTTTCTTTAAAAGTCTCTCTTTTTCTTTTTGTAACATCTTAATTTATATGTGCTATCGTTTGTGCGTATTTCACTCTATCGTTTGCTTTTAGATTGATTTTTAACATATCTTTTTGAGCAAGTATAACGATAGTAGAACCCATCTCAAAGCATCCAAAATCAGTTCCTTTATCAAGATAAAGGTTTTCATACGTATAAGCTTGTGACTCTAAAGTGTCATTGTTTGTTTTTATCTTTGGTTCAAATGAGACTTGCATCACACCTACATTGAGTGCACTTACAAGTACCATATAAAACTTTTTACCCTCAGTTGTTTGGCATAAAACCACTACACGCTCATTTTCTATAAAAAGGTTCACTCTTTTTTGAAGTGAAGGGATATTTACAGGATAAAACTTTCCTGGGATATGCACTGTTTTTAAGATTTTTGCATTTGTTGGCATGTGGTAGCGGTGGTAATCTTTTGGAGAGAGATAAAAGTTGATAAAATCACCTCCAGATATCTCAGATTGTTCCTCTTTAGTAAAGCTGTCTCCAATAAGTTCACTTGCCTAGATCGGAAG
>JAVETY010000033.1:0-16831 GCA_034005815.1 Sulfurimonadaceae bacterium | reverse complement strand
TTGTTAGGAGATGAGCAAAAAGTACGTGAACATTATCTGAGTTTGGGACTTGATTTAGCAGATGCGACTATTATAAACCCACTCACATCACCACTTCGCAAAGAGTTTGCAGAACAGTTGTATGCACTACGAAAAGAAAAAGGGATGACAGAAGCAGCAGCTGAAGAAGCGATGTTAAAGTCTAACTACTTTGCTACGATGATGGTGCATTTAAACTACGCAGATGGAATGGTTAGTGGTGCAATGCACTCCACAGCAGATACCCTTCGCCCAGCACTTCAGATAGTGAAAACTGTTCCAGGTACTTCTATCGTTTCAAGTGTATTTTTTATGTGTTTAGAAACAGAAGTACTTGTATACGGAGATTGTGCGATTAACCAAGACCCAGATGCAGAACAATTAGCACAGATAGCACTCTCCTCTGCGCAGACAGCTGCATCATTTGGGATAGAACCTCGTGTGGCGATGCTTTCATATTCAACAGGAGATAGTGGCGCCGGCGCTGAGGTTGCAAAGGTGCGAAGTGCAACAGAGATAGTACGCCAAAAAGAACCAACACTTTTAGTAGAGGGACCAATTCAGTATGACGCGGCGATAGATGTTGATGTAGCAAAAACAAAACTACCAAATTCTAAAGTAGCAGGACATGCCAACGTTTTTATCTTTCCAGATTTAAACACAGGTAACAATACATACAAAGCAGTCCAACGCTCAAGCGGTGCGATAGCAATAGGTCCAGTTCTTCAAGGTCTCAATAAAGCGATAAACGATTTAAGCCGTGGATGTAGCGTAGCGGATATAGTAAATACAGTAGCGATAACTGCGATTCAAGCAGGCAGAAAAGGAAAATAGTAAGCATGAAAATAGCAGTAATAAATTCAGGAAGCTCATCAATCAAGTTTCAACTCTTTCGTATGCCAGAGGGTGAAGTTCTAGCATCAGCACATGTTGAAAAAATAGGACAGAGTGATAGTGTTATTACATTTAAATATGATGATAAGAAAATACAAAATAAAGTTTTAATGGCAGGACATCCGGAGGGATTAAAAGAGATAGTGAATCTTCTAAAAATACACAATATAGTAGAACATTTCTCAGAACTCGATGCCATTGGACACCGTGTTGTTCATGGTGGAGAGAGTTTTTCTGATGCTACACTTATCAATGATGCTGTGACTGCAAAAATCAAACAACTGATTCCACTTGCACCACTTCATAATGGCGCAAACTTAGAAGGGATTTTAGTAAGCCTTAAAAAAGCGCCAAATGTTCCGCAAGTAGCAGTTTTTGATACAGCATTTCACTCTCAAATGCCGATAGAATCGTACCTCTATCCACTTCCATATGAGATGTATGAAAAACATAAAATCCGTCGCTACGGTTTTCACGGAAGCTCACATGCGTATGTGATGAAAGAAGCGGCAAAAGTGATTGGACGTGATTCACGTGACCTTAATCTCATTACACTTCACCTAGGAAATGGCTCAAGTGTGTGTGCTATAAAAGATGGTATAAGCATCGATACAACGATGGGTTTTACTCCGCTTGAAGGGCTTATGATGGGTACAAGAACTGGGGATTTAGATCCTGCAATCGTACTTTTTATGCAACGTGAACTCAAATATTCTCTCCAAGAAGTAGATGATATTTTGAACAAACAATCAGGCTTTTTAGGCGTTTGTGGGCGTATAGATTTGCGTGAGATTGCTATGTGTACAGATGACTTATGTAAAATCGCAGTAGAGATGTTAGTGCGTCGTATCCAAAAATATATCGGAGCATACTATGCGATACTAGGGCATCTAGACGCTATAATATTTACTGGTGGTATAGGTGAAAATGCAGCCTTTATCAGAGAAAAAGTACTAGGCAAACTCTCACTTATGGGAATAGACTTAGACGTACCTGCAAATGATAGAAATGCAGAATGTATCTCAAAATCTACAAGTAAGGTAAAAGTGCTCGTTCTTCGAACAAACGAAGAATTGGAGATAGCAAATGAGTGTTATGAGCTTATAAAAAACAAAAAAAAGACGATATAGATACAATAAACTTAAGGAGCACACTATGGAAATCCAAGGCGCAGGAAGCGGATACAACTTAAACCAAATGTTACAAACAGAAAATAGAAAAGAGCAAGTGGAGATAAAATCACTTTATACAGAGAAAATTTCTGTAGATGAAGCAAAAGCGATTCGTGAACAAATTACGATGAACTCACTTTCATTTACTTTTCAATCAACATCAGTGCAACAAAACGTTTTTAACCCAAGTCAGGCAGCTGATAAAGGTGTAGCAGACTTTCAAAGTTTCTTAAAAGATATCGGTTATGAGGGCAAACCTATAGCATCACTGAGTCAAGATGAAGCAAGTGCACTTGTAAGTACAGATGGCTTTTTTGGGATTGATAAAACTGCACAACGTATCGCTGACTTTGTAATCAATGGATCAGGTGGTAATGAAGATTTGATACGTGCAGGACGCGAGGGAATGCTTCGTGGATTTGATGAAGCAGAACAAGCATGGGGTGGGAAACTTCCAGATATTTCACAACAAACTATGAAAAAAGCAACTGAACTTGTCGATCAAGCGATGAGTAATCTAGGTTTTTCTATCTTAAATACTGAAGCATAATTTAGTATTTGGGTATTATTGCAAAAAAGTTTGGAGTATAAATGCTAGAGTTTAAATTACAAGATACATATATAGAGTTACACAAACTCCTCAAAGTGCTAGACTTAGTTGATAGCGGAGCAGAAGCTAAACTACTTATCGCGGAGGGACATCTCACTCGCAATGGTGAGGTGGAAACTCGAAAAAGCGCGAAGATAGTAGCGGGTGATATCCTTCAAATCGCTGAGGTGACAATCAAGGTTATCGCGTGAAGATAGTTTTCTTCCTCGCGTTTTTTCTTCCATCTCTTTTTGGCGATATTTTTGTCGTTAGTGGTGAGCAAAAAGTCAAAATGACTCCGCTTGTTACAGGTGTTGTTGATTATAGTACTTTTGATACTATTGCAAAGATAAAGAGAAGTGATAGAGGAATTTATGCCCTTGCCATCGAAAAAGATTTCCAGCCTCGTCACGCAAACTTTCGTATCGTGACTTTAGATTTTCCACAAAGCAATATGACGATTATTAATTGGAATAAGAAGATATCAGACACAACATACGAGATAGAGTTTGATAACTTTACAACGGATGATGGTGTGATGTTTCAGCTTTTTCATCATAACAAATGGTACGCAGCAATCCTTGGCGAACCGCTTGAAGTATTAGAAAATCTCTTTAGCCAAAATGATTTAGATCCTATAAAAGCATACGAGGCTATACAACAAGCTCGCATCGCATTTAGTAGAAGCGCAAAACTAAAAGAGCTAGAAAAAGTATGGCATGCAAGGGCTACACAAACGATAGACCCAGATGCAAAGTATAAAAAACAAGAAAAAATAGACTTTAAGAAAATCCCTAAAGAGCGTTAAACTTCTTACACAAATAAGGAGCTAATCGCTCCAATAAGCCCGCCAACAACCCCGCCCCAAACAACAAGCCAACCTAGATGTTCTTTTATCAATTTTTGTACCAACTCTTTGACCATTTTTGGTGTGAGCTCATCGAGTCTTGTATCTATCATCCGCTCAATCGAAACCATCATATCTTCGGATACAGAAGAGTTTTTGAGGTGCTCTTGAAGAGTGAGTGTAAATGCATCAGAGTTTACTATTTTAATAGTTGCACTCTTCATTTTTTCAACAAATGGTTCTTTAAGGCTTTCAAGAACACTCGCTCCACCAAACATGCCAAGCATTCCACCAAAAGAGGATTCCATCACAGTTTTACTCAGTGCAAGAAATGCAGGGGAAAAATCTGTTTTTTCTATCACAGGCTCGAGATTGATTTTTTGCTCTTCTCTGATGAGAAATGCATCAAGCTTTTCACGGGTAAAAAACTGCTCCATCATCATCTCTTTGATAGCGATTTTAAAACTCTCAAACCGTGCGGGAATAACACCTGAACCGTACAAAAGTGGCACTTTTTCAAAAAGCATATGGATAGCAAGCTGATTGGTAACTGCGCCAGAAAGTGCAAATAGACCAGTAAATAATAACAACTGCGAAAACGCACTTGGCACTGCATAAGAGAGCGCGATTAAAACGACAGCTACGAGGTTGGTACTAAAACTTTTATTGATTTTCAAAATAACTCCTTGGTTTAAAAATACAATTATACAAAAAGGGTATCATATTACAAAAAAATGGATTTGAGATGATAAAACCAGAAAATGACAAGCTCTTTACACAAGGTGCTACAAAAGAGATTTTAGCGCATTTAGAGCGTGAATTAGTAGTGAGAAAAGAGTCTCCGTTTTGGGGCGACAAAGTATTGCCATTTACAGAAGCTATACTAAGCGTACTTGTACCGTTACAAAAGATGGAATTACTTTTTGATCCAGAGGGGAACAAAGTAGAAGTTTTAGACGCTGAACTCTTTTTGAAATGGAGCGACTTTGTCTCTTTAAAAACTTTAGCATTTACATTGCAACGCTCAAATAAGAGTGGCATGTTAGAAAGAACAAAACTTCCACAAAAGTTATGCCAAACATATGAGCCAATTGAGCTTGAAAAACTAGGCGCATATCTAAGTAACTATACTGTAAACCTAGAAAACGAAGCCCTTGATTTTCCTATATCAAACTACAATCTCCATCAAGGAGTAAGTAGCGTGATAAAGTCACTACTGTCATAAATTTAATGTAGTGCAAAAGAGATTCCGTGTCAAGCACGGAATGACGACTTAATTTACGCTATAACAACTTGTAAACACGTCATCCTGAACTTGATTCAGGATCTCCTACGTCTTTCAATAACTATGACATGTCATAACTAAAAACTCCTAAAAAGCTAAAAGTATTCCACCACCAACTGCGATAGCACCGATGCCAGCCCATAGAGGTATGGAGATAGTACTTTTTTCATTTATAGAAACTTCTATTGGTCCGAGATTTACTTCATCTGTTTTTTTAGTATAACTAATGCTCGTATATCCTAAACTAAGTACGCCCAACACGATAAGTATTATTGCTATGATTTTCATTTTAATCCCTTTTGATTGATACTTATAAAAAAGTATTGACTATATTAAAGTACACGACGGCCTTGTATAACACGCACTAAAATCACTACGATTGCTATGACGAGAAGTAGATGGATAAACCCACCCAAAGTATAAGAGCTTACAAGTCCGAGAATCCATAAAATGATTAGTATAAGTGCAATTGATTCAAGCATTTATTTCCCTTTTAAGTGTAAAAACAATCAGAAAAAAGATTGCAGAAGAAAAGTACAAAGGTTATTAAGTAAAAAACCAATGTAGAGCCAGATGACAAAAAAACTTGCATCGACGTCTCTTTGGAAAGAGACGGGGATAAAACAGTATATCCAAATTATTGTTTTTGGATATTAAAATAAGCTTAGAGTAAATTCTTAGTTTTGATAGTTGTAAAAAAGCTATCATAAATTGCACTCTTTCGAAGTCTTGAATCTAGAACATCAAATACCGTCATCCTGAACTTGATTCAGGATCTCAGATATCACTAAAAAAATCTTGACATGTCATAAATATAAACTATTTCAAAAGCTCTTCTATATCTTTTTCTATACTTTTTGGTTCTGTACTAGGCGCATAACGCTTTAACACTTTGCCATCTTTAGATATCAAAAACTTTGTAAAGTTCCATTTGATAGCTTCACTATTTAAAATACCTGAAGCCTCAGATTTGAGAAATTTATAAAGTGGATGTGCACCATCACCATTGACATCAATCTTTGCAAACATATCAAAAGTTGTTTTGAAATTTGCCAAACAAAAGTTTTTTATCTCCTCTTCTGTTCCTGGTTCTTGTGCTAGAAACTGATTGCATGGAAATCCAAGTACTTCAAAACCCTTGTCTTCATACTTTTCTTGTAGTATTTGTAGCCCTGCGTATTGGTTTGTATAACCACATTTGCTCGCCACATTGACTATCAAAAGTACTTTACCCACATACTTTTGCATACTCACTATCTCGCCATCGATTGTTTTTACATCTATATTATAAAGACTCATTGCATCACTCCCTTGTAGTTGTAATATCAGTAAAAATACAGCTATCAATTTTTTCATGTTTATCCTTTTGTTGTGATGATTATATAGTAGTATTGGAAATTTAGTAGCTAGGAAATGGTAGTTAATGTAATAGACTTTCTCAAGAAAGAAAATTATGAAATCAGGGAATATAGTAGAGATTCCGTGTCAAGCACGGAATGACGAGAGGTGGTCGTCCAGAGCGCAAACCCGTCATCCTGAACTTGATTCAGGATCTCATGGGTCTATCAAAAGTGTGACAAGCTATGACATGTCATAACTATAACCCCACTTTCTCATCCCTAAGCCACCATTAGCTAAAATAAACAAAAATAATTCCTCAAGGTTTATGACATGTCACTTTTTCAAAACTCTATTCTCGCATCTTATAACCAAGACGACTCTCTTATCGCTATCAGATGGGCAGCCTTTTTGAAAACGACAAAACTATGACATGTAACTTAAAAGCAGAAATAGCCAAAACCGATAAAGAGATAGACAAAATAGTTTATACACTTTACGATTTGAGTGATGCTGAGATTAAGATTGTGGGGTGGAAATCGCTAGCGTAGATAAAAATAGAATTAAAGGAAGTTGATGAAAGAAATTGATTTGAACATGTCAAAAATACATGACAAAATAAATGATATCTATTACAAATACTTTTATAATAATTATGATAATTTTTTTAAAACTTCTGTGCTAGAGACCAATATTTACAAAATCATTAAAGATAATAGTGAGCTAGTTTATTTTTTAGATATTATTAATAAAAACAAGAAGCATATAAATATTAAACTAAGTGAAGAGCATATAAAACAATATACATTTAGTTACAAACTGCAAAATAATAACATTGAATCTTTTGGAATATTTGTAATGCTTTTACAAATATTTGAAAAAAAAGAGTTCTTTTTCAATGGATTTACTAGTGAAAAAATTAATATAAATTTAAAGTTTTTGATAAATTTATATAAACAAAGAGAATACAATCTAAACTTAGAAGAAGAATTTAATAAATATAAATTAATTGAAATAACATCATATCGAGAGTTGTTTTGGCAAGAACCAAGAATAATAGATAACAAATACAATATAACTTTTGATATAAAATACATAAATATATCAATATATAAAAAAATTATTGAACTATTTGAATTACGAAACTTTAAATTATCTTTTTATCCAAATTGTATAAATATAAAAGATTATGTGAATACAAAAGTAATGATTTTTGATTCTAAAGAATATGGTAGAGCAAATAGTTTAAATGATTTTAAAACGATGAAATTGAAATCTAACTGTAAATTTATAGATTATATAGCTAAAGATAAACTTTATATAAAACATAATGAAGCTGAGTTAACTTTTGAAGAGATTCAAAATGAACCAAAATTTTTAGACAATGAAGAAATACTATATACCAAAGTAGTTCATTTGATTTTTTATAAAGAGAATAATGAATTGTATTTAGAACATCTAGATTTAGAATATATTTTTTATTCTATAGAAGAATATTCAGAGAGATTTGATAGTGATAATTTTGAACAAAAGGGTAACATCATAAAAAGACAGAAAATTTTTAAAATTGATAATGCCAAAATAAATTTAGCAGAACATCTTTATGAATTGGTTTATTTTAGCCTAGATAATAAAGATTTGATTAATGAGTATTTTGTTGAAATAGGTTTATAAATTATAAAAAATATAAATTTTCAATCAAGATTACAAGAACTATGACATGTCATAAAACCAAAGGAAAATTATGCCATTACAAAACAGAGTATCGCCAGCAGGAGTTATCACAGCCATCTCATCTAGAGGTAGTCTCATGGGTAATCGTGGCATTTTACATGATGAAAACAAAGAGTTAAAAGCTGTATCAAAAATCAAAGGTTGGGTGACATGCCATCTAGAATACAAAGGTCGCAAACGTGAACTGATGGCAAAAAATAGATATACAGAACTATTTTTCTTGGATGAAGTGACAGCTTTTGCAGCAGGACATAGACCTTGTGCTGAGTGTCGTAGAGAAAGATACAACGAGTTTAAAACCAAATGGCTAGAAGCAAACTCCAAACTACTAAATGGCGAAAAAGAAAGCATAACAAACATAGATAATATACTGCATAAAGAAAGAATCGATAAAACTCGTAAAGTTACTTTTAATGTATCCATAGATATTTTACCAACTGGAGCGATGATAAAAATAGAAGAACAGATTTATTTATTATGGGAAAATAGATTATATTTATGGAGCTTTGATGGGTATGAAAAAACCAATATAATAATAAAAAGCCAACTCGTAGAAGTATTGACACCATATACATATATAAAAATGTTTCAAAAAGGTTTTAAGCCTGACGTGCATAGCAGTGTTGAGTAGTAGATAATATTTCTCTGCGTCAAAAAGACTGCCGCGCTTTACTCGCAATGACAAGGTGGGAGGCTTTTTATATTCTCCATGACTAGCTTGAAAGTTATGACATGTCATAAGAGATTCCGTGTCAGCACGGAATGACGGGCTGTGTCAAACACGGAATGACGGGCTGTGTCAAACACGGAATGACGAGAGGTGGTCGTCCAGAGCGCAAATCCGTCATCCTGAACTTGATTCAGGATCTCTTCACTCTGTTAAAAGTATGACATGTCATAAAGATATTTGATTATTTGTCATATATTTCAATAAATCTTTATTTTTTGATAGTGTTCTTTCAATAGAAAACAAATCCAACTACTCTAGAAATTAAAGTAGTTTAAAAAAGTGTGCGTAGAGATTTTCAACGAGTTAAACAGTTTTTATATCAATGAGCTCTACTCTGGAACACTCTTTTTTGAGGAGTTTTTTGGTTGTTGCGTCCTCTTCTGCCAACACTAAAATATCTGCGTAGTCATTTTTATTTACATCGAGAGTTTGTATCTCTTTTATCGTGCCTATTTCTAATGCTGTAGCATCTTTGTTTGTTTTTATATCAATATTTCTTTGCCCTTTTGCAAATTCACTTTTGATGAGTCTGAGCACTTTTTCATTTGCCAATAGCTCTTCTAACGTGACTAAACTACTAAAATCTCCATCACATAAAACTTTGTACGACACTAAAATTCCACCATCCATTTTATTCTTCTTGCTTGAGCTAGAACATAATTTTATTTCATATTTTGTTATTCTACTCTATTTCATTTATAGCAATGAATTATATGTCATTTTGAAATAATTTGAGTCTCTTGGAAATAGGATAACATGTTATAAGCATTTTTCTAGCAACTTTAAACTAGAATACCATCAAAAATGGAGCTTTTATATGCTGACTCTTTATGTGGATGGTGATGCTTTTCCTAACCTTCTCAAGCCGATTTTGCTTCGCTCTATAGAACGGTTACAAATCAAAACCTATGTACTAGCAAATAAAAAGATAAACATAGGAAAATCTCTCCATGTAGAGTACATCATCGTTGATACACTCGCAGATGAAGCGGATAATAAAATTGTTGAGATGTTAGAGGAGGGTGATTTGGTGATTACGGCCGATATCCCGCTTGCCGATAGAGTCATTAGTAAAAATGCTCACGCGATTGACCATAGAGGAGAGCTCTACAGCGTAAATAACATCAAACAATACCTCGCTATGCGAAACCTGATGGAGAGTATCCGTGATAGTGGTGAGATGACAGGTGGACCAAAACCATTTTCACAAAAAGACGCCGAAATGTTTGCAAATCAGCTCAATAGTTTTTTGATTAAATATTATAAATAAGGTTTATAAACAGTCATCTTCTTGCACAAAAACTCTATTTCTACCGCTATTTTTAGCTCTATAGAGAGCTTTATCAGCGCGATTGAGTGCATACTCTACGCTCTCTTCATTTTGTATATCTACTTCTGCTACACCTAAACTTACTGTAAATTTGAACGTATCATTAGAAGGAAGCGTGATACGTAAAGATTCTATGAATATTCGTATCTTTTCTGCGATGAGTGTTGCATTTTGGAGTGAAGTATTTGGCAATAGGACTACAAACTCTTCGCCACCGTATCTGCAAACTATGTCGCTTTTTCTTTGATGTTCAACGAGAGCTCTTGATAAAAAGATTAAAACTTCATCACCAAAGAGGTGTCCGTATGTATCGTTTACATTTTTAAACTTATCAATATCAAGGATGATGATAGAGACTTCCTTTTTTTCTCTTTTTGCGAGATAAAGTATTTTTTCTGATATCTCTGTAAAATATCTTCTATTGTAAAGCTTCGTCATAGAGTCAGTGGAAGCTAAGAGTTTGAGCTCTATTTGTTTCATTCTGTCTTCTTCTTTTTCTTGCTCCATGATTTTGAATTTATAAGAAACGAGATAAGAAAGAAGTAAGGCTTCAACGATAAGACCGATGCTTGTACCATGCGATGAGATATAGTTAGAACCAACAAATCCTATAAAATATAGAAGTGCATAAACGCTAAAAATCAAATAAAATGTATGCGCGAACAAAAATATTTTGATGAGTTTATCACCTTTTTTGTAGATACTAATAGCAATCCACATAAAAATGATAAGCGCATAATTGAGCGATAAAGACATAATCTCTAAAGCACTGGTGAAATCAAAAAGTCCATAAGTAAAATTGGCTAGAGCTACGAATACGACGCTGTTTAAAAGATTATGTTCAAACTTATATCGTATTTTTGTTTTGAAAATAGTTTGAATAAAAAGGGCTAAAAAAACGGGAGCTAGCATGATGCCAAAGTTGAATCTCACAGGAATAGCGCCATATATTTGAAAATAATGTCCAAGTGTTCCATAGACGTAAAATATCCATAAAGTAGAAGATATGAGGTACAAAGAGTAGTATAAATATTCTTTATATCTTGAGGAGATATAGATAAGTAAGTTGTACATAGCGAGTGCTAGTAATAGTCCTGCTATCAAAACGGCATCTACTTTTTCATAAATTAAGTGCTCGATGGACTCTTTTTCCGTAAATATCAAAAAATTATAAAAATGATACGAAGGTGTTTTTTGATGAACATATATTGTTTTGCTTTCTTGTGGGCTTAGGGTAAATTTGAAAATAGCATCTGCACCGTTTAGCTGCTCTTTTGCTAGATCTCCATAAGGTTCTATGAGGTGATTTTTTAGGAGAGTATTTTCACTACTTATTTCAAAGTATTCTAGACTAAGAAATTTATACGCTAAATCTTGATGTAAAAATAAAACTTGTTGTGTATCGGTTGTGTTTAAAAGTTGAATTTTTATCCAAGCATCTCTTACTTTTACACCTAGAGAGTCTTTATTTTTACCTCGTACAAATTCTACAGTGAGGATATCTTCGAATTGTAGATTATTCGATGTGTCAATAAAATAGCTAAGTTCAAAATCTGTAAAAGAGGATGTATTTGAATTGATATGCACGATAGGTTGTGCAAGTAAAAATGTAAAGAGTGATAAAAAAAGTATTATGAATTTCATAGATTTTTCTTTTTATTTATTTAGGTAAATAGTATCAAAGTTTACTTGATTTTATACAAAATAACGTGGTTTTAGAAGTAAAAGTAAGTGATATAAAGAGCTAAAGAAAGAGAGGGTTAGATAAAGTTTTTTTTGAAGAGAAATACACTATTCTAAATTAGATGAAAGAGCTTGTATGATATGTCAAAAAGGTAAATAATAAACTCTTTAGACATAAAGGTCTATAGAGTCTGGTGTGAGAGTTGGAGTGACTTCTTTTGTTTGCGTTGCTTGAAAGTTTTGTGCTTTTTCTTGAGTTTCATTTGGTATTTTTGGCACTTCTGTTGTGTTTATTGCATTTTCTTTTACAGAATTTGGATCTAGTTTTCCCACCTGTACAGCATCTGGAGAAGGTGATCGATATGTGTATTGAGCTACTTGCATAACATCCTCCTAATTGGGATTTATTCAATTGTAATACAAATCAAATTAACTATCTCTTAACAAATTTTTATACATGCTAAACAATTTTCCATAAGCCTTTTAATAGCCACTATAGACTAAACCATTTTCACAAAAAGATGCCAAAATGTTCGCTAACCAACTCAATAGCTTTTTGATAAAACATTATAAATAGGGCTAAGAACAGCTATTTTCTTGAGTACTAACGTGAGGATAAAGGTAAAATAAAAGGTGAAAAAAGAGTTAGACCCATTTTCAGTAAGAGAGGAAAATGGTCTAAAATACTAACTATTATTTACGTTTTACATTAAAAGTTTGAACTAAATTCAAATCAGATAAAAGCCCATAGAGTCTCTCATCGTTGATACTCATAGAGATTGCTATTTTATCTTTAAGGATTGTTTTTGTTAAAAATCCAATCACTGAAGAGGTCATAGACATTGTATCTATGAGATTGAAATGGATTGCTTTTGCTTCACCCATCGATTCTACGCTATTTTTTATAGCAATGAAGTCTTGTTGCGTTTTGATGTTGCCTTCTATTGTTATGGTTGATCCGCTTGTTTTTAATACCATGGTAGTTCCTTTTATGTTGATTTAACTATCTATTTTATTTATTATCAAAATCGAGTTTCCGATGCTATTGTAGTAGATACCATTGGAAAATCTTTTGCTGATAAATACGCCACGTCCGTTGAAATTCTCTTTTTTGAACAAAATATCTCTTAGCACGCTTGTATCAAAACCCTCTCCCTCGTCGGTGATGGTTGTGATAATGTAATCGTTTTTTAAATGATGCACTGTATAGATTGCAATATCAATAGATTTGTCACAATCTTTTTCCAATTGTTCAATCATATCCCAATAATCGCCATTTGCAATAGCGTTATGCTTGTCACTGTTGCTGATTCCTAGATTTCCATGCTCAAATGCATTTAAAAGTAACTCACGAAAAGGATAGTTGCATTTTTCTATGAAATCTTGATTGTTTATGATGTTACCAATTACATTTTCTTGCCAGATTTGAGCTTCTTCTACAGCTTGCAACGAGCTTTCTATCTTTAAAAAAGCAACGAGTTTTTTTTCAAAATCCATTTTATTTAAAAAGATAAAAGTGATATCGTCTGTTTGTTCATCTAAACGATTTTCGACTTTTGTCTCCATATCATCACGTGAAAAAGATTGGATAAAATCTTCATCTATATATTTGCCATAACAATTATCACTATTTTTTATTTTATTTTCTACAAGCCCATCACTATAAATCAAAACTTTTTTTATCTCTGGGATATGCATCACATCTACTTTAAAACTCGCACTCTTTTTGTTTATCGAGCCATTATTGGATGGAAGTTTGAGCAGATTGTTTTCATAATCACATAAAAATAGGGATGGCATGTTAAAGGAAGCATAGGTGATTGTATTGTTTTGTGTATCACATGTTATGAAGTGTGCACTGAGAGTTTCATCTTCTAGCAGTATTGGTTTGATAAAAAAGAGGATTTCCTCTATAAATAAACGCATATCAAAATCACTTTTGGAAGCAAGAATCTTATCGATAGCGTAGTTGATAAAAGATGTAAGTGTAATAGCAGTTACGGATGCCGCTACACCTGTACCTAATGCATTTACAAGAAGATAAAAAGTATGAGATGGTGAGAGTTTTCTGATGCTATATGTATCGCCTGAGAGTATCTCAAGTGGTCTATAATAACCATCTATCATACTGCTATGTGGAGAAAAAATCTCTCCACAGTACTGGTAGTAGTAATCATTTCTAAGAAGATTTATCTCTTTTTTAAAAGCGAGTTCTTGTTGCTTTTGCTGTGACATATCGCTTCTTATACTTTAAAGTTATTCATCTCTATTTTTAGCTCTTGGGATGCATGCGCAAGCTCTCGAGAGACTTTTTCCACACTATTACTTAATTTGTCTGCATGTCCTGTTGCGTTTACTATCTCTTCCATCGCTTCGATAAGAGATTTTGTACGAGTAGCGATATAGGTACTTTTTTGCATTACATCGGTTGATTTGATACTTGTTCCTTTGAGATTTTCTCTTGTTAAGTTTGCATCATCACCTAGTTTTTGTGCAGATATTGCTATCTCTTTCATATCTTCCGAAGTTTGTTCTGTTTCTGAGCTGATAGAGTGGATACTTTGCGTGATGAGATTGACGTTTGCACTAATCTCTGTAAGACTTTTTTGTGTTCTCTCTGCTAATTTTCGCACTTCATCCGCAACAACTGCAAATCCACGTCCATGCTCACCCGCGCGAGCTGCTTCGATAGCAGCATTGAGTGCGAGGAGGTTTGTTTGGTTTGCTATATCGCTGATAATAGTAAGCACTTCTTGGATATTTTGCGCTTGTTCTGTAAGTGAATTTACTTGACCTACTAAATCCATTTGGCGCTCACTACCACTCTCTATGCTTCCTACTACTCCACCAAGTTTGCTCACAAAGTTTTCCAAGATTACCATAGTCGTTTCAAGATCTTCAACTGTTGAAACAGATGCTTCTTCCACGCTGTCAAGCTTGGTTCCCACATCTAATACAAGTTCATCAACTATCACAACCTTCTCTTTTTGCGTTTTGATACTAGCAGCAAGTTCATCTACTACTGAATCAAGATTTTTACTTTGAGATGCTGTGTTATCTGCAACAGTTGAAGATTTTTTGATACTTTGTCCAAAAGCTTCAATCATCTCATTGACAGCGGTAGCTATGTTCGCTAGCTCATCTTTGGTGTTTGTAATTTTGATAGGCGTCGTTAAATCTTTATTTGTAGAGATGGCTTTGATTTGTGTTAATGCTTCATTGACAGATTTATTGATACCAACACTTACAGCTACAATCAAACCTATAAGCATAATTCCAAAGAGGATGAGGATGGTGAGTATGGTCATCATCTCAGAGCTAGCATTTTTTTGTAATGTCAAAATCATCTCTGAATTTGTATCTGCTATTTTACTATCAAGAGTTTTGAGCGTATTTATTTTTTTAGTAATTGTGTCAAACCATACTTTAGAATCAACCCCGAAATTTCCAGTGATCGCTTTTTCTTTTGCGATAGCACGCATACGGTCTACCTCTTTTACAGAACTATCT
Organism: Sulfurimonadaceae bacterium; assembly: GCA_034005815.1. Classification (GTDB taxonomy): domain Bacteria; phylum Campylobacterota; class Campylobacteria; order Campylobacterales; family Sulfurimonadaceae; genus Sulfurimonas. The sequence goes on along the minus strand of JAVETY010000033.1, from coordinate 1,701 downwards.
TGAAGTGTATCTTTGTAGGATTGTACGAGTTCATCTGAAGCAATAGCTGCAAAAGCTTCGAGGTAACTATCTTGCTCTGCTATGAGTGTTATCCAATTTGCAAACATATTTGGAGCAAATTTATCATTTGCAAATGTAGCAGATAAAACTGCACGTTCAATTCCAGCTCTCTCTTTTGATTTCAAAAAGTTCGCATAAGCGGAGAGGTATTTTACAAGATCTGCATTTTGACTGAGTTTTGCATTGAGTGAAACCACATTTAATATGTGTGTATTGAGGTTTGTGTAGTAACCGATTGCATCTTTTACTTCAATATTTTGTGAAGTGATTTTTGTACGAATTGATTGTAATTTTTCCAGTTGTGTGTTTACGATATTTATCTCATCATTAAGCACTTTTGAAAATTGAGAAAAATCTACAGTTCTTAAAAACTGTAGATACTCTTCATATTGCGCAGTAGTTAACTTATGTTGATCACTTAATGTATCAACAAATTGTGTACCTTTAGAACCTAAAAAACCAGCACTTGAGCCACGTTCTTTTTGAGTTTCATGAATAAGAAGACTGAGTTGCTTGGAGAGATCATTTAAAACGCCGACTTGTTCAAGCTGACTTTTTTTGTTGACAGCTTCTATCGTTGTGCTCGTTATGTTGATGAGTATCGCTAATATAATGACACCTATTACAATATATAACTTTTGTTTAATCGGCATAGTTTAATCCCCTTGAGTTCATATGTTTTTGATAGTAAAATATATTATTTTATCTAATGTAGCATAATTTTGATAGCATATCTTAAAATAACTGAAAAACTATTCTATAAATATATTTTACATATTATATTATATGGCAAGTAAGAAAATTGAGATATAAGTGTGAAAAAGATATGCTACAACGTAAGGAGTTGCCATCATGTCAAACGAAAATAACAGCATAAATAGTGCGAAGCTTCTTCATCAGTACCAATATATTGTAGATGCTACAAATATAGTATCAAAGGCTGATAAGCATGGAATTATCACCTATGCCAACAGTAGATTTGTAGAGATCTCAGGGTATGAATTAGATGAATTAGTAGGAAAGCCCCATAATATAGTGCGGGATCCAAGCATGCCAAAAGAGATTTTTAAAGAGCTGTGGCACACTATAAAAGCTAAAAAAACATGGCATGGAGTTATTACAAATAGACGAAGAGATGACACACAATACACGGTAGAAGCCTCAATTTTTCCTATTTTAGATGAGAACGAAGAGATAATCGAGTATATTGCAATAAGACATGATATAACCGAGATGATAACGCTGCACAAACAAGTAGAATCACTTTTAAAATATGATAGAGAACAGCAGTACATCGCAAAAGAAAAATCGGAAGCTGGAATCATAAATGATCTAAAATATGATACATGCCAAGTTTTATACGCTCCCTCAGATATTTTAAGTGGAGATTTTTATTCTCTTTTTAAAAGAGATGATGGTTCGGTGTTTCTTTATATCATCGATGGACAAGGGCACGGAATTTCACCTGCTCTTACAGTGTTTGCCATATCCACGATAATTAAGCAACTTGCGTATAATGTTGCAGATTTACAAGAATTGTTACATAAAACATTTCCTATAATCAAAAACTTTTTGGGTGAAATAGAGCAAGTCTCCTACACTATGATAATGATAGATGCGGATAAGCAAAATCTCTCTTAT
>JAVETY010000156.1:0-4014 GCA_034005815.1 Sulfurimonadaceae bacterium | reverse complement strand
ATCCGTGGCCAAGTGTAAGAGAGGTGAGAATCTATCGCGATAAGGTACGAAATCTTGTAGATAGTGTGATAGCGACACTAGATTTCACTTTGCCTATAGCGCAAGAGAGTCCGATGTGGATTATACTGATGGGGATTGAGCATGAACGTATCCATATAGAAACATCAAGTGTTTTGCACCGTCAAATGGATATAAAACATATAAAACATAATGATTTATTCATGGCATGTGAAGAGTTTACACAAGCTCCTACCAATGAGATGGTGTCTATTTCTGGTGGAGAAGTAGTTTTAGGAAAAGAAAAAAATCATCCACTCTATGGTTGGGATAATGAATATGGAACCTATAAAGAAAATATAAAAGAGTTTCTAGTTTCTAAATATCTCGTATCCAATAGTGAGTATATGGAGTTTGTACAAGAGGGTGGTTATAGTGATACATCCTATTGGGATGAAGAGGGATTAGAGTTTTTAAAAATCACAAGCGCAAAACATCCACCATTTTGGGTTGCAGAAGATGGCATGTATCGCTATAGAACTTTAACAAAGATTATAGATCTGCCACTCTCATGGCCTGCTGAGGTAAATGCTCTTGAAGCGATGGCTTTTTGTCGTTACAAGAGTAAAAAAGATGGTGTGACCTATACCTTACCAAGTGAAGCAGAATTTCGAGCACTCTATGAGTATGCAGAGCTTGAAGATATTCCAGAGCTAGACGATGATTATGCAAATATAAATTTCAATCATTTTTTTAGTTCTTGCCCTGTGGATAAGTTTATGTTTAAAGGGCTTGGTGATGTGATAGGCAATGTATGGCAATGGAGTCGTACACCGATTTTTGGCTTTGATGGGTTTGATGTACATCCTGCGTATGATGATTTTTCTACTCCTACATTTGATTGTAAACATGCCATCATTTGTGGTGGTTCATGGGCGAGTAGTGGAAATCTTATTATGAAACATTCTCGCTATGCATTTCGTAGACATTTTTATCAGCATGCCGGGTTTCGCTATGTGGTAAGCGATACAAAAAGTGATATGCACGAAGATATCTATGAGAGCGATGCACTTGTATCCCAGTACTGTGAATTTCAGTATGGTGAGGATGTTTTGGGCGTGAAAAACTTTGCTGTTGCTTGTGCTGCAATAGCCGCGCATTTTAGTGAGCAAAAAACAAAAGCACTTGATCTTGGATGTGCAACAGGACGGGCTAGTTTTGAGCTAGCAAAAACATTTGAGAGTGTCGAGGGGATTGACTTTTCGGTGCGATTTGTCGGTGTGGGCACAAAGCTAAAATCAGATGGATATATTGGTTGGAGCAAACCACAAGAGGGCGAACTTATAGAGAAGAAAAAAATAACTCTCAAGCAATTAGGCTATAACAATATCGCAGAAAAAGTACAGTTTTGGCAAGGAGATGCATGTAATCTCAAACCGAACTTTACAGGTTATGACCTGGTCATGGCAACAAACCTTATAGACAGACTTTATCAGCCAAAACTCTTTTTAGAAGAGATAAAAAACCGTATCAATGAGGGTGGGATTTTGATGATAACATCCCCATATACATGGCAAGAAAGCTCTACAGCAAAAGAATTTTGGCTAGGTGGATATAAAGATGAATCAGGAAAAGAGATAAAAACTCTAGAAACGCTCAAAGAGATTTTAGGGAATACCTTCGAGCTTATCCACCTAGAAAACCTCCCCTTTGTAATAGCCGAGAGTGCTAGAAAACATCAATATACTATCGCTGAGGTAAGCGTATGGAGAAGAAAATGAGTTACAACTTTACAAGTTCTACAAACCGTGAAAATTCTAATGCCGAAAAATACCAAGCAAGAGAAAAACTCTTTGGTACTAAAGATGTACTTCCTGCTTGGGTGGCTGATATGGATATTGATACTCCATCGTTTGTTTTGGATGCAGTAAAAAAACGCTTAGAGCATTCTATCACTGGATATGAGTATGTTCCAGATTCTGCGTATGAGGCGCAGATAGATTGGGTGAAAAAAAAGTATGGCATGTCACTTACGAAAGAGATGATTTGCCACTCTTATTCGGTTGTGACACTTATGAATGTGGCGATAGAAGCATTTAGCGATGAGGGTGATGGAGTGATAATTCAAACGCCTATTTATCCACCTTTTGCTCACTTTGTAAAAGAGTATAAAAGAAAGATTGTCAATAATCCTCTACGTCTTCATGACGATGGAGCGTATACTTTTGATATCGAAGATTTACGTTCCAAAATCGATAAAAATACAAAGCTACTTCTACTTTGTTCTCCGCATAATCCAGTAGGTCGTGTTTGGAAACGTGAGGAGATTGAAGCGATTTTAGAAGTTTGTTTGGAACACAATATCGTAGTATTTGCAGATGAAATTCACTCTGATTTGGTTTTTGCACCGCATCAACATATCCCGTTTGCATCTCTAAGTGCAGAAGCGGCAAAGATTACTATCACAGCGATGGGAACTGGTAAGACATTTAATATGGCGGGATTTGCTATGGGAAGCGTTGCTATTATAGATGAGGAGCTTCGCAAAAAGTTTCTGGCAGTCTATGATAGAATCCACTTATCACAAGGAAATGTACTTTCGCATGTTGCAGTAGAAGCTGCATATCGTGAGGGGTATGAGTGGCTAGAAGCACTCAAAATCCATCTGCAAAATAATTATAAAGAGCTAGAAAAAGTACTAGAAAAATATGGACATGTCATAAAGCTAACACCTCTAGAGGGAACGTATTTGGCGTGGTTGGATTGTCGTAATATGGGGCTTTCTGATAAAGAGATACGAGGATTTTTTATAGAAGAGTGTAAGTTGGGTTTGAGCGCTGGAATAAGTTTTGGACGTGAGGGAGGTGGCTTTATGCGGTTGAATTTTGCTGTGCCCTCTGATACAATGACGGAAATTTTAAATCGTCTAGAAAATGGACTCAAAAAAAGGTTTTAAGAACAGATGGTAGAGATAAATTGGGAAGATTATAAAGAGTTCAAAACAGCTGAAAACCTCGAGGGTGATAACTTTGATATCCTCATCATATATTTGAAAAGTTTTTATAATATGAAGCAAGCATTAGAGATATATGAGACACTCTATGAAGATGAACTCACGCGCAGAATGTTAGAAAAACGTGAGATAAATGACGCAGATATGTTAGATGATTATATGAGAAAGCGATGAGTGATTCTCTAAGTAAAATAGAGAAATTTTTAACTGCACATCATGTACTCACACTTGCGACATGTCATAAAGATGAGATAAGTGCTTGTAGTCTTTTTTATGCCTATGACAAAGAAAAGCAGAGATTTATCGTAGCAAGTAGTGAAGATACTACACATGTAAAACATATTTTACAAAACCCAAAAGTAGCAGGAAATATCCCACTAGAAACAAAGATAATCGCAAATATCCAAGGTGTACAGTTTCGTGGAGTATTTCGGTTATTGGCAAATGAGGATAATCATCTTTACTACAAAAGATTCCCTCCCGCACTTGTAATGCAACCAACACTTTGGGAAATAGAAGTAGAATTTTTTAAGATGACTGATAATACATTAGGATTTGGCAAAAAGATTATTTGGGAACGATAAAATCTTCTAGTTCCAATGCTCTGTTTTCGTATTTTGTGCTTGACACAACCCGTCATTGGGTGCTTGACACGGAATCTCTTTCATCACAACATAAATCGGAATCCCGAGGTTTAGGAATGTTGAAAAAAGGTATTCTCCACGTTGATTTGGGTCTAGTGTTGTAAAAAATAAGCTCTCATTTGCAACAAACCTCGAATAAATTCGAGGTTCCGAAAACTTACGTCATTTGGTGCTTGAAACGGAATCTCAACATGCCAAGAACTATTAAAACTTGATATCTAGATTTGTATAGATATAACGTCCTGTATCATTTAAAAGCATAGTGTCTGTTCCAGCACTTAAAAGAGTTAAGTCTACATAGGTATTGGATTGTGCATATGTTTTATCTAAAATATTATTGACTCCGAGTGTAAAATCTAC
>JAVETY010000155.1:0-4015 GCA_034005815.1 Sulfurimonadaceae bacterium | reverse complement strand
GTATAAGTGAATCTCCCGAAGCAAAAGCGATACTATTTTTCGTATGTGCACCAAGTGCTACAATTTTTTCTGTGATTTTGTTTTTGAGTTTTAAAACAGTTGGAGTATATCCACGTCCAAGACGTAGCATCTGCAATTTCCCATCACTCACCTGTACCAAAGAATCATCAAGTGCATTGATTATCTCACGGTTATGGTCCACGATACAATCAACAAAAGGGAGTTTTTTTAGTATCTCCTCTTTACTCACAATAAGTGGCTCATCTGCTAGATTTGCACTTGTGGCAACGATAGGCATATTAAGATAATCAAACAAAAGATGGTGCAGTGCTGAGGGAGCAAGCATCACACCGATTTTATGTATATCGGGTGCGATTAGAGGAGAAATCATGGCATGTTGGTTTTTTTTTATCACTACGATAGGATTTTCTTTTGACGATATAATCTCTTCTTCTATCTCATTGCATTCTGCAAACTTTTTTATCTGAGTTATATCTTTACACATAAGAGCAAACGGTTTTTTAGGACGATTTTTCTCTTTTCGTAACTTTCCAACCACCGCATCATTTGTAGCATCACACACAAGATGAAATCCACCAATCGACTTGATAGCTACAATCTTCCCATTTTTTATCTCTTTGGCTATCTCTGCGTAGATGTTTTTAGTTTTTATTTTATTTGACATGCCATAAAGAGAGAGCTCTAAACCGCATAGATTACACGAAGTGGGTTGGGCATGGTACCTGCGATTGGTTGGGTTGTTGTACTCTTCTTGGCATGCGGGGCACATGCCAAAGGGTTGCATTGCCGTGTTATCTCTATCGTAGGGCAAAGTATTTATAATGGTATAACGTGGTCCGCAGTTTGTGCAGTTAATCGCAAAGTAATTATGATAACGCCCTGGTGTACGGATATCATCCAAACATTCATGGCATGTCTTTGTATCCACACCAATGAGTGTTGTTTTTAAACCCTCTTTTGGACTTTTTAAAATAGTAAAATCATTATCATTTTTCGTATTTATAGTATGGCATGCCATAGAATCTATACGTGCAAGTGGTGGAAGTTTTGTTTCTAATTTTTTTAAAAAAGAATCGATATCATCTGTTTTACCTTCTACTTCGAGATGGACACCATCGCCGTTGTTATAAACAAATCCGCTGAGATTATTAGCATGTGCAAGTTTATAAATATGTGGTCGCATCCCCACACCTTGCACCACACCAGTTAGAAAAATAGCTTTTCTAATCTTCTTCAAATCTTGTACCCTTTGGGTTTTGGTAGCTGTCGATGATAATATGGAGTGGAGTTATCTCCTCTTTGCGCGTGGCACTGATACCGCCTACTAAAAGTGCTTCTAATATCGCATCGGTATAACTTATAAATGCATCTTCAAGCTCTTCGCTCAAACCTATAGAAACACTTATTATATCTTGTGGGACTATCCCTAACACGCGTATCTCGGCAGGAGTTTCTAGAAAAAGGCTCGTAGCTATCATATCGCTCACCTCTACCTCATGTGCAGTGTTTTTATGTCCACCTAACTCAAGAAGCTCGTAGGAAGGGATATTGTAAATAGAGCCTATTTTATCTTCCAAAGAGATTGTATCAAGGATAAACACTTGTTCAAACTCTTCATAATAATGAAGCAAATGGATTCCTAGCGTTCCTCCATCGATAAAACTCACCTCTTGATTAAAGATATAATTCTCCTCTAAAAATCTTGTTGCATATACCCCAATCCCATCATCTCTAAAGATAATATTCCCAACACCGATTACTGCGGTTTTCATAAAACGCTCCCAAAATCTATAAAGAAATAACTTTTACCATCTTTGTATTCATATCCAAAAAGAAATCCATGGGCATCTAAAATATGCTTGAGAATATACAGCCCAAGCCCAAAGCTCTCCTCTCCCTCACCTTTAAAAAAAGGCTCAAAATAGTTCTCAAGAGAGTATGCTAAAGGCTGTGAACTATTTATAAAAAAGATTTTCGTGCCCTCTTTTTGTACCATCACTTTTTTATCTAATGAGTGCTTTATACCATTATCTAGAAGGTTTTTAAGAGCAATAGTGAAAAGATGAAAATCTACAGGAACTTTAAAACTCTCATACTCTCTTGTGACCTCATCTTCATCACACATCAAAATATCTATAGCATTTTCTAACAACTCATCAAAGAGATACTCTTTTTTGATAACTATTTTCTTTGTTCCTATAAGCTCCTCAATCGTCGCAAATTCATTGATAAGAGATTCTAATCGGTAAAAAACTTTTTGCATTTTTTCTTCATTTTCCTTATTTTTAGGAAGTTCTAAAAGAAATTTTCCCTTTGTTATAGGAGTTTTAAGTTCATGCATAATATTTCGTATAAAAACATTTCTTGCTTCTTTGAGCTGTTTTAGTTTTTGTGCTGATTTATAAAATTCATGACTTAGTTGTGAAATCTCATCTGCACTTGTGGTGTTTGGCTCTATATCAAACTCCTCATCACCTAGATTTTTAACTTTATCTTTGAGCTCTTTTAAGGGTTTGAGTTTTTGCATAATAGTAAGGTAGAGAAAGATAAACACAAATACAATAAAAAGGTACACAATTATAGTAAGAGTTTTGTATTTATGAAGCTCTGTTGTATCTTCTAGTATCGCTCTCATAAGTGGTGTATTTATATAAATAAGCAATCGTTCATCAAGCTCAAAATGTTCAAACATCTCCCTTTTTTTCTTATACATTTTGAGTTTTTTAAGGTTTTGATTTTTTAATACATTATCTATTACATCTTTGTCTATTTGTACTTTAAATCCAAGAGTTTCTATCTCTTGGATAAGTTCATTTGAGAGTCCATTATATCTGCACTCATGTACAAAAAGCTTCGATATATCATAGGCTCGTTTTTGCAAGATATGTTTTGATTTTTTTTGAGAAATGTCATAAAGAACAAAAAAACTCAAACTCATCAGAGAAAATGAGATGATAAAAATGAGGTTTATTGTAAAAAGTATAGAGCGATTTTTCATTCTACGAACTTATATCCCATCCCACGTATAGTAAGAAGATGTTGTGGATTTTTTGGGTCTATTTCTATTTTGGCTCGGAGGCGATTGATGATGACTGCAATGGTTCCACTCTCCTCATCACTATTAAGGCTAGGGCAATTTTCTAAAATTTCATAGCGTGAGAGTACAAAACCTTTGCGCGTGCAAAAAAGTCTCATAATCTCTAACTCTGCAGGGGTGAGTTTTATAAACTCATTGTTTTTCTTTATCTCTTGTTTGGCTTCGTCGTAAGTAAAAACTTCGCATGCTAAAACAGCGGGTAACTCTTTGTTACATCTGCGTAGTATAGTTTTTATGCGAACTTCAAGCTCACGAGGATTATAAGGTTTTGGAAGATAATCATCCGCACCAAGTTCAAGCGCTATCACTTTGTCTGTGATATCACTCCGCGCACTCGAGATGATAATAGGTATGGCATGTTGTGCTAGAAGTCTTTTACATACCTCTAGCCCATCAAGCCCTGGAAGAGTAAGGTCTAAGATGACTAAATCATAAGAATGGAGTGCAATAGCACTAAGAGCGATAAAAGGGTCTTCGTAATTGGTTACATTGATATTGAACCCACCGAGATACTCTTCTAGCATCACAGCGAGTTCTCTATCATCCTCAATCATCGCTATTTCAATCAATTAAATTCCTACTTTTTTAGTTATTACTTCTCTTTTTACTTGGTTTTGTACCATCACAACTATTTGGTTTACTATCACACATCATAGGTTTTGCATCAAGCTGTTTTTTAAGCTCTTTTTTTTGCTCTTTTGTAAGTATTGTGTGAACATCGTACATCATTTGCGCTTTACGCTCTAACTTTGCTTCTCTTTTTTGTTTTGATAGCTCTATAAACTTCTTTTTATCAAAGTTTGTATCACTAAAAGCATCGTGCAGATTTGGCATCTTTTTAAACGAGTTTTCTACAATAGCGTGGATTTTAGTACGTTGTTCATAGATCGGAAGAGC
>JAVETY010000154.1:0-4054 GCA_034005815.1 Sulfurimonadaceae bacterium | reverse complement strand
TCTTCCGATCTAGGGCTGTGTCATACCTATATAGATAAAGATGCGGATCTGGCAAAAGCTCTAGATGTAGTTATTAATGCAAAATGCAGAAGAACTGGTATATGTGGAGCAATGGAAACACTTTTGATAGATGAGGCAATCGCATCTGTAATACTTCCACAACTTTTAGATGCATACACAAAACAAGGAACAACACTTGTAGGATGCGCTAAAACTAAAAAAATTATCGATGTAATAGAAGCGACAGAAGAAGATTTCCAAACAGAGTATCTAGAGAATAGACTTTCGATTAAAGTGGTAGATGGTGTACAAGGTGCACTTCTTCATATACAAACATATGGTTCTGCACACTCAGATGCAATTATCACTGAAAACTATACTACAGCAGAGACATTTTTAAACAATGTAGATTCAGCGTGTGTCTATCTGAATGCTTCAACACAGTTTACGGATGGGGGAGAGTTTGGTTTTGGCGCTGAGGTTGGGATAAGTACCAATAAGCTTCACGCTCGTGGACCAATGGGGATAGAAGGGATAACAACGTATAAGTATAAAATCTACGGAAGTGGTCAAACAAGAAAATAGGGAGATTTCCCTATTTGCTATACGCTTTAATATCACGTAATAAATAGTGCAAATGTTTTTCGTACTCATCTGCAAGTGTGAGATAGCTTTGCTCTTTTGTATCAAGAAGTGCATCTTTTAAATCTTGTGCAATAGTGTTGAGATTTTTCGCACCAATATTTGAAGTGATTCCTACAATATCTAAGAGTAGTTTATCTGCTTTTTGCATCTGGTTTGTTTCAAGATAGGTATGGATGTGTTCCGCAGAAGAAGCATACGTTGTAAGAAATTCATTTAAAATCTCTTTGTAGAAATCTTCATCCCCACCACAAATAGTAAGTCCTTCATCTCCTTGAAGCTCACTTGTCATAATCACTTCAACAAACTCATCTGATTTTTCTGATTCAGTACCAGCCCAGTACGCATAAAATACATCATAAAGAGCGTCCATTTTAAGTGGTTTTGCGAGATGTTCTTCCATCCCTGCATCTTTCATCTTTTTGATATCATCGGGTGCTATATCACCGCTAAGAGCTACAACTAAAATATGGTTATATTCAGCAGTGGCACGTATCTTTCTTGTTGCTTCAAAGCCATCAATGCGAGGCATGTGCGCATCCATAAGGATAAGTGTAAAATTACTATCTTTTTGAAGGATATCGAGCGCTTCTTTACCATCGTCGGCTATTACAATCTCTATACCCGTATCGGCTAAAAGCCCTGAGATTACTTTTTGGTTGATGAGGTTGTCTTCAGCTACAAGGATGCGCATCCCAGCAAACTCTTTAAAGTTTTGTTTTGTTATCTTGGCATGTGGAGGTACTTGACGTTTTTTGGCTCTTGATTGCGTAGGTTTTTCTGGTTCTGGAGCAATTATTGTTTCAATCACGCCAAAACTACCTTCCTCTTTACCAGCAGAATCTTCCATATCTAAAGTTTCTTTTGGTATTTCTATATCAGGGATAGGTTCTACCATTTGTTCTTGTACAGGCTCAGAAATAGATTCTGGTATCATCTCTTCTTCTATAGTTTTTTCTAGTAGTTCTTCTTCTGAACTCTCTTCTGGAATAGTAGGAGATTCTTTGGATATCTCATCATGGACATCTATCTCTACTAAAGGGGTTAATTGCTCTTTTTGATGCTTTACTCTTTTGAGAGTAAAATAAACTACGATAGCTATAAGTACAGTTATGAGTGCTATGATTTCCAATATAAATTTCTCTAACACGCTTATCTCCTTTTTTGTTTCATGTATGTTTTGTTTTGTTGTTTGTGATGTTTGTAAAACTATATCTTCTTTTTTCTTTTGTGAAGCTATAACGTCATCTGTGGTTTGTTCTATACTTTGTGTTTTTACTTCAAGCTCTTCAAGAGATGGTTCATCAGTTAAGAGAGAATCTGCTATCGCTACCTCTTCAAAAGTATCTATAATTTTGGTTCGCTTGATTGGAGCATTTTTGCTCTTTATGGGTTTTTCTAAACTTTGTTGCGTAACAATTATAGGAAGTACAAATGTACCATCATAAAGTGTACGAAGTTTGTTGAGTGCAAATTGTTGTAAAACAGTATCATTAAACGGTTCTAATGTAGTGACGTAAAATTTATCAAGTGGAACGACTGCGGTTTTTAAGTTATTGTTAGCAACAAAAAGAAAAAAATTATCATCTTTTTTGATAAAAGCTTGTAGCTCTTTTTCTGCTTTTTCTGCATTTTCTTTGGATGAGTAAGTGCCTATCACAAGGCGATTTTGTGCCGCTTGTGATAGAGTGAAAAATAGTAGAAAAACAAATATAAATCTCATATAAAATCTCTCTTTTTGTTAAAATCTGTAAAAATATTCAAAATCATACCCTATGGAAAATTAAAGTATACAAAAATTCATGTATAATTGCCCCTAAAAAAGAGGTTTTCTGGTGCAAAACATCCCCCACATCCCCGTACTTTATAATGAAGTGATTGAAACTTTCCAAACGATAGAGAGTGGGATTGTTATCGATTGTACTTTGGGATATGGTGGACATACTTCGATGCTCCTCGAAGCAAACCCAAATATAAAGATGATAGGGATAGACCAAGACCAAACAGCGATTGATTTTTCTACAAAAAGGGTTGCACCTTTTGGCGAGCGTGTAAGTATTAAAAAAGGGCGCTTTTCTAAAATGATAGAAGAGATACTCAGAGAGAATAAGAAAGAAGATATCAAAGGAGTTCTAGCAGATATTGGGGTTTCCTCACTTCAGCTTGATCATAAAGAGCGAGGATTTTCTTATGAGAGCCAGACACTTGATATGCGTATGGACCAAGAAGCGCCTCTTACTGCAAGTGATGTAGTCAATAGCTACTCTGAAGCACAATTAGCAGATATCCTCTACACTTATGGTGAGCTAAACAATAGTAAAAAAATAGCAGCTTTTATAGTTGCAAACCGTCCATTTTCTTCAGCGCAAGAGTTAGCACAAAAAACAAAACATCTTCTTCCTCAAGGGAAAAAAATCCATCCAGCTACTTTGCTGATGCAAGCGATACGCATTGAAGTAAATAGTGAACTAAAAGAGCTGGAATCACTTCTCGAGAGCTTAAAAGAGGCAAAACTTCCACATGCCAAGATAGCTATCATCTCATTTCATTCGTTAGAAGATAGAATCGTCAAACAAACCTTTGCATCATGGGCAAAGTCATGTATATGTCCAGATGAAGCATTTCGCTGTACCTGTGGAAATAACCATTCATTAGGAAAAATCATCTCCAAAAAACCAATCACAGCACAAACCGGGGAACTCAAACAAAATCCTCGTAGTAGAAGTGCAAAGATGAGAGTATTTCAAATGGATTTACATGGATGAGAAAACACAGCTTCTTGACGAGCTTCAAGAGCTCAACGACAGAAAGAAAAAACTTAGTTTTAGCTATTTTTTGTATGTATGCTCCTCTTTGGTATTACTTTGTTTACTTGTATTTCCAAAAATATATATTCAACAACAGATCTATTTTAAAAGTAGAGATATCTCGAGGCTCAAAAGCGAATATGAGATGTTAAAAGAGGAAAATCAACTTATAAGCTCCTCTATAGAAGAGATACGTTTTAAAAATCAAATACTCGATACATTATTTTAAAAAAGAGTCTTCTATGATGCGCCGTTTTCTTGAATTTGCTATCGATAAACCACTTCTCAATCATATATTTTTAGGATTTATCTTTCTTGTTTCTGTGATGGCGTATGTCAATATCCCAAAAGAGATTTTCCCACCACTTGCTATGGATAAAATCATTATCACCGGTGGCTATGCTGGAACTTCTGCTGATGTTTTAGACAAGATGGTGGTGCAAACCATAGAAGATGACCTACAAAACATAAGTGAACTAGACACAATCGAAGCGACTATAAAAAATGGTTCGTTTATGATAGAAGCAAGCATCAAGCCAAAATCAAACAACATAAGCGTCCTCAATGATGTCAAAGATATCGTAGGCAAGGTCAAAAAAGACATA
>JAVETY010000032.1:0-17138 GCA_034005815.1 Sulfurimonadaceae bacterium | reverse complement strand
ATTATTTGAAAAAATATATATGCACTATAATTTTCTTTTTTAACATCTAACAAGCCTAATTCTATATTTTTATATTCTAAATCAACCCAGTAGAAATCAACACTATAATGTTTTTCTAAAATATCTGTAAAAAATTTAAAAGACTTAGTTCTTTGATGATATCGATGCCCTAAAAAGAATATTTTTTTCATGTAATTACATTTTCTTCTTGATTATGATTCCAATAGAGGTAATAACATAATTATCAAGCACTAACTTCAAATGTGCATTATTTTCATTCAGGTATGGTGGCCAATCTACAAATTTATCATTTACTAAGGTACCACCCTCAAAATTCATATCAAATACTTCATGCCCTTCGCTTTTTAATTTTCTTGAAATCCTTTCTATGTCTTTTCGTCTAAAAAGAACAGTAGGACCATTTGAAATCGTCTCACTATTTGATGAATAGTTATACTCAGTTGTATGAACAGCAAATCCACCTGGCTTAAGACATTTTAATGACTCATAAATAAATCTTTCCCCTAAAGATATTGAACCTAAATGCTCTAGTGCGCATGCGGACCATATAAAATCAAAGTCTCGTAAATGCTCAGGTATATTATTCATATCTACATTTTCAAACTGGCATAAATCAAAAAAAGTCTCTTCCGAACATATCTTTCTGGAATTTAGTGCTTCTAAATTTTTTGCATGTTGATTGGTTTCAACCCAACCTTGCTTACTTGCTTCACTAAAATCTAAATCTGTTGCAGTAATATTTACTCCAAATGAGCAAAATGCAGATGCTAAAGGCTCTGTTCCTACCGCAAAACCCAAACCTTTTTTAGCACTTTGGAGCATGCCTTTATTCTTTAAAGAATCTATAATAAAACAATATTCCCATAATTTTCTATGCATTTGAGTTACACTTTCATGCAAGTATTTTGCCCATTCCCTGTAAGTTTTTGACTCCAACTCTTCTTGTGTACAAATACCAGCTTCATATTTTTTTATACTTTTATTATTTTGAGTTTGATTGGATAAACTATGTATAAAATTATCAATAGAAAAGTCTCTTTGGTAAAGTACATCTATCTTTTTAATATCTACTTCATACTTAAAAAATAACTCGCAAATTACGCTAAATTCCCTACCTACTAGAGTGATTAATATACAATCATAATTTAGATTTTTTATATCAGAGGGCTTATATATTGTATATATGCTAGAAGTGGCATTTTTATCTACGATAGCTTTTAAACTATCTCCTAAATAAGGTGCAATAAGTTGAGCAGTTTTACCAAATCCATAAAGAATAATATTTTTATACTTCTGTTTCAGAGAGTCTAGTTTTTCAGTAATGCTAGCAATATCTCTTGAGAATTCTTTAAGGTTAAAATTTTCTTTATTGTAAATTTTAATCATATCATTAAAGAAAAAATTATTTTGTATATCTTCTATAAAAGGGATATGTTTAGAGATAATTGCAACTGCTTCTAGTCTATTATTTAGCTGTTGCACTGTACTAACTCCACCTCTTAAATAATAACAAAACACCTCATTAACATATTTAAATTTTGCTTTATTTACATAACTCTCAATCATAAAGTTATAGTCAGATGCTGATTTATATCTTAAATCGTACATATTTTCTTTGTGATATGAGGCTCTTATTAACATGCCTTGGTGCCAACAAGGAGGAAAGCTCCAAATACTATTTAGCCCTCCCGCTTTTGCATACTGTTTATTGGTTATGCCCTTATCAACTATCCAAATATCACCATACAATATATCTATTTCTGTATCTAATTTTTTTACAAGAGATGCGATAGTGTCTTTGTCTATCAGCAGGTCTCCAGCATTTAAAAGCATTACCCATTCTCCGGATGCTCTTGTGATTCCTTTATTCATAGCATCGTAAATACCAAAATCTTTTTCACTTACTAGAATATCAATATTATTTGTATAAGCATTTAGAATATTCAATGTGTTGTCTGTACTCTTTCCATCAACAATAATATATTCAAGATTTTTATAATTTTGCTCTATAACACTTTGGATAGTTGGCTCTATAAATTCCTCAGCAT
Organism: Sulfurimonadaceae bacterium; assembly: GCA_034005815.1. Lineage (GTDB taxonomy): Bacteria > Campylobacterota > Campylobacteria > Campylobacterales > Sulfurimonadaceae > Sulfurimonas. The sequence continues at coordinate 15,069 of JAVETY010000032.1, read as the reverse complement.
TGTGTGTAACTGTGATTATTGTTATTTTTGGTAGTTGATTCAAATTCTTCCTTTTGTTGTTGTTTTTAAATACCTAAATCTTGTAAATAATTTTGTAAGTCTCTTTGTAGTTTTTCATATTTAAAATTATTTAAATAATCTTTTTGTTCTTTAATCATACTGATTCTTAAATCTTCATCATTCATTATTTGTATAACTCTATTCGCTACATAATCGACATTTTTAAAATCTAAGTGAGAACACTTTGGTACAGTAGTAGTAATAGCTGTAGTGTTATATGCTAAAACTGGTATATTGTAGCTCATAGCCTCAACTAAAGGCATTCCAAACCCTTCATGCTCACTCATTGAAAGATAAAGAGATGCGCATCTATAATATGAGTTTAGTTCTTCGTCACTTATATGTTCTGAAATATGTACACTATTTTCTAGCCCTAATAATTTAATATTTCTTTTCATATAGTTTAAATAATCACTGTAATGGTTGCTTCCTATGATAATAACTTTAAAATTCTCAATCCCTCTTAGTTTAAGTTCATAGGCAATCTCAATAAGTTGATGTTGTGATTTATTTTGAATAATTCTTCCAACAAAAATTATATTAAAACTATTTTTATACTTTTCTAATATTCTATTATCTAATGTATCTAATTGTAAGCTTTCTATATCAACCAACAGAGGAATAGAAATAATATTTTTATATCCACAAAACTTTGTTTCTTCTGCATTATATGGAGAATCAGCTATTACACCTAAAAACTTTTTATTATAGTTCATCAATTGTTTTCTTCCACCTTGAGTGCCTTCAATATAGCCTGTATGTCCGAAAAAATGCGAAGGTGTTATATTATGATATATCATTATTTTCTTATGCATAATATCTATAATGTCTTTAAATTTTTTATTTCCAAAAGAAAAGTGTACTAAAAAGATGTCATCACGTATTGAGTTACATTCACTTATATGATATATTTCTTGCTGTATTCTTAAATCTATTTTGATAGCAATTATGTATATGTTTGATTTATAACCTAACTCAATTAACATCTTTTGTATTAAGAACACACCTCTTGATATACCATCTCCATAACTAATACTTGATACACACTGATGAATTGATTTAATATTCATCAAGATGTCTTTTAGACAAAGATTCCAATGAGTTAAAGAAGTCACTATCACTATTTTTTAAAGCAATTTTCGCATCAAACAAAAACTGATCTATTCTATGTTGTATTGATTTTGTTTGATGAAATATTGCTTTAGCAATTTTTTCATCAATAATATTTTCTAAATCTTCAATTCTTTTTTGCTGAGCTATTACAACCCTGTTAAGTTCATCTATCTTTATTTGATCTGACATAGTTTAATTTCCTTGTTTATATTTTAACATTTCAAAATCAATCATCTCTATTATTATATCTTCCAAAGACTTCGAATTTTCCCAATGCAAAATCGATTTTATTTTAGATGAGTTTCCACATAGTGGTATTTTTTCACTAGCTCTGTAAAATCTTTGGTTGATTTTTACATACTTTTTGTAATTTAATCCTAAATACGAGAACGTTAGATCTAAAAAATCACGAACACTATGTAAAACTCCTGTTGAAATGATAAAATCATCTGCATTCTCTTCTTGTAATATTTGCCACATTGCCTTTACATATTCTGGAGCATATCCCCAGTCTCTCAAGGCATCGATATTTCCAAGTTGTAGCTCATCTTGCAAACCTAATTTTATTTTAACAGCTGAAACGATAATCTTTTTAGTCACAAACTCATTGCCACGTCTAGGGCTTTCATGATTATACATAATACCCGTACAGGCAAAGATATTATATTTCTCTCTATAGTTTTTGATCAAATAATGACTTGAGACTTTTGAAATACCGTATATACTTTTAGGATTAAATGGAGTTTCTTCGGTTTGTGGAGTATGAATAGGTTCGCCAAACATTTCACTCGTCCCTGCAAAAAAGAATTTACAATCTTTTTTTAGTTCTTTTATGGTTGAGAGTAAATAGTGAGTTGAACTGAAATTATTATTTATTGTTTGGAATTCTTCATCAAAGGAGTAGTCAACAAAAGTAGAACCAGCAAGATGATAACACTCTTCAGGCATAACCTTTGAGAATATTTTATACATTACTAAATGATCGGATAAATTTCCCACATGCAAGGTAAGATTTTCTAAAATAGAAGATATATTTTCAAGTTTTTCACTATTTTCTAATGTCTCTCGTCTTACTATACCATGTACTTCGTAATTTCTTGATAGTAATAACTCTGCTAAATAAGAGCCATCCTGGCCTGTGATTCCTGTAATTAGTGCTATTTTTTTTGATGCCATTTTAAGATTCCCCTTCTGTTAAATATGATATTTAAATTTATTAATAAGTTTTAATGTAAAATAACTGTTCACTACTATATATCTAAATATCAAATACTATGATTTTATCTCTATCCACACCTAACTCTTGTGTTAAATAGTTGATTATCTGTTCTTCTCTACCGAGAACACTGATGATGATTTTATCGTATGACATATTAGGAAGATTTTTAGGATGGTGTTCTTTTTCTGCTATGTCTACATAACCTATAATTTTTTCTGGCATTAAAGATTGGATAGTTTTTCCTATCGTTCCATTTCCATAAATAACAAACATATCAATAGAATTTTTTAAACTATTTATTTGTTCATATAAAGTATTAAAGTGTGAAGAAAATATCAAGTTTCTAGAAGTGACGATATCGTTTTCAATAAAATACTTTTCAATATTAATATTATCATCACTAGCATTAAACATATTATTTTCTAATTGATCAAAAAAAAGATTAGATTTAAAATATTTTCTATTAGTTATTATCCATTCTATTGGTTTATTCCACCATTTAAATTTTTCTAAAGTCAATATTTCTTCTTTGTTAAATCTATATTTTATAATTTTAGCTGGCACGCCAGCCACAACTGCATAAGCTGGGACATCTTTTGTCACAATTGCACCTGCTGCAATTATTGCTCCATTTCCTATAGTAATTCCATCTAAAATCATAGCTCTACAGCCTATCCAAACATCATTACCAATAGTAATAAATTCAAATTCTTCATAAATTTGTTCATCTACGAAACTGATTTTACAGCCACTATTATTAGTAGCATAAAAAGCAGGAAAAGTTGAAATAAACTCATTCACAGGATGTTTGCCTAGTCCAATTTTAACTTCTGCTGCAATTGAACAAAACTTACCAATTGCAGTATTAATAATAGAAGTTCCTGAACAGATATAACTATACTCTCCAACAGTTACGTTATTTGGTAATTTTTGTATTGAATTTTTAGAACTTATCAAAGACATATCTCCATTTTATAAGTCTATTTCAAGAATCTTATTTAACTCAATATTTAGTTGATTATGTAAATATGCTTTAACTTCTGATTCTCTTCCCAAAACACTAACTATGATATAGTCATATTTCATATTTTTCAAATTTAACGGATTGTAAACGCTTGTATTGATAATTTCATTAGAAACAAGCTCACTTGCTTGATCTACAAAAGCTACAATTTTATCTGCTATAAGTGAAAACATAAATTTACCAACAGTTCCATTTCCATAAATAACATATTTTTTATCTGGATTTAAATTCAAAATTTGAAGATTTAAATTACTAAATTTCTTACTAAACTCTAAATTTGAATTCTTAATAGAGACGGTAGAACTAACTTGCATAAAATTTTCCTTAGCAAGTGTCAAATGATTTTTATAATCTTTTGTAAACAGTTTTTCATAATTCACTTTTGGAAAAGTATCTACATAAGTATTCTCATTGGCATTAGCATTATATATATTTTGTTTTAATTTATATAATTTTTTGTATTTATTAAATATAAAAGCATGTCGTCTCATTTGCATTTCAGAGTCAATACCATGTATATCTCTCATATTATTTTTTGAATTATTTATATGTTTTAAATACTCACTTCCATTAAAGTGAACAAAAATTCCATTAAACCAATCATGATCAAATCCTATTAAAAATATTTCTTCAAATCCTAGATATAAAGCCATTTGTATTGCACTCTCAGAAACCGACCAAATAGTTGGAAATTTTGTTAGCTTAATCTCTTCTATCGTATCAGACTCTGTATAAGGTACATAAGTTTGATAAATTATATTTTTATCTTGAAATAGATTATATTTTTTAAGATAAGATTTATCCAAATCACTAAAAAAATAAATTGTTTTTTCATTTAATGCATTTTCTATTTCATTCAACCAATTAACATAAGAAGATTCATTTACATATTGTTTATGATATTCAAATACAGGTGGTAGTACATAGTATTTCGGATTGATTATTTGGATATCTTTGTGCATATAAAGTCCGCTAACACCAATTACAATTTCATCTTTTAAAAATGATAAATCTTGATTATTTATAGAGCTACCTGTTCCTACGATAAAACAGCGTTTTGTTTGCTCACTATTTTCTAATTCAACCATTTTATAACCTCAAAAACTTCTGCATATTGTACTTCAATTCTTTGTCCTGCATTTTTGGCTTCATTATGAAAAAACTCTATCCATTTATATCCTGTTCTTTCCATTTCTGATTCATGAGCTGATATAGCTTTTTTCTTAATTTCCCAAAAGTCGGAGATATCCACATAAAAATTTCCATTAAACTCTAAATTTGAATGGTACCAATTGCTTCTATACATAAGCTGTCTTGGAACATGTCTACAACTATGAAGAGATGCTCGAGCGACTGCTTGATGGTCATGATGGATATCTCCCATCCAGTGTGAATACACCGTATCTATATTTTCACCTTCTACAATTTTTAATATTTCAAGATTTAACTCATCAGTAAATTCAATGTTTAAAGCTTCAAAATGGCCTTTTATAAGTTTTACGCCTAAGATATTCATAGCGCTTTCACCTTCTTGAGAGGCTACTTGCTCTGAGCGTATTTCTATATTTTGATGATTTGTAAAGCCAGATTTAGTAGCTACATAAGCATACACATTATCTCCATTTGCAACATGTTTTGCTAACGCTCCTCCGCACCCTAACTCTATATCATCAAAATGTGCCCCTATTGCTAATATGTTCATTGTTTATCCCTATATAATTGATTAATCATCATTTAAATTTACTTTTACTATTTTATCATTTGAAATTTTTAATTCATTTACTAAATATGCCTCAATTTCATCTTCTCTTCCTAAAACACTTATAAATATTTTATTAAAATTTATTGTACTTAATTTTTTAGGATGAAAAACAATTATATCTTCAAAAGCAGTTCCAATTTTATTGGGATCTTTATCGACAACGCCAACAACATTATCTTTTATTAATGGAATTAAGAAATTTGTCACGCTACCAGCTCCGTAAATAATAACATTACCTTGAATTGAATTTATCGTCTTTAGTAAGATATTTATCTTTTTTTGTAATTCAAAATTATCATCGTATGTCTTTTTTATATACTCTCTTTTTTTAATAACTTTGGCACAAATCCCAACGGCAATGCTATCGGAACTAATTTTAGTATTAACTACTGATTTCGCTCCTATTACACAGTTACTACCAATCTGTCCTCCCTTGATTACATTTACATCAAACCCTAACCAACAATTTTTTCCAATTACCATTGGTTCACAATCAAAAGGGGTATCTCTAATTTTATCATTGTAGTTATTTGTAATTTCGTGATTACCTGTTGTTATCTTTACTCCAGCGGCGAATAAAACATAATCTTCTATAACTAGTGAGCTACAACTTCCAATTACATTGAACATTCCAATATGGCAATTACTCCCTATGCTCATAAAGCTCTTTTTCATTGTTGTAATTTTACTAAAATCATATATTGAAGTATTATCTCCAATAATAATATTGCCAGAAATAAATACATTTTTCCCTATAAAAACATTATTCCCAATGCTTATATTTCCATAAATAATCGCAGAACCTTCGATTCTTGATTTTTCACCTATGTTTACATTTGTAAATATACTGTAATATAATCTTACAATATAAAAATATATATTCTTATATTTTTTATAAACAAAATTTCTATCGTACATATTTCAGCCTTAATTATATATTTCTCAATATTTCTCTTGATTTTTCTATGCCACAATTGAAAAGTAAATCTATACTACTTAGATATGGTATAAACTCCCCATGAAGTTGTGGATAAACTGGATGATTAAATTCTTGCCAAACAACTTTTATATTTGCATCTTCAAACGGTTTATCAATATGATAATCTTTTGCTCCAATTCCTGAAAGGTAATGAGTAGCATCTACTTGAGAAAGTATTTCAACCAATCGTTCACTTTTAGTTTTTGTTGTTTTTAAATCCGATGAGTATTTTATCTCTATGTCTATATCAAATAATTTTATTAACATAAAAATAGAAGCCATATTAAAATCTGCTAATTTTTCATGTTCACTATTATACAGTTCTTGTATGTGAGAAAAAATTTCATCAAAATATTCAGATTTTTTATAATTTTGTATAATTAAATCTAAATTTTTTTTCTTCCAATTTATAGTATTATTTAATAAAATCTCATTTATATTTGTATCTTTTGAGGCTTTTTGCACATTTACAGTGAGCCACTGCTCGCCATTTGCTGTTTTTATTTTATCCCTGTTCATCCAACTCTGACTTGTGCCTTTTACAAATTGTACATCATCAAGTACAATGTATAAATCTGCATAAAGAAGTCTATGGAAAAAACCTAAATATGACAAAAAATCTGGCTGATGAATTACAACAGTCTTTTTCATAATTTTTTTATCTCCTTATAAATTTTTTCACTTGCTTTAGTATTTAAAAATTTCATTCCATTTTGGCTCATACTATTAATGTCTAGTTTATATAAATCAGGAAAGATACTTTCGTCTATATTTTCATGGTGTCCGATGAACTTTGAAGAGTTAATACTCTCTAAATATTTTCCATTTGGAATCTCAAATAATTCACTTGCAACAATCAAGCACGGCAATCCTGACGCATTTGCCTCAAAAGGAGTTACTCCTCCACCTGTTATCGCTAAATCATAGTTAGCAAATTCTTCCATTAAAGATGGTATAAAAGTTATCACTTTATAATCATTAGTTAATTCTTCTTGTAGTTCTTGCATATGTTCAAAAGATGGACCTATATGGATAGTAGCAACTATGTTGTATTTTTTTAATAGCTTCAAAATCTTTATCGTTGCACCATAAGTATCGCTACCACCTAATGTAACTAAAATATTTTTAATTTCTTTTCTTTCTTTTTTATATATATCTATTTCATCATTTAAAACTAGATAGTCAGTACCTTTTAATATTTTTTTACCTTCTAAATTGTCTTTTTTAAAAAATAATCCACATATATTTATATCACTAAACTTTGCTCCACCACCAAGATCATCAAAAGTAATAAGCTGTATATTTTTACTTTTTACACTATTACTATGTATTTCACTTGTATCTAGTCTATCATTTATCCAATACTTTATATCATACTTATCTATTATCTTTGATTCCCAATTGGTTTTTTCATCTGTTAAATCAACTACTTCAAATACAATATCATTTGCTTTTAATATCTCTTCGGTTTTCTCATTACTATTTATGAGAAATACAAAAGGTTGCTTTTGTGTTTTTAAATATTTAGCAAAATTAAGCATCCTAAAAAGATGCCCCATCCCTTTACTGTGAGAAGCTTCTAAACAAACTGCATACATAATTTTATAGCCTCTAGTGTTGTGATATATTCTGAACTACTATGCTCAACTATAAAACATGCTTTTTTATAATCATCTAGTGTATCAACTGTTAAACTTATCTCGGGTCTATTTTTTTCACTATTAACTTTTAGTTCTGATATTTTAAACAACTCTTCATTTTCTTCTATATATTCATTTACATGTTCTTTGTGATTTGCTTTCATTCCATTTTTATAGCTTATCTCTAAAGCATTAAAAGTAAAAATTTCGCTTCCTACACCTTTTGGAAGTGAGCTAAACGATCTACTATAGTCTGATTTGTTATGTAAATGTAAATCAATCAAGTTATCTAGCTCTTCTATATCTACAAAAGGATTATCTCCTGTAAGTCTTACAATGTGTTTAAAGTTATTTTCTTTCGCACATAGGTAATATCTTTCAAGCACATTTTGTTCACTTCCTCTAAAGCAATTTATATTATGGATTTTACAAAATTTTTCTAATTCATCATCTTTTTGTAAATCACTTGTTGCTATAACTACTTTTACTTTACTTTCCAATCTGCCTAATCTAAAGAGTATATGCTCTAAAAGATTCTTATCTCCAATCTGCTTCAATACTTTGCCAGGTAATCTAGTAGAACCCATTCTTGCTTGAATAATTATGCCAATATTCAAATTTATTTCTTTTCTAATACAAAATAATGAAATGCTTTTTCAGTATTTTGATCTAATTTGTTCTGGATTTCCAATTCTAAAAGAGGTTCCAAAAATTTCATAAAAATTTCAATCCATTCTTTTTTAATTTCTAAAAGTTTATTTTTATCATCAACAGAATTTACAAGTTTTAGCAATACAGGAAATAATGGTCTTAACCCTATATCCCAGATTTGCATTACTGTTTTTGATAGATGCATTTTATGTACTACTATTTTTAGTCCAGCGTTTTCAATTATAGTTTTCCATTCTTCAAAACTTTTAGCAATTTTTATATTTGAAGAATATCTACCTCTATCTAAATATTTCAAAAACTCATAATCGTTATTTTTACTTTTTATATGTAACTGATTATAAAAAGAAAATTCTGGCATTGTTGAATTAGGCAGCATTAATGATACCTCCCCCCCCACTTTTAGAACTCTTGAAATCTCATTCATACTTTTTTGTGGATCATCTAGCCAATAAACAATGTTGGAAAAAATACTATCAAATGTATTTTTTTCAAATGGCAATTTCTGATTTGCATCATGAGTAATAAGGTTATCATAAAAGTTCAATGCTTTTGATTTTAATAGTAAATTTTCTTTATGGTCCAATGCTGTTGAAAAAATATACTCAGGTTTTTTACTAATATTAGGAGAATAACCATCTAAAAAAGTATCATGTACATCATGGTTTTCAAAAAATTTATCTAAATTCCCTATAGATTGATAATCATCAAAAGTTATATCAAACTTTCCACCAGCTCTAATAAATGATAACACACCATCACCACAACCTAAATCTAGTGATTTTCCTTGAACTTTAAAATCTTTCATCGTTTCGATATCTATGGCTCGCCATAAAGCAGTTTCAGGTCTTAACCAATATACATTTAATAATTCTTTTAATACACTCATAATATATCTCCTATATTTAGCACTTCATCTTCATCAATATCTTTCAAAGCAACTTTACCTAAAGTCGTTTCAAAATACTTAGGCTCTATGCCATGCCCAGGTCTTTTTATATCTATATTTTCTAGAGTAAACTGTTCGCCTTTTTTAATAGGCTTCGTGGTCACTATACTTTTTCTATTTTTTGCTCTGTTTGTTATCTCTTTGCCCACAGGTTTTTTAGCTCCTTTTCCTTTCATGATTTCGAACTCTCTTATCTTATCAACTATCTCTTTCATCTCTATAGGATTTGCAGAGAGTTGGTGATCTGGTCCTTCGGCGTTCTTATCATGAGTGAAATGTTTTTCAACAACTTCTGCTCCCATACAAGCGGCTGCAAAGCAAGCAGTTGAGCCAATAGTATGATCAGAAAAACCGACTGTTAAAAATGGAAACTCTCTTTTTAATGTTTGCATAGCTAAAAGATTGACTTGTTCAGGATATGTTGGATAGTTAGATACTGTATGAAAAAGTATGATTTTATCATTTCCTACTTCTAAACAAATGTTTATCATTTCTTTTACTTCTTCAAGTGTACACATTCCACTAGACAATAAAATAGGTTTTCCTGTTTGCGCTACATATTTTATCAAAGGTAAGTTAGTCGCATCATCTGCACCTATTTTATGAGAACTTACACCAAGTTTTTCAAGCATATCTACATCTGTTTTATGAGATGGTGTTGATAGCCATTCTAATCCTTTTGAGTCAATATAGTCAAATACTTTTTTATGTAATTCAAAATCTATTTGATACTTTGTAAAAAGTTCATGTTGTAACATTTCTCCAACATTATCTAAATCAAATTTTGCAGTTTTTGTTACAATAGTTTCAGCTTTATATGTTTGAAGTTTCACAGCGTCAACACCAGTTTCACAAGCTAAATCAACCAACCTCTTAGCTTCTTCAAATGTAGTAAAATTTCCACCTATTTCAGCAATTATATAGCATCTATTTTTATTAAAATTTTTCAGCATTTTTATTCTCCAATATTTTGACTTCTATTTACATAATTTAATATATCAAACGCTCTACCGTTTACTTCTGAAGTCTCATTTGCTTCTGTTGCCCTTGGCAAATAACATCTTTTACATACATCAAGATTTTTAAAACCATCTTCTTGCTTATGCAATGCTCTAACTTTATTTAAAGCCTCTCCGTGCCAAATACTATGTAATGTTTCATTATTTGCATCACCTATTATATGGTCATTTTCTTCATCATTAGAACACATCATCACTGAGCCGTCTGCTCCTACTACAAGCCTTTGATATAATTGTGGACAAGAGAAATTGTCAATATATGCAATATCAGAATCATTCTGTAAATAATCTATAAGAGGATTAAATGCTATGAGATTTGTAATTGGTTCAAAAGTATTAAAAAAAGCAGAAGGATCTTTTTTTATAGATGGCCAAAGAGATTGTATTTTTATAACTGGTTTGTGTAAATTGTTGTCTATTTTATATTGGTGCATATCTTTTATTTTTTGTAATGTATCAGAAAATTTCAGAGGTTTTCTAATCTTTTCATACTCCTCATCTAGACCATCAACAGAAATTGTAATCCAATCTATCCCTGCATCTACTATTTTTTTAAAATATTCAAGTTCAAGTTTACTACCATTTGTCAGAAAAGAAATTTCTTTTATCCCTTTATCTTTTGCATACTGAATACATTCTGTAAGTTTTGGATGAAGAGTTGACTCTCCTCTTAAACTTAGCCTTAATGCGGGAACTTTTCCGGCGATTTCATCAATAATTTTTTTAAATAATTCAAAATCCATAAGTTTTGCGTTTACTTTTTCTTTGAATTCATCCGTAATTGTATAGCACATTGGACACTTAAGGTTACAGACAGAAGCTAGTTCTACATCTACTAATAGAGGATATTCACTAACTATTTGTTCTGTGGGAAATTTAGACCAATTTAGTCTATATGTAGTATATTCTTCTTCCCAGCCTTTAGCTTTATATTTCTCAAACAACGTTTCTCTTTCTTTAGTTTCAAAACTGCTATAGTTTCCTTTATTTATTGGTATATTTTGTTTCATTGTTGTATATCTCCGATAATTTCTTGTATACCACTTTCAAAATTATATTTTGGCTCCCAATTTAATTTATGTTTAGCAGAAGAAATATCAGCTATAACATTCATAATCTCATTATCCCTAATAACCTCTTCAGAAATAACTTTTTTATTGGTATGAGCAATTTTTTGGATAATCTCTATTATCTCTTTAACACTTATAGATGTGCCTGAGCCAAAATTAAAAATTTTAAGTCCATGAGTTTTCGCTATAGTTTTAACTAAGCCTTCTATAAAATCATCTAGATATAAGTAGTCTCTTTTTGGATTTAAATCTTTAACCATTATTGTCTTATCATTTAATACTTGATGTATTATATGAGGGATTAAAAATATATCCTTTTGTCTTTTCCCATATATATTAAACGGTCTTATGATTGTTATGTTTACATTATAAAACTCTGCATAAAATTTACATAACTCTTCTGCTAAATATTTTGAATGAGCATAAGGATTATTTGATTTGATTTTATCAGACTCCGCTATAGGCAATTTCTCTGGTTGTCCATATAAATAACTGCTTACAAAAGTACATGATATATTTTTAGTTCTACAAAGCTCTAATATGTTTCCCGTACCTATAACAGATGTTCTATAAAACTCTAAGGGTTTATCCCAACTATCTGGTATAAAAGTTTTAGCAGCAAGATGAAAAATATGGTTAATCTCTATATCTTTGTATTCTTTTATAAAATCGTATTCTGCTACATTTCCATTAGCAGAATTAAACTTTAATACATTAACACCCATTAGCTCTAATTTATTAACCAGTGCTGTGCCAATAAAGCCATCTGCCCCAGTCACTAAAATATGCTTCATTTTAAAAACTTTTCTTTTAATTTATCAAATTCTTCTATAGCCTGCTCATAATCATCAGGTCGTCCGATATCGAGCCAATATCCATTAAACTTTTCTATTTTTGGTTCTTCTTTACTCTTTATTAAGTCAAGCATAAGATGATCAAATCCATAAAAAGTATCATAAGGAATATAATCAACTGCTTTTTTTGAAACCATATAAATCCCCATACTTACATCATATACTTGAATTGGTTTTTCTTTAAACCCTATGAGTGTGTTTTCATCATTGAGTTGTAAAACACCAAATTCAGACTTTACTTCTCTTTGGTACGATGATATTGTAAAAATGTTTTTATTTTTAATATGAGAAGCATAAAAATCACTGTAATCTAAATCGGTAAGAATATCTCCATTCATAACTAAAAAATCATCCGGTAAGTCTTTTATAAGCTTAAGAGGTGCCATAGTGCTAAGTGGTTTATCTTCTAAAGAGTAATCAATTTTAATACCCCATTTAGAGCCATCTCCAAAAAAAGTTTTAATCAAATCTGCTTGATGGTTTACCGCCATCGTAATATGAGAAAAACCATAATTTGCTAATTGCCGAACAATTACTTCTAAAATAGGATAATCCCCAATAGGCATTAAAGGCTTTGGCAATACAACCGTATATGGTCGCAATCTTGTTCCTTTGCCTCCTGCTAATATCACTGCTCGTTTGTTATTCATGATAGCTTACCTTTACATTTTTCCATCAAGATACTTACCAGTTTCTTTATGACCAAAGTCTGGAATCATTGTAAAAAACTCTTTTACTATATCGTCTTTTGTCCAAAAAAATTTTTCTTTCATATTTTTTATAGTTTGCTCAAAATGATTTAATTTTTCTTCATCATAAATAGATTCTTTTTTTATGATGCCAAGGTTTTCAAATCTATCCATATCTAAAGTTTCTGCATCTGTAAAAAACTCTTCAAAATCCTTTTCGCCTGTTGTATCGCTTGAAGAAAAAAAACATGGCCACTTTTTGTGGGAATGAGAATTGGGCGTTGATCCTTGAAAGGTAAAAAACTCTCTTGCTTCATCTTCATCTTTACATAGATATGGTTCGTATCCTAAATCTTTTAGATATTTTACTACTATATCTGCAAAAGAGATTAAGTGTAGATTTTCACTAAGTTTTGGAAAAAATATATCTCTATTTTTTCCAAATATACAAGACATCAGACAAAGTTCACCTGATTCTTGAGGAGTTACAAAATATCTTTTGATATCATTTGGAGCAACTATTGGTTGTTTTTTTTTAATTCTTTGATCAAAGCTATGAAGAAGGCTTCCATCGCTAAAAGCAACATTTGCAAATCGTGCCATTGAGACATCAATTTGTTCTGATTTTCTCATTACAAACATCTCCATGATACGCTTGCTTGCACCCATCATATTTACAGGGTTTGCAGCTTTATCTGTTGAAACGCAAAAGTACTTTTTAGTTTTATTTTTTATTGCTTGCCCAAGAGTTTTATCAGTATTAAAAATATTAGTTTCACACATACGCATAAGCGTAAATGGGTCTTTTTCACTTCTGACATGTTTCAATGCTGAGAGATTTAATACATAATCATATTTACCATCAGATTTTATAAAAGCATCATATTCCAACGAACCAATATCAAGAGCAAAAGTTTGAAAGTCACCATCTATGTACCCAAAACCGCTTCTTATGTCTCTGACTAATTCAACCATATTATTCTCTGATATATCGACTACATGTAGCTTTTTAGGATTGCGTTTAAATATCTCTTTCGTAACAGCTTGACCAATACTTCCAGCGCCACCAAGTACTAAAAAAGAAGATGATGCGATTATATCACATAGTTCTTTTTCATATTTATTTATATCATCTGTAAAAAGTTTTTTAGTTCTATTAATTAAGTGCAACATAGCTATTGAGAAAAATTTCTTAATTGATGCATTTTAATGAAGTCTTTTTTAAATGTTTTATTATGTAATACAAATTCAAGCTGAGTAAAAAGCAAGAACTCCAAAGCATCTGAATTTAAATCGATTTCAAGCTGTGTGTTTAATTCTCTACTCATTAAAGAGTTATAAATAAGCTTACAGTAACTGTCTCCATTCTTTAGAATTTCCTCATCTGTAAAACCAACACTTTTAGGATTAGTTAAAATTACTTCATTTCGCTCTTTATAAAAATCATCATAATCTTTAAGAGTTTTTCCTTGTAAATTTAAAAAGTAAGGATTGTAAAAATTATATATAGGAAAGATTTGATTGAAGTTTTTAAGTATTGTAAGAGCGATTCTAACATCTAGATTATTGCCCATACCCCATACAAAAATCTCTATTTTATTTGTTATATTATAAATGCTTGAGATAGGTATACATTCAATTGTATTGAAAGTTTCTAGCGCATTCTTTTTCTGCTCATCAATAAAATAAAACCCCTTAAACTCAACATCAGGAAAGCTAACCATTAACTCATGGATATACCCCACAAACTCTTCATCCTCCAAATTTTCCTCAGTAGCTAAAAACCCTATCGCATTTGGACAATACATATCTTTTATCTTCTCTTCATCTATCGGTTGTGAAAGGCTATTGATAAACATCAACTCGCCTATTTTCTCATTCTCTTGCATTATCTGACTAAGCACAGACTCTTTTAAATCTATTTTTGCTTCTACTATTACATCTAAGTCTGAGATATTGTCATCCATTTTATACTCTATCGTGACACCTAATATAAAGAGATTTGCTCTCATTGCTTGTAAC
>JAVETY010000153.1:0-4117 GCA_034005815.1 Sulfurimonadaceae bacterium | reverse complement strand
TTACCGCTATAAAAAAGGTAAAAAAGAGCTTTATTTTAAAGATGATAGAGCAATGAATGATTATTTGATTGAAAATGGAATTGAATCACTTGCACACATTGATTTAGGTGACAATGATCTTGTTTCATATTTCAAGATGGTGGATCACTATAGAGCATCTTTAGAATCACTTAAAAAACGTTATTCACTTGTTGATTTAATTCGTCATTTTATTGAAAATCCAGATATTATAGGACTTGATATAAAAGCAATGTATGCAAAAGTAGAAGAATATCTACTAAGTGTTGGATATAACATACTTACAAAATCTATTACAGAAAGTAGCATACACCTTTTCGTACAAACAAAAGGTGGTATGGAAGAGTTACTTATAAACGATGATCTTTTTGCATCTCCACATTTTAATGAAGCTGATTATGTTTATAGAAAAATCCAAGAGTGGGGATTGAAATTTGATAATGATATTGTTGAAGAGTTAGAAAATATCAAAGACTATGCTAAAAAAGGTGCTTATATCCAACGTTACAAAGGTCTAGGGGAGATGAACCCTGAACAACTTTGGGATACAACTATGACGCCAGAAAACCGTGTTTTACTTCAAGTTGCTATAGAAGATGCAGAAGTAGCTTCTGAAGCGTTTGTACTCTTTATGGGTGATGAAGTGGAACCTAGACGTCATTATATAGAAACACATGCCAAAGATGTGAAACACTTAGACGTTTAAAACCTTTATGCTTTTACCAGAACTAAAAGAGAGAGAATACCGTTTTAGGCTAGCGCTTAGAATGGGTCTCCCTATATTTGCCCTCATTATTGCTTTAATATCTCATACACTTGTATCTTCTTATGAAAGTTTAGACATCTCCTTTTATATTGAGTCTATTCTACTTCTTTTATTTAGTATCTATTTTCTTTTTTTTCTCATATATAAAGGCTATAGTAAAAAAATAATAGATCCTATATCAAAAACTTTTTCAAGAGAATATCTTTATGAATATCTCAAAAAAGAGATACAAAAAGAGAAAAAATATACTCTTATTCTTATAAGTATTGATAATTTAAGTGATATAAATGAGCGTTATGGGATTAAAAATGGGGATAAAATTATTTATGAAACAGCTACCTGGGTAGCTGATTTTTTTATAAGTAAAAAAATTATGAATTTTCCTATAGGACATATGAGAAGTGCCAATTTTATTATAGGATTACCAAGAGAAAAAACAGAATATAAACCTCTCTTAGAGTTTTTATGTCTAAAAGCAAGTGAACTAAAATTAAATGAAATAGAGATAAAAATGTCCACATCTATAATAGATACTAACTTTTCACAAGAGTTAGATTATCTTATAGAGAAACTTTTTGAGCTCCAAAATATAAAAAGAAATACTAAAAATCACGTTATAGAAGAAAATGAGCTTAACCCAAGTGAATTAGAATCTTTAGTGATACAAGCCATTGAAAGTAAAAACCTCTTATTTATGCACCAAAATATATTTGAAAATGATAAAGTGGTTGCAAATGAGTGTTTTGTAAAACTGAAAACTGATACAGAGAAAATTATTCATCAAAAAGATTATATAAAAATACTCAATAAATTAGGATTATCACTCCAATTTGACTTAATGATTTTAGAAAAAATAACAAGTGACTGCATGCAAGAAAATTCTATTCTACATGCCATAAATATCTCCCCGACATCAATTAGAAATAAGAGATTTTTTTATGAACTACGAGATATTTTACAAAAAAAAGAGTACATAAAAAATAGACTTATATTTATTCTCAGTGAATCAGAATATTACTCTCATATTGATAAATACAAAGATACTCTCAACACTATAAGAGAGATGGGTGTTTTCATAGCTATTGATAGAGTGGGATCTTTACATACAAGTTATCTTTATATGAGAGATTTAGATATTGATTATGTACGATTTGATTCTTTTTATACAAAAGAGATAAAAAAACAAAAATTTAAAACAACAATAGAGGGTTTTAACCTTATTATGCACAATAATGGTATAAAATCATGGGTTAAAATGGTTGAAGATAAAGAGAGTTTTGTGCTTGTAAAAGAGATAGGGATAGATTATATCCAAGGAAAATATCTCTCATCTTTAGAACCACACAATTAAAGGAAAAGAATGAAATACGGTACAGAAATTATGAATAATTTTGATGTAGAAAAAGATTTGGAAATTTGGCCAAATGAGCATAAACGAAATTATCTCATTAAAATGACTCTTCCAGAGTTTGCATCATTATGTCCTCGTAGTGGTTATCCTGACTTTGCAACGATTTATATAGAGTACACACCAGATGAGTTTGTTGTAGAACTCAAAGCTATCAAACTTTATATAAATTCGTTTCGTGATAAGAGCATTTCTCATGAAAATGCAGCAAATGAGATTTATGAAGTGTTAGAAAGAAAATTAAAACCAAAATATTTAAAACTAGTAGCTGATTATAATCCTAGAGGAAATGTACACACAGTTGTAGAGATAGATAGTAAAAAATTATAATCTATAATACAAGGAAGTAAAAGTGTTTAAAAGATTTTTAAAAAAGAAAGATAAAACACCAGAGAATCTAGAAGAACTTCATAAAAAGATCTCCGCCATGGATCTCACTTCCATGCGTACTTTTATAAATAATAAAGAAGAGATAACCGAAGAGGGGCTCATAGAAGTTCTAAAAAGAGTTATAAGTAAAAATGAAACAACATCGAAAAGATATATAGAGATAGATGATATGGATATCAAGATTAAAAAAAGTTTTGATCTTGTCTTATCTATAGCAAGTAATAAAAAAATAACAATTAAAGCAATAGAACTAATTCAAGAATTTCTTACCGTTTATAATCACATTATAGAAAAATATGATAGAGATAATAAACAAATTTATGGCAGTAAACTTAAAGAAGCTGTAGAAATGGCGGTTTTAAATATGGTCGAGATAGCAAATATAAAAAGAAAACTTGATTTTTTAAACTAAAAATAGAGAATTTTCAGCTAATTATCTACTTTATCAAACAAATGACCTTATCCTTTTTCAATTGATTAATTTAATATTTTAAGAAAAAAACTTTTTTAAAATTACTAAAAAAACTATATAAGCAAAAATCAAACTAAAAATCATTAAAAAACTATTTTCTTATATCAATAAATAGCTCTTAAAGAGATAAAAAATAAGTAAGATGGAAGTAAACTCGGAGTTTTACAACATCTAAATATATTTTTAGATATAATTGCGAAAATTTTTAACCTACGTTTTAGCATTGTAAAGATGCTCTTGCAAAAAACGCAAAGAAGGAAACACTGTGCAAAAAATCAGAAACATTGCAGTTATTGCTCACGTTGACCATGGTAAAACTACTATAGTTGATGGACTTTTAGAACAATCAGGTACATATGGTACACATGAACAGCATGATGAGAGAGCTATGGATAGTAACGCTATTGAAAAAGAGCGTGGTATCACTATTCTTTCTAAAAATACAGCTATTCGTTATAAAGATTACAAAATCAATATTATCGACACTCCAGGCCACGCCGACTTTGGTGGTGAAGTTGAGCGTGTTCTTAAAATGGTGGATGGCGTTTTAGTTTTAGTTGACGCGTATGAGGGTGTTATGCCTCAAACTAAGTTTGTTGTTAAAAAGATGTTAGCAATGGGTAAAAAACCAATCGTTGTTATCAACAAAATCGATAAACCATCAGCTGAACCAGAGCGTGTTGTAGATGAGATGTTTGACCTTTTTGCTGCTATGGATGCAACAGAAGATCAACTTGACTTCCCAATCATCTATGCTGCAGCGCGTGATGGTATTGCAAAACTTGATATGGCTGATCCTGATGGAAACTTCGAGTGTATATTTGAAACTATACTTCGTGAGATTCCTGAGCCAGAGGGTGATAGAGAAAATTCTATGCAAGCACAAGTATTTACACTTGACTATGATAACTATGTAGGAAAAATTGGTATTTCTCGCATCTTTAATGGTGTGATTCGCAAGGGTGATAACATCTTACTTGCAAAAGCTGATGGTGAGATGACAAAAGGTCGTATTACAAAACTTATTGGTTTCCATGGTTTGAACCGTATGGAGATTCAAGAG
>JAVETY010000031.1:0-17517 GCA_034005815.1 Sulfurimonadaceae bacterium | reverse complement strand
TAACCTTTTTGAGGCATATTTAGTTATCAACACTGATTTACCAGATACTACACTTATCGGTGGACATGTTACAAGAATGGCACCAGGTTCTTTTGCAAATGCTTATAACGGTGGTATCGTTGGCGTTACCGCAGGATACTCTTCAGTAGCTGGACAAAATGCTCATTATCAAGGAACGTTTACAAACATGGGAACATGGGCAGTTGATAAAAGTACAGCTGGTGTTTCTGTAGTATCTGCAACATACACTGGTGTAGAAAATCTCAAAGTACAACTATGGGATTATTATGCATACGATCTTTTAAATGCTGTCTATGGTGAAGTTGATTTTAAATGGAACTGTTTAATCACAGATGCAATCAAACCTTCAGTAGCAGTACAAGCTATAAAAGAAAATGGTGTAGGTGATAAATACGCTGGTTCTGTAAACTCACTTTATGTTGGTGGCAAACTAGGCTTTAAAGTAAGTGATTTCACTCTTTCATTAGCATATTCACAACAAAGTAAAGCAGATAGCGTAGCTGAAAATATTAAAAAATCTACGATATCTCCATGGGGTGGAATGCCTGCATATACGCAAGGTATGGTTACACGCCATCAATTTATTGCAGGAACAAAAGCAAGTAAAATTGCAGCAACGTATGATTTCAAAAATCTAGGTGCAAATGTAAATTTAACAGGCTATTACGCAGAATTTGATATGGATAAAAATAGTGGCTTAGGTGACATCAAAACTAAAGAAGCTGGATTTGATGCTATTTACAATCCAGAAGTAGTGAAAAACTTACAACTTCGCTTACGTGGAAACTTTCCAAGAGATTTCACAAACAACAGAGATTGGGATGAGTACAGACTTATCGCAAACTACAATTTTTAAGGAGATTGAGATGAATAAAGAATTAGTTGAAAAAATAAAAAATGATCCAAACTATAAAGAGCTACTCGCAAAAAGAACACCTTATGCGATAGTTCTCTCTATCATTATGCTAGTTGTATATTTTGGTTTTATTGCTCTTATCGCATATGCGCCAGAGATTTTAGGTGAACCACTGAGTGCTGGTTCTGTAACAACTGTAGGTATCCCTGTTGGGATGGGGATTATTCTTTTTGCATTTATCATCACTGGTATTTATACAAGAAGAGCAAATGGCGAGTTTGATGATTTAAACAATAAAATCAAAGACGCGGTAAAGGATTACTAGTATGTTTAATAGAATATTTTTATTTTTAATATTGGGAACAATAGCAGTGTTTGCTTCTACAGCAATACCTGAAACGGCAAAAGAGCTGAATATGTCTGCTATTGTTATGTTTCTTATCTTTGTTGGTGCAACTCTTGGTATCACTTACTGGGCTGCAAAGCGTACAAAATCTGCAAAAGATTTTTACACAGCTGGTGGAGGAATCACAGGTTTTCAAAATGGTATGGCGATTGCAGGTGACTACATGTCAGCAGCGTCTTTCCTTGGTATATCTGGTCTTGTTTACTTAAACGGATATGATGGACTTATCTACTCTATTGGTTTCCTAGTTGGTTGGCCAGTTATTTTATTTATGATTGCAGAACCTTTACGTAACTTAGGAAAATATACTTTTTCTGATGTTGCTTCGTATAGATTACGCCAAACGCCTGTTCGTATTTTGGCTTCATTTGGTTCAATTACAACGGTTATCCTTTATCTAATCGCTCAAATGGTAGGAAGTGGTAAACTTATTCAACTTCTTTTTGGTCTAAACTACGAAATCGCAGTTTTCATCGTAGGTATTTTGATGATTCTTTACGTAACATTTGGTGGTATGCTTGCAACAACTTGGGTACAAATCATCAAGGCGTTCTTACTCCTTTCAGGTGCAACGTTTATGGCACTTGCAGTTATGTATAGCTATGACTTTAACTTTGGAAAACTTTTTGCAGCAGCAGTTGAAGCAAAAGAAGATATTTCGATTATGGCACCAGGACAACTTGTCAGTGACCCTATCTCGGCCATATCTCTCGCAGTTGCTCTTATCTTTGGTGTTGCTGGTCTTCCACATATCCTTATGAGATTTTTTACTGTAAGTGATGCAAAAGAAGCACGTAAATCAGTTTTCTATGCAACAGGATTTATCGGATATTTCTATATCCTTACGTTTATCATCGGTTTTGGTGCTATCGTTATGGTTTTCAAAAATCCAGAATATCTTGACCTTGCAAAACAAGCTGTAAGTGGTGGATACCCAATTCTTGGTGGAAACAATATGGCTGCGATTCACTTGTCACATGCAGTGGGCGGAGACTTCTTCTTAGGATTTATCTCAGCAGTTGCATTTGCTACTATCTTAGCAGTTGTTTCAGGTCTCACTCTCGCTGGTGCTTCTGCAATCAGCCATGACCTTTACGCTTCTGTTATTAGAAAAGGTAAATCAGATTCAATAAAAGAGATGAAAGTTTCTAAATACGCTACTGTTGCTCTAGGTATCATCGCTATTATCTTAGGGATTGCATTTGAGAGTCAAAATATCGCGTTTGTTGTTGGGTTAGCATTTGCTATTGCAGCATCTGCAAACTTCCCTATCCTATTCCTTTCAATGTACTGGAGAGGTTTAACAACTCGGGGAGCTGTTATGGGTGGATCTATCGGTCTTCTTACAGCTGTAGTACTACTTATCCTAGGGCCTGCGGTATGGGTTGATGTTATGGGTCATGAAACAGCTATATTCCCATGGAAATATCCAGCATTGTTCTCAATGACTGCAGCGTTTATTGCAACGTTTATCTTCTCTGCGACTGATAAGTCACAAAGTGCAAAAGAAGAAAAAGAAAAATTCGATGCGCAATTTATCCGTGCACAAACGGGTATCGGTGCTGAGGGTGCAAGTGAGCACTAACAACTATCTTTGGCATGGAGATTTTTTCTCTCCATGCCATCTTTATTGGAGGCATATGTGAGTATTTTAGATCAAAGACAACTGATTGAATCGATTCACCCGTTTGAGCTTCTCTCAACATCAACTCTTGATGCACTGATGCAAAAAATCGACATAGCTTACTACCCAAAAGACACACTTTTAATCTCTCAAAAAATCCCTGCAAGTGCTTTTACAATTATTATCAAAGGAAGTGTTAACGAAATTATAGATGATGAGATTCACTATGTTTATACTATTGGTGATACATTTGATGCAGATGCTCTTATCTACAATACAACCAATTCAAAGTTTATTGTGGAAGAGGATTTAATCTGTTATGAGATTAAAAAAGAGGATTTTCTGGAACTTTTAGAAAATAAAAAAGTACAAAGCTATTTTCTCCAAGACTTCGTAACACGCCATCAACAACTCAAAAATCATGATGCAAGAAGTAATCTCACTCCATTTTTAGTATCTCGTGTAAGTGATATATATCTTCACTTGGCCTGTATTGTAGAACCAAACGAAACTATCTACAATGCACTTGTAAAGATGAAAGAGATTAAGGGTCGTGTTATATTGTACAAGAAAGATAAAGAGTACTCTATTATCACAGATACAAATCTACGTGAAAATGTACTTTTAGGTGATTATACTATCAACGACAGTGTTGCAAGTATCGCTTCACATGGCATCATTACCATTGACTACCATGATTTTTTATTTAATGCACTTTTGCTTATGACACAAAATGCAATCAAGCGTGTAGTGGTTACTGATGGTGACAAAATAGTAGGGATATTAGAGCAATTAGATTTACTTAGCTACTTTGCAAGCCACTCCCACCTTGTCGCAGTTCGTATTGATAAAGCTTCCAATATAGAGGATTTAAAAAATCTTCAAGAGGATCTACGCAATATTCTCGTCACCCTCCACTCTCAAGGTGTAAAAGTACGCTATATCACAAAACTCGTAGCAACACTCAACGCTAAAATCTATAATAAACTCTTTGGCATGTGTGTTCCACAAGAGCTTCAAAAACGTTGCGCACTTATCGTGATGGGTTCCGAAGGTAGAGAAGAGCAAAGTGTAAAAACAGATCAAGATAATGCGCTTGTTATTCAAAACGGTATCGATATAGAACTCTTTCGTGAACCAATGATACAACTCAATCACTACCTTTTAGAACTTGGATTTCCTAAATGTGAGGGGAATGTAATGGTAAGTAATGATTTTTATCGCCGTGATATAAAAGGGTATAAAACTCTTATAGACTCATGGGTTTCTACTATGAATGAAGAAGCACTCCAACAACTTAGTATCTTTATGGATGCGAAGTATGTTGCAGGAGATCCTAAACTCGTAACAGAGCTTACTGAATTTCTACACCACCGTTTTCACGCTCGTGATGATGTCTTAGCACATATGGCAAAAGCTGTACTAGCATTTGAGACACCTTTATCAATCTTTTCAGGATTTTTGTTAGAGAAAAATCGTAACAACAAGCTAGATCTAAAAAAAGGAGGCATTTTCGCAATTGTTCATGGAGTGCGTACACTCGCATTACAATATGAGATAAAAGAAACAAATACCATCCAAAGAATCAAAGAGCTAAACAATAGAGGTATTATCGATAAAATTTTTGCTACAGAGCTTATAGAGTGTTTTGATACCCTCTCAACACTCCGCCTCAAAGCGATGCTTGAAGCAAATGATTTTTCTGATGCTAATTATATCAACCCAGCAAAGTTAGAAAAAATCCAAGTTGATTTACTCAAAGATAGTTTTAAAATCGTAAACCATTTTAAAAAATTTATGAGTTTTCACTTTCACTTAAATATGGTGAGCTAATGTTTGCCTCATTTTTTACAAATTATAAAAGAAAGTCAAACCTAAAAAAGCTAAAAGATACTGAGTTTGCTTTTTTATTTGAAACTCCACATGATGATACAGTGGTGGTGTTTGATACTGAAACTACAGGACTTAATCCATCCAAAGATGAGATTTTGTCCATCGGTGCAGTAAAAGTAAAAAATAACAAAATAATTACATCAAAAACTTTTGAGATTTATCTCAAACCCTCGAAAGAGATAAGCACAAAAAGTATCGAAATACATCAAATAAGACCATGCGATGTTATTGATGCAAGAGATGCAGAAGAAGCTATAAAAGAGTTTCTTTATTTTATCGAATCTGCACCTTTAGTTGGGTATTATTTGGAGTTTGATGTAGCAATGATTAACAAATATATCAAACCTATGCTTGGTATCACGTTACCAAACAAGATGATAGAAGTGTCTGAAATATATTTTGAGAAGACAATTACTTTGATCCCTCAAGGAAATATTGATTTACGCTTTGATACAATCCTAAAAAAATGCAATATCCCTCAAATGGGAGCGCATAACGCAGTCAATGACGCGATTATGACAGCAATGATTTATTTAAAATTAACCAAGGAGAAATAACAATATGTCAACAGTACAACTCAAACCGGTATTTAAACCAAACAAAGAATTTAGTAGAAATGCTAGAATTAAAAATATGTGCGAATATCAAGATTTACAAGATATGGCGATAGAGGATTACGAAGGTTTTTGGGGCAAATATGCAAAAGAAAAAATCACTTGGATGGAACCTTTTACAGAAGTTATGGATAACCAAAACTTCCCATTTGTAAACTGGTTTAGTGGTGGAAAACTTAACGTTTCTGTTCAATGTATTGACAGACACTTAGAAACTTCTAAAAACAAAGCAGCTATTATTTTTGAAGGTGACCGTGGAGATAAACAAGTTATCACTTACCTTGAGCTTTACTACAATGTAAACCGTTTTGCAAACCTTTTAAAAACTGACTTTGGTGTTAAAAAAGGCGACCGTGTTGTTATCTACATGCCAATGATTCCAGAAGCTGCTTATGCCATGTTAGCATGTGCTAGAATTGGAGCTATCCACTCAATCGTATTTGGTGGTTTCTCTGCTGAAGCTCTTAGAGACCGTATCGAAGATGCAGAAGCAAAAGTAGTTATCACAGCAGATGGTGCATATAGAAAAGATAGACCATATATGTTAAAACCCGTAGTAGATACTGCGCTTGAGGGTGAAACTCCAGTACAAAAAGTACTTATTGTTGAAAGAAACAATGAAGAGATTACTTGGGTTGCAGGACGTGACTACTCATACAACGAGCTCATCAAATACCAACCAGTAACATGTGAACCAGAAGTTATGGATAGTGAAGACCCACTTTTCCTTCTTTATACTTCAGGAAGTACAGGAAAACCAAAAGGTGTACAACATAACTCTGCAGGATATATCCTCTGGGCGCAAATGACTATGGAATGGGTGTTTGATATAAAGAGTAACGATACATATTGGTGTACTGCTGACGTTGGTTGGATTACTGGGCATACATACATCGTTTATGGTCCACTTGCTTCGGGAACTACAACTGTTATGTTTGAGGGTGTTCCTACCTATCCAGATGCAGGACGTCCATGGAAAATGGTAGAAGAGTACAAAATCAATCAGTTTTATACTGCTCCAACAGCGATTCGTGTACTTCATAAGCTAGGCGAAAACGAACCAGCTAAATATGACCTATCAAGTCTAAAAATACTCGGAACAGTTGGTGAGCCAATCGACGCTGCTGCGTGGAAATGGTACTACGAAGAGGTAGGTTCTAGTAAATGTTCTATCGTGGATACATACTGGCAAACTGAAACAGGTGGACATATCATCTCTCCACTTCCAGGGGCAACTCCAATCAAGCCTGCATCTGCAACATTCCCACTTCCAGGGATTATGGCTGAGATTTTAGACCCACAAACAGGTAAAAAATGTGAAGCAGGTGAAGGTGGTTACATGTGTGTAACAAAACCTTGGCCATCAATGATTCGTGGTATCTGGGGAGACAAAGATAGATTTGTAAAATCATATTTTGCTGATGTAAGCAAAGATGGTAAACCAGTTTACTTCACAGGTGACGGTGCTGTTTATGACTCTGAAGGTTATATCACAATCACAGGTCGTACGGATGATGTTATCAACGTAAGTGGTCACCGTATGGGAACTGCTGAAATTGAAGAAGCAGTGAAAAAACATCCAAACGTTGCAGAAGTTGCAGTTGTTGGAAAACCACACGACCTTAAAGGTGAAGGTATCTTCGCTTATGTAGTTCTAAAATCTGAAGATAGCATTGCAGACCAAGTTGAAGAGCTCAAAGCAATCAACAAAGTGATTCAAAAAGAGATTGGTAACATCGCGCTATGTGATGATATCGTTTTTGTACCAGGACTTCCAAAAACACGTTCTGGAAAAGTGATGAGACGTATCCTACGTACAATCGCTAGAGGCGAACCAGTAACACAAGATATATCAACACTCGAAGACCCTTCTATTGTAGCAACTATAGCAAGTCAAGTTCAATCTTGTAGTTTATAAAACTTCTTCGTTTAAAATAGCTTTTTAGCTATTTTAAACGTCCTTTTTTCTTTCTTATTTTTCAAAATTCTTCTTAATTTATACATAGCTTTCTATGACATGTCATACTAAACAATATTTTGTATTGCAACATTACTAAATAAAATGCTTTCAATAAGGCATATATAGTGAGTATATTTTAACTAAAAGAATTTTATGAAGAATGATAAAGGAGAATTAAACTGTTTTATAAGATTTTGTACTTAGGTTAATAAAAATAAAGCTTGCACACTCTATTTATTAAAAGCTATAAAATCTTCAGCTAATCAGTGATATTTTAAATAATAAGAGGGAATCTAACAAGTAAATGCTATGACATGTCATAGCATTTTCTTTCTAAAGTTTTTTACTTAAGCTCAAGTTTGAGTTCAGGATATTTTTCTTGAAAATCTTGCTCACTATCTGCTTTGATTTTCACTCCTTCTGCTGTATCTTTATGTCCTTGTTCTATATCTTGTTGTCCCTTAGTCATATCTCGATCTCCAGATTTCATTAGTGCTTCACCATCTTTTATCTGTTGCTCACCTTGTTTGACCATTTTAGAACCTTTGTCCCAGTCTTTTGCCATTTGTTTTTGGTCTTTTATTGCCTCTTTTTCATCAGCTGCATGCATTCTCATAAAATCTCCCGTAGTTGGAGCTTTTTCTGCACATCCTGTTAATCTAACATTGCAATTGCAAATGTACCTACTATTTTTAATTGAATTGTTCTTGTATCTTTTTTCATCTTTCTTACCGCCTTTTAAAAATTTTTATAAACAACAATATAACTAGCTCTAGTTATTTTTGAGTTATTTTACTTAATAAAAATTTATGTTCATACATATTAATGCTATACTGTATATACAAATTACAACTCTTTTTAGCAAAATTTAATTTATATAATTTAAAGGAGAAATAATGTTAAATCTAGGTGATATGTCTTGTTTTAATAACTATTCAATACTCTGTGTAGATGATGAAGAGGAGTTCTTAACCTATTTAGTTTCTGTGTTAAAGCATTATTTTGCAGATGTTTATTCGGCTTTAGGTGCAAAAGAAGCATATGATATTATTGATGATAACTCTATTGATATTATTATTACTGATTTGTATATGCCTAAAATAAATGGTATTGATTTTATAAAACATATACGAAATGAAAGATCTACTATCTCTGTTATCTTTTTGACAGCATGTTTTGAAAAAGATTTTTTACATGCTGCTGTTCCTCTAGGGCTGGATGCCTATTTAGTAAAACCTGTTTCACTTGAAAATCTTTTCGAAACACTTCGCAAAACTGTCGAGCTTATAGAACATCGCTCTTCAATCATTTATGTGCTTCAAGGTGGAACTTCGTTTGATTTAAAAGATAGTATTGTTTATGAAACAGCTTCAAGAAAAAATATAAATTTAACTCAAAAAGAACTTGCACTCTTATCTTTACTTGTTAAAAATAAACATGTCATACTGAGTAAAACAACTATTGAAGAGTATTTATGGGATTTTAACTCTATAGCTGATAGTTCTGTAAAAAATCTTGTTAAAAAACTACGAACTAAAATTGGTTATGACGCCGTGATAACACATAACAACACTGGCTATAGTATAGCCCTTGAAAAATAAAATAATGAAAATACATACAATTAAAAATAAAATAATTGAAGCTGACAAACGTTACCAAGCATTAGAAGATATTCTTATCATTCAAGCTCGTTCTGCTGTGATTGGTGAGATGTTAAGTATGATTGCACACCAATGGCGCCAACCACTTTCTATCATGGGGATGGTTAGTAGTAAAATGCGTTTAGAAGCACTCTCTTCTGCAGCGGACAATCAAGAAATTCTAAGTGATTTAGCAGTGATGGATAAAAATATTAGTTATCTATCAAATACCATAGAAGATTTTAAAAACTTCTTCGAGCCAAACGTACGCAAAGAATGGCTTAATGGTTCTAAAGTATGTACACAACTTCGCGCTCTTGCCTGCCCTGTTTTAAAGTTTCATAATATAGAGCTTGAAATCATACTCAATGATACAAAAGAGTTTTTCGTCTATCCAAGTGAGCTCAATCAAGTTCTTTTATCACTTGTTGCAAATGCAAAAGATGCAATCAACGAACACCATACTAAATCAGGCAAAATAATCATTCTCTGTGAAGAGATTGCTGATAAAGAAGAGTACCGAATATCTGTTTCTGATAATGGAGGAGGAATTTCAAACAGTATCATAGAATCACTCTTTGAGCCTTATATTTCCACTAAAGAAAAAGATGGAACAGGACTCGGTCTGTATATGGCTAAAACTATTATCGAAAAACATTTCAATGGTACTGTGAGTGCTAAAAATATCGATGAAGGTGCATGCTTTACTCTGCAATTTCCAATCGAACTTCCAGAAGTCATTTAGAGACTAGAAATCATAGACTAACTCCTAAGTAAAAATAACCTATTCGTAACCATCAAGAGATACTATTTGTTAAGACAAAAAATAAATCTTTTATTTCTAGTCTAAATTTGTTTTTGGAGAAAATTATGAAAAAAATTATTTTAAGTTTAATGGTTATTACGTCTTTGGCAATTGCTGAGAGTGATGGTGGTGCTATGTATATTGGTTTAGACGTAGGTGCTGCAAATGTTGATAGAACATTTGAATTAAAAGGTGGTGGATATTCATATAAATCTTCTACTGGTAATGACAGAACTACGGCTGGATCTATCAAAGTTGGTTTTGGTAAGTTTGAAGATAACCGTTTAGAAGTATCACTTCAACAATATACTTCTAACTCAGACTCTGGAAACAGTACTGAAACACTATTTAACTCATCAAATACAATAGGTGTTGGAGTGGATTATCTTATCACTATGCCAACTGTTAGCCCTATAATACTACCTTTTGTAAAGCTTGGAGTGAACGTTTCTAGAGCTAAATTAGGATTTAAAACTACAGCACAATACAGTGATGAAAAAAGAGATACACTCTATGCTCTTGGCGGTACATTAGGTGCTGGAGTAGCATTTCAAATCACAGACTTTTTAGATGTTTTAGCTGGATATGACTATACACATCGCCAATGGCAAGAGATGAGTAGTGGTCCTTTGACTCTTAAAACAACTGATAAAGTACAAAAACTTTATGCTGGTTTAAATCTTAGATTTTAAGCCTAATGAAGCTATTATTCTCTACCAAACTTAAGAAGGTGATACATGGATAATGAACTTTTAACTCTTTTTGTTGGAATAATTGCCGTATGTATGGTTCTGCTGACAGTTATGGTAGCGGTTATTGGATTACAAGCATTTAACACTATGAAAAAAGTAGATTTATTTATTATCAATATGCAAAATGAGGTTAACTTCCTTTTTACTAAAGCAGCATTGACGATGAATGAACTACAAGAGATGACAAGCTATATACATATAAAAACAAAGTCACTCGCATATAAAGCGTCTAATGGAATTGCTAAAATAACACTTGGTACGCTAGTTATCGATACTTTGTTTAATATATTTCAAAAAACCAAAACCAAATAAAAGGATATACAAATGGATAAAAATAACACGATAGGCTTAATACTCGGAACTATTATCGGTGGTGCTTTAACGTACTATGCATACAAACATAAAGATGATATCATCGGTAAAATCAATGAACTTGAAGATAATCTTCATTTTGATCATCATGAACTTATTAGTGATGCTAAAGATAAAATCGAATCATTTACTAATAGTGTAAAATCAACGATTGAAGGTTTTAAAGGTGATGTAGAAACTGTTAAAGCTGATAAAATCGCTAGTATGATGGAAGAAGTAGCTTTGCTTAAAGCAGAGATTAAAGCTCTTAAATCTAGCAAATAAAACTTCTTACTATCTAAGTACAAAAACTCATATGAAGCTCTTTATGAGCTTCATAAATCTTCAATATATTTTCTCTTCAATTAATTTACAGGTAACTCCACATCAAAACAGACACCTTCACTAGTATTAGAAACGACTAAAGTACCACCCATATCTTGTTCAATAGTGATTTTTGCCATATAGAGTCCTAGCCCAGTTCCTTGTGTTTTGAATTTTGTAGTGAAATAGGGATCGAAAATTTTGCCTAGTATTTCAGTATCGATTTTTGGTCCATTATTTTCTATTGAGATATGTATTTTATCTTCTACATGTTGTACTTTTATAGAAATTTTTCCATTCTCTATATCGTTTGCTACTATTGCTTCTTTAGCATTATTTATAATACTAAGTATTGCTTGCTCAAATTCGTGTTTATATCCAAAGATACATATATCATCACTCATATCCACTTCAATAGCCACATTGTAACTTGTAAAACCATCTTGAAGTAGCATTATCGTATTGTGAACTGATTTTGCAATCTCAATATTTTCTTTTGCACTATTAGCAGTAAAATAATTTCTAAAATCATCTATCGTATGGGAGAGTCTATTGATCATCCGCATGCTATCGCTTACCATAGTGTCTATGTACTCTTTATCCATCTTCTTATGTTTATATGCCACTTCTGCTGCTTGAATAGTAATCGCTAGAAGGTTGAGTGGTTGTCGCCATTGGTGTGCAATATTACTAGCCATCTCTCCCATCGCTGCAAAACGAGATTGTTTGATAATAACCAAATCTTTTTCTCTATTTTTTGCGAGTTCTTCTTCTATTTTCTCTTCTAGATTTTCATTGAGTTTTTCAAGTGCTATCTCTGCATTTTTATATGCTGTCATATCTTCATAAATAGCAATAACTTCACCCGTTGGTAATTTAAAGATATAGTTTTTTCTCCAAACACACATACGTTTATCCCCGTAGAAAAAGAGAGGAATATCTTTTGGTATACCTGTTTTATAAACTCTAGCTAAAGCATCAAGCATATCGGTCTTTACTACATTTGGAAACACATCTTTGATTCTCTTTCCTATCACATCTTTACGCGATAGTCCATCCATCTTTTCTGATCCCGTATTGATATCGACTATCTCAAAATCAGCTCCATCATCTATCGCTTTGTAGACAACTATCCCATTTGTTATTCCATCAAACACCATGTTTAAAAGTACTTGCTGTACCTCTTTTGCTTCTGATACGATTTTTAGTGCATCATAAGTAACATCTAACTTATTTTTAGTGTTATGGAGCTCCTCATTTGTACTTTGTAACTCTTCGTTTGTACTGCGAAGCTCTTCATTGGTGCTTTGTAACTCTTCGTTTGTACTTTGAAGTTCCTCATTTGCACTTCTTAGTTCTTCGTTTAGAGATTGCAACTCTTCGTTTGTTTTTTCCATCTCTTCGATGATAGTTTGTAGATGTCTTTTTGTATGTGTCAGTTCAGCTTCAAGTCTTATGGTTTCTTTGGTATGCGGTGCATCAACGGATGAGAAATCCACCTGAGTAAATACATCTGCATCTTCTTCTTGAAAAGAGATAATATAAAATTCACTGTTTTCTACATGATGACTAAGCGGGATAACGATGAGTCGTACAAAGCGTTCAATCCCACGAAAGAGTTCTACTTTATGAAATATCCCATGTTGAGGGAGCGTTGTTTTATTGCACTGTTGTATCAGAGTTCGCAAATCAAGCGAGAGTGCTTCGTGAATACTTTTAAAAATATTTGCAGTAGCAAGTCCTTGATCGTAGTGAAGATATGGATTTTTCTCTTTGATATAAACTATATCCATTCCCTTGCTCACGATAACGCTAAGTGGCAGAAGATACTCTCCGAGGGATTCTATAAGTGACTCTTTGAAACTCATTTTTGCAACTGGAGGAGCTACTAAATGTTTGTTTTTTATATCTTGGATTGGATGGTATATATTAATAATTTTAGGTGGAAGATTCGTAAAACTAAATTCTCTTTTAAAGATTCTAGTATTTTTAGTGAGCGGCGTAAAGAGATTTTCAAATGAACCAATCGATTCTGTTTTTCCAAGAAATAATATACCGCCATTTTTTAACGCATAATGAAACATAGGAATAAGTCTCTCTTGCAAACTCGAGTTGAAATATATAAGTAAGTTTCTACAAACAACAAGATCTAGTTTTATAAAAGGAGGGTCCTGAACAATATTATGTTTGGAGAAAATTATCATATCTCTGATTTTATTATTTATATAAAAACCACCATCTTTTGCGATAAAATATTTCTCTAACAGCTCTGGAGGCATCTCTTCTAAGGCAGAAGCGCGGTAAAAACCACCTCTTGCAATTAAAATCGAATCATTATCTATATCAGAAGCAAAGATTTGAACCTCTCGTTGCATATTGTTTTTGGCTAAAATCTCAGCTATAACAATCGCAATAGAATAACTCTCTTCTCCAGTACAGCATCCAACATCCCAAACCTTAATCATATCATTCGCCCCTTTTGTGGCTAGATATTGAGTGAGTTGTACTTCTAAATCTAGAAATGCTTCTTTATCTCTAAAAAATGAAGTCACACCAATCAAAAAGTCTTTACAAAGGTTTGCACTCTCTTTTTTATCTGTATATAAGAGTTGTACATATTCATCTATTTTCAAGATTTTGAGTGTTGCCATACGTCTTCGTATACGTCTACTGAGTGTTGTTGGTTTGTACTCTGAAAAATCTATGCTACAAATAGTTTTTAGATGCGCGAATATACTTATAAGGTCATCTTTTGTTTGCAAAGTGATTTGTTCAAGTGGGATGAGAGCGCTCATATGTTTCTCTATATCTTTTAACTCAAGTGCTATCTCACTTGCAGGAAGTATGATATCGATATGCCCTGCATCAATTGCAGAAAGA
This sequence comes from Sulfurimonadaceae bacterium, assembly GCA_034005815.1. Taxonomy (GTDB): domain Bacteria; phylum Campylobacterota; class Campylobacteria; order Campylobacterales; family Sulfurimonadaceae; genus Sulfurimonas. Next base: position 3,391 of record JAVETY010000031.1, on the reverse strand, counting down.
GGCATACCGTCAAATTTTGCACTTTTTGGGTCTTGTGCTATTGTAATACCACCTTGCGCTTTTATCTGTGCGCATCCTCTTGTTCCATCACTTCCTGTGCCTGAGAGAATAATTCCAACCGCATTACTATGCTTACTCTGTGCAAGGGATTCAAAAAACATATCGATGGAAGGTTTTGAACCAACAAAATTATCAGCAGGAGCGCTAAGAACAATAGCATCGCCATCTAGAGTTATATTGTAGTTTGGTGGAGTTATATAAATTGTATTTGCAGTTACGACTAAACCATCACGAGCGACTACTACTGCTAGCGGTGAATTTTTATTTAAAAGTTCTACCATCACGCTGTGCTCTGGTCCTAGATGTTGTGCCACAATATACGTCATAGTATCATTGACCGTAAGATTGTGGATAAACTCTTGCAATGCTTCTAATCCGCCAGCACTTGAGCCTATGCCAACTATGATTATTTCTTTAGGTTGAGACATCGTCTACCTTTTGGATATTTGCGAGCATTATAGCACTAACGTTTGAATATCTATTCAACTTTATTTAGATTTTTTATATTCAAAAAACTTATAAAAATAACTCTAAAATAACTCGATAAAGTTAGTATCTCATTGTGGAAGATAAACAACTCAAAAGAATTGTTTATCTTTAAATTAAATCACAAGGGAATAAGTCATGAAACATAGTACATTTTTAAAAGCAACAATAGTTGCAACGGTTCTAATTACAAGTAGTAGTTCACTTTTAGCAGCTGACGTGGCTAAAAACAACACAACAAAAACAATACATACAATCGGGGAGCGAATCGATGATACTGTAATCACTACACAAGTAAAAATGGCTCTTTTATTACATCGTTCAACTGGTGCTTTTCGAACAGAAGTCACAACCACAAATGGAGTAGTGCTCATCAATGGAATAGTTCAAAATCTTGCTGAAAAAGATTTAGTCACTCTACTTGTTGAGGATATACACGGAGTTACAAGTGTTACAAACAACATGACAATAGCAAAATTAGACACGAAAAAAATTGAGCATTCTGATGATTTAGCAGTTACTGCTAAAGTAAGACTAGCCTTAGCTTTACATCGTTCAACAAGTGTAATACGTACCTTAGTAAGTACAAACAATGGTGTAGTTACTGTGAGTGGTATAGCTCTAAATATTGCTGAAAAAGAACTAGTAAATAAAGTTCTAGAAGATGTTGATGGCGTTAAAAGTGTTATTAATAAAATGACTCTTGAAAAATAGTTAAAATAACAAAGGAAGTATATGCATGATAAAAACTTTATCAGTAAAAAAGAAAGCACACGCTTCCATGATGAATGTTATAACATGTCATAACTTCCTGTGCTCCTTTTCTTCTTTTAAAATCTTCAAAATGGTACAATTATGAAAATTTTATTAAAGAGAAATTATGCAATTATGTATCGCCCTTGACCTTCCTACTAAAGAGAAAAATCTAGCACTTGTAGAACAAATCAAATCTTATGATGTTTGGCTCAAAGTAGGCTTTCGTTCTTATATTCGTGATGGTGCAGAATTTATCGAAGCACTCAAAAAAATCAATCCTCACTTCAAAATATTTTTAGACCTCAAACTTTATGATATTCCAAACACTATGGCAGATGCTGCTGAGTCTATTATGGGGCTTGGTGTAGATATGTTTAACGTTCATGCTAGTGCTGGGACTAAAGCAATGCGCATGGTAATGGAGCGTCTTGCACCGTATGAGAACCGTCCTATCGTTTTAGCTGTGACGGCACTTACATCTTTTAGTGATGAAGATTTTACTCATGTTTATGAAAAAGATATAGCTACAAAAGCAACACAATTTGCAAAAGATACATATGAGAGCGGTTTGGATGGTGTAGTATGTTCGGCGTATGAGTCTTTAGCTATTAAAAAACACACGACAAATGAGTTTATGACACTTACTCCTGGCATCAGACCTTTTGGTGAGGCTGCTAACGATCAAGAGCGTGTGGCGGATATAACGTATGCACAAAATGCACTTGTGGATTTTATCGTAGTAGGTCGCCCTATCTATGAAGCAGAAAATCCTGCAGATGTAGTCAAGCGTATTTTAGAGCGTTTATAACCAAACCCCATTTCTAAGATAATATAGAGTTGGATATAAGCTAACCAAAATAACGTAGAGCGTGATAAAAATAAATGATTTTTTTATATTTTTATCACCTTCTAAAAGCCCCGCCACAAGAGCATAAAAAGTTCCCAAAAACAGAAGTATATAAATCAGATATCCCACATAAAAATACTCTTTTTGTAAAAAACAAAATGGGCAATGATGTGTTGGTAGTTCATAAATATATGTACCAAAAAAGACAATCAAACTCATCAGAGCTACCACTACAAAAATCGCTCCGCTAAGTGCATAGAGATAGCGGTTTTTGAGCCAATAAAAAAGCACTAAAAGAAGATAGTTTCCATAAAATAGTGTGAGCAATAATGGTGTTGCTATAAAAAAGAGATTGGATATATAAGAGCCAGTAGCCGTCGAATAAAGTGTGCCGCAACAACTAAGAATCTTACTCGTATCGAGTCCACCAAACATCAAGATTTCTAACACAATTTCTAAAATCAAAACTGGAAAGAGTGCTATAAAGAGAATATATTTTGTTTTTATAAAAGGTGGTACTTCCTCTTTTGTATCTCTATAGTGAAGTACAAGCCAGAGTCCAAAAAGATAAAGTGTGAGCAACTTAATCATAAAAAGATAGATTCCATAGGGCGTAGCATCGACAATTCCAGCCGCGCACATAGCGCCTGTAATAATGTCCGAGAGTTTATCTATAGTAAATACAAAAAATAAAAATAGCGGGATTTTGAGCCAGAAAATATACTTGATAAGCGTAGCATTTAAAAAGTTTTGTTTCTCTAAACGGTACTGTAGTTTTGTACAAGCACCATTCTCCCAGCCTCTTACAATTTGTATGCTTAGCACAAACGCGATAAGCCCAAAAATCCCAAATATGATGTTGAGAATCATAAGAGTAAGTACTTCGGGAGTAAAAATCATACTACGATTTTTCCTTTATCTATTGTGATGATTTTATCCACAAATGGCAGGTCAAAAAAGAGTGGATCGTGTGTAGCGACTACTATAGTTTTATTTTCTTCTTTGAGCTTTTTTAGCATCTCTGTAAAATGCCATGAAAGGTTTGCATCAAGATTTGCCGTTGGTTCATCCGCTAATATAATCTTTGGCATGTTGATATTTGCACGTGCAATAGCCACACGTTGCTGCTCTCCACCCGAGAGATTTCTCACTTTAGCAGAGCGTTTATGCACGATATGGTAATGCTCTAGAACTGCTTTTAGTTTCTCTTCTAACTCGTGTGCATCTGGATTGGATGGTGTA
>JAVETY010000152.1:0-4152 GCA_034005815.1 Sulfurimonadaceae bacterium | reverse complement strand
GCTGCTATTGAAGCAGCGCGCGCTGGTGAGCATGGACGTGGATTTGCCGTTGTCGCTGATGAAGTGAGAAAACTAGCAGAACGTACACAAAAATCACTTGCAGAAACAACTGCAACTACTAATGTTTTAATCCAATCTATTTCAGATAGCTCTGACGCACTCACACACAATGCGCAAGAGGTGCATGATGTTTCTGATGCAGTAGGTCATATTAGCGACAAAATGGATGAAATTATCGAAATACTTAAACAACTTACAAAATAGGGCTCTATGTTACTTTATATCCATATACCTTTTTGTGATAGTAAATGTTTTTACTGTGCATTTAACTCTTACGTAGATAAGTTTGAGCAAAGAGCTTCTTATATGGAGGCTCTTTATAAACAACTCTCTTTTGAGCTAGAGAGATTTCAAGCCACTCCAAACTCTATTGAAACAGTTTTTATCGGAGGTGGTACGCCTTCGTGTGTCTCTCCTGCTATGTATGAAAATATATTTACTCTTATAAAGCCCTACCTCATAGAAGGTGCTGAAATAACAAGTGAAGCAAATCCTAATAGTGCTACAAAAGAGTGGTTAAATGGAATGTTTACGCTTGGAGTTAATCGTATAAGCTTTGGCGTACAAAGTTTTGATGATACAAAGCTCAAACTTCTCAACCGCTCTCACACAAAAGCAAAAGCCATAGAAGCAATCACACATGCCAAAGAAGTAGGCTTTGCAAATATCTCACTTGATATAATCTATGCAGTTTTAGGTGATACAAAAGAGCTTTTAGAAAATGATTTGAGCATTGCATTCTCACTTCCTATTAATCACATTAGTGCATATGCCCTTACCATCGAAGAAGATACGCTCTTTGAAAAAAAGCCACAAATGTCCAAAGAGAAACTCTCTATGACAAAATCTCTTTTTGATTCAATAAAAAAACATGGTTTTAGCCAGTATGAAATTAGCAATTTTGGTACCTACCAAAGTCGCCACAATATCGGCTACTGGGAATATAAAGATTATATAGGAGCTGGAAGTGGAGCTGTTGGCATGTTGGGTGCTACAAGATTTTATCCTTCAAAAGATATAGAAAAATATATCGCTCATCCGCTTCTTATAGAGGAAGAGTTACTTACAGAAGAAGATAGACTAACTGAAAAAATCTTTCTAGGGATGCGTTCATTTGTTGGGATAGAGAAAGAACATTTAAACAAATCTCAAAAAAAACAAGCAGAAGTTCTATTAGCAGAAGGAAAAATAAAAGAAGATAATGGTAAATATATCAATAAAAATTATCTCTTAGCAGATGAGATAGCCCTCTTTTTGTTGGTTTGAAGATTTTTTAATTATTGTTTAGTTAAAATCTCACACACTAATTATTTATAAGGTATTTTATGTTTGGTTTAGGTTTTGCAGAGATACTCATTATCGTCGTTATTGCTATTTTGTTTTTAGGTCCTGATAAGCTCCCAAGCGCAATGGTAGAAGTAGCAAAGTTTTTTAGAAGTGCGAAAAAAACAATTCACAACGTGAAAGAATCTTTAGAACAAGAGATGAACGTTGCAGATATCAAAAATGAAGCGCTTTCTTATAAACAAGATCTCTTAAAAGCCAGTGCAGAACTTCAACGAACAACTGATTTAACACAATTAGGCTCAGAGATGGCGAAAATCACAGACGATATTACTAAAGAAGTGACAAAACCTGAAACTCCAAAACAAACGCCTCTACAAGAAACTATAACTTTTGAGAAAAAATCAACCCAAAAAGAAGATAAAGCAGATGTTTGAAGATTTAAGACCCCACCTCGTAGAGCTTAGAAAAAGACTTGGTATCTCAGTTGCAAGTCTTATTGTTATGTTTTTTGTTATGTTTTACTTTCATGAACCAATTTTAAATTGGATAGTAGAACCTCTTAACGTAGCACTCCAAGAAGTGGGTAAAAAATCTGTTCACGCAGCGGATGGGATGGTTACAACGAGCCAAGTAGGTGGAGCGTTTTTCGTAGCGCTTAAAGTCTCTTTCTTTGCTGCTATTATTGGTGCACTTCCAATTATTTTGGGACAATTGTGGATGTTTATCGCTCCAGGGCTCTATGCAAATGAGAAAAAGATGCTTATCCCATTTATCGTGGGTGGAAGTGGGATGTTTTTTATCGGTGTCGCATTTGCCTACTATGTTGTCACCCCTTTTGGATTTGATTTTCTTATCACCTTTGGTAGTTTTAAATTTACCCCACTTATCAATATAGAAGATTATGTTGGATTTTTTACAAAGATTATGTTTGGATTTGGAATAGCGTTTGAGCTTCCTATATTTGCTTACTTCCTAGCACTTTTGGGTCTTGTAGATGATAGACAGATGAAAGCATTTTTTAAATATGCTATCGTTCTTATCTTTATCATTGCAGCATTTTTAACTCCACCTGATGTTTTAACACAGCTTCTTATGGCGATTCCGCTTATCATACTCTATGGAATATCTATTCTTATCGTACGAATGGTAAATCCTGCACCACCAGAAGAGCCAGAAGATGAAGCAAATGAAGAAGAGACGACAGAGAAAGAGTAGTGAATCCTAAAGAGCTTCTTACCTCAAGCTATGAGTTTACCTTACCAGAGGAGCTCATAGCAACCTACCCAGCATCCCCTCGTGATAGCGCAAAACTACTTGTATATGACAGAGCAACCAATACCATCACTCATACTGTCTTTCGTGAGCTTGAGAACTTTATCCCTAAAAATAGCGCCCTTATTTTTAACGATACAAAAGTGATAAAAGCTAGAATCTTTGGAAATAAACCAAGCGGTGGCAAGATAGAACTTCTTATCAACCGCCCTATTGATGCGCACCATGTCAATGTATATATCAGAGGAAAAGTAAAACTCGGAAGTGAGATTATTTTTGATGCTAGTCTTGTTGCAAAAGTAGTAGAGATTTATGAAGACGGCTCACGCCTTGTTTCTTTTTTCCAACATGCCAAGCCCTTACGCTTTGAAGAGTTGCTTCCAATCATAGATAAGATAGGACACATTCCACTTCCTCCCTATATACAAAGAGCAGATGAAGCAGAAGATGCAACAGAGTACCAAAGTGTATTTGCGCGCAACGAAGGGGCTGTGGCAGCTCCAACTGCATCTTTACATTTCACTCCAGAGCAACATAAAAGAATCACGGAGCAATTTCAAAATGCTTATATAACCTTACATGTTGGAAGTGGGACATTTAAACCTGTAGAGAGTGAGATTATCACCGAGCATCCTATGCACTCAGAATATTATGATATTCCACACAAAGCACAAGAGCTTCTAGAGAGTGACATCTCCTTACTTTGTGTTGGGACTACTGCAACAAGAACAGTAGAATTTTTTGCAAGACATCGTCATATCACAAAGGGTGAAGCAAATCTTTTTTTACACCCTCAAAATAAACCAATGCGTACCAACCATCTCTTAACTAATTTTCATCTTCCAAAATCAACCTTGCTTATGCTGGTAGCTTCGTTTGCTGGCTTAGAAAAAACACTCGAGCTTTATCAAGAAGCGATACAAAAGGACTATAGATTTTACTCTTATGGGGATGCGATGCTTATTTTATAACATGCCATAGTTTTATACATGCCATAGTTTTAAATAAGATACACTCGCCCATCTTTTATATTTATAATCCCACCTAATTCCGCTTCAAACACACGTGAACCAAACTTTTGCATAGCCTCATCATACGTGGGAATAGTTTTACAAAATGTTATAAAAGGGTCTAGATTTTCATCCGCTTCCTCTTTTATATCCAAAAGTCCATAGCGCTCTTTTAGCATCGATAGAAAAGTATCAATATCATAAATCGCTGTTGCCTTATTTTCCTCTAGCAGCTTTTGCGTTGCCCTACTTTCACCTAGTCTATGGGGCAAAACAAATATTTCCTTCTTCATCTTTTGTGCAAATTCAACACTTCGCATACTTCCACTTGCAACATCTGCTTCGGTCACTATCAAGATATCACTTAGAGCTACAACAAGTTCATTGCGTACTACAAAGCTCCAACTCGTTGCGCGAAACCCCTCATCAAACTGGCTCAAAAGTAGCCCATCTTTTTCTATATCACCTAGAAGCGTTTTATTGACTGCTGGATATTTTATATCGACACCACATGGTAAAACTG
>JAVETY010000030.1:0-17539 GCA_034005815.1 Sulfurimonadaceae bacterium | reverse complement strand
AATGCTCTTAATGAACTACTTTTTGAGAAAACTCCACTCGCACTCGCTAGCTCTGGGACTATAAAAAGTGTTGAGAGTATTACGCTCGAAGATGTAAAAACTTTTCTCACAAAACATCTTGTACGTTCACGTATGATTGTAGCTATTGGTGGAGATGTAGAGTTAAAAACTATCCAAAAACAATTAGCAACCGTTGTTCATACGTTAGAGATGGGAACAGATTCTAAAGTAAAAAACTATAAAGCAAACAGTGATAAAAAAGAGATCATTCTCAAACGTGAGACAGAACAAGCCTATATATATTTTGGTGCACCTTATGAGATGTTAGATGATTCAAGCGAACAATACAAAGTAAAAGTTGCTGCATTTATACTAGGTGCGGGCGGATTTGGCTCTCGTCTTATGGAAGAGATACGTGTAAAACGTGGACTTGCATACTCGGCATATGGTCGCATAGATATCTCAAAATCAAGTAGTTATTTCACAGGCTATTTACAAACTAAAATCGAATCACTTGATGAAGCTAGAAAAACAGTAGAAGAGGTAATACGTGAGTTTGCGAAAAATGGTGTCACACAAGAAGAGCTTGATCAAACTAAGAAATTTTTGCAAGGAAGTGAACCTTTGCGAGTGGAGACTATGAGTCAAAGATTAAACCGCTCATTTATGGAGTTTTATAAAAATCAAGAGCCAGGGTATTCACTAAGAGAGTTAGAACTTATCCAAAAACTCACTCTCCAAGAGATAAATGATTTTATAAAACAACATTCTGAGATAAATGATTTAAGCTTTGCGGTTGTAACAAAGTAAGGTTATGAATCCTTCAAAAGAGCAAGAGGAAAAGTTTAAAAAATTAGGGATTCACTCCGTCCTAGAACTTGCTCTTTTGATTCCTCACAGTTTCGAAGATCTCCGCTTAGAAACAAAGCTACGTCCCAACATGCCACAAGCTATCGATGCTACTATCTCTTCTGTTTATCGTAGTACCAATTCTATTCAAATTACTTTTTTTGCTCATAATTTTGAACATGCCATTCAAGGGGTTGTCTTTCGTCCTAAACCTTATATGTTACATCAGTTTCAAGTGGGTGCAAGAGATTTTTACTATGGACAAATAGAGTGCAAAAATGGCAGTTGTAGTATGAACATGCCAAAGAAAGTCACGCAAGCTGGCAAGGTGGTTGCTCAATACAAAACTCCACTGAGAAATGATGTAATGGGTCGTTTAGTAAAAGAACTTGTTACTTTGGAAAATCTACAAAGTGAAGGATTGAAAACTGAAATAGCACAAGAACTTTTAGCACTTCATTTCTCTGCACAGCCATCAAAAGAGTTTAATGATGATGCACTTTATGCTTTAAAATATACAGAGCTTTATTCTTATATGAAACAGCTCTCACTTAAAAGAAGATATTTTGCAAGTCTCTCAACAACTCACAATGACTACATGCCATGGAGTAAAACGCTTCCATTTACCCTTACAGATGAGCAGCTACATGCCATAGAGGATATAAAAAGCGATTTTGCCAAAGATGTAGCCGCCAAGAGGATGATAGTCGGAGATGTAGGAAGTGGAAAAACGATGGTGATTTTAGCATCTGCGGTGATGATGTACCCACACCGATCACTGCTTATGGCACCTACGACAATCCTTGCAAATCAGCTCTACGAAGAAGCAACAAAGTTTATGCCACATGCCAAGGTGGTACTAGTAACCAATAAAACAAAAAAGATAGATCTCAGTGAATATGACTTTATCATAGGAACACATGCTCTTTTATATAGAGAGCTTCCAAGCGCAGCTCTTGTGATGGTAGATGAGCAACATCGCTTTGGTACGATGCAGAGAAATAGCTTAGAAAAACTAGTCACACAAGGGGAGCGAAGACCTCACTATCTACAGTTTTCAGCTACACCTATACCTCGAACATTAGCGATGATAGAGACTGCACATATCGATGTAAGCCTTATAACAACCACACCATTTAAAAAAAATATCACAAGTAAAGTGATACGAAAAAATGATTTTAAAATCTTACTAGAACATATAAAACAAGAGATAGAGAAAAATAATCAAGTTTTGCTAGTCTATCCACTCGTAGAGCAAAGTGATTCTATAGAGTATCAAAGTATCGATGAGGCGAGGGGATATTGGGAAAAAAACTTTGATGATGTCTATGTGACGCATGGCAAGGACAAAGAAAAAGAGGAAGTGCTTCTAAACTTTAGAGAAGATGGCAAAATACTAGTTGCCACAACTGTTGTAGAGGTTGGGATATCGCTACCTCGTCTAAGTACTGTAGTAATTGTAGGAGCAGAAAGACTAGGACTCTCAACACTTCATCAGCTACGTGGGCGTGTGAGTCGTACAGGATTAGAGGGGTATTGCTATCTCTATACCAATCAAGAAAAATCATCAAGACTCGAGCAGTTTGTAAAAACTACAAGTGGGTTTGATATAGCAAATTTGGATTTAAAATTTAGAAAGAGTGGTGATTTACTCAAAGGGATTCAGCAAAGTGGAAGTGCATTTGTTTGGGTTGACATGTCAGAAGATAGTAGTATTGTAGAAGCGGTGAAAAATGATTTAAAAATTGGAGAATAACTTTTTTAGGCAAAAGCCTAAAAAAGAAGAACTATTAATAAAGTCCGAATTTACCATCGTTTCTTTTGTAAAGAACACGAGTTTTACCCTCATTATCGATAAAAATCTCAAATAGTTTTTTGTTCTCTTTGATATCTTGAAGTACATCTTCAACTTCACGAGGTTTATAAAGTGGAAGTGCTACAGGAACGATTTCATCTTCCATAGCTTCTTCAATCTCTTTAATGTTTACATCTACAGTAGCTTTTTGATCATTAAGACCTACTTTATAGTGTCCTGTATCACGGTCATGGATACGGCGAAGCGCTTTTTGCGCTCTTGATGTTGCTAAATCGATTGCAGTATATAAGTCTAAGTCACTTTGTTTGATAACGATAGAGTTTTTGTGTGCTAGGCCGATTACATACTCTATAGTAGAGTGGTCTTTTCCCTTTTTTGTTTGTGTTGAAGCTACAACATTGATAGAAATAATCTCCAAGTTGTATTTAGTAAGTGTTTCAGTAGAAGCTGTGATATGCCCTTTGATAGCGTCTGTAAGCTCTAATTGTCTTCCAGTTATAGAGATATTCATAGAAAATCCTTGTAATGTTTTAATGGGTAAAATTATAACATTAAAAGGTTGAGAAAGCTCAATCTTTTTAGAGTTTTTGGATAGTTCGTCTAAAATATCGAATGGGCTCAGAAGTTATAGTAGTATCATCTACACTAATGGCGACATCTATAATAACAGTACCATTTGAATCTGGATTAGCGTTGTAAGTTAATGAAGCTGCAGTTGTGCCTGCTAAACATTCTAAAACAGTATTTGCTGGATCTTTAAAAGTATAAATAAAACGGTTTGTAATATTGATATCGTAGATATTATTATGTTTAAAGTTAAGGGTATTTGCATTATTGTAGCAAGGTCCATTCGCTGCTATTTGAAAGAGAGAAAACTCTACGGCACTTTTGGCTAAAAGCACCACTTGCTCATGAAGATAAATATCTGTAGTACGTTTTGCAGTTTGCGACGTGAGCGAGAGAGAAAGTGCCATGATAGTTGCTAAAACTACAATGACAGCAATAGCCATTATGATAGCAAAGCCACCTCTTTTAGTTTTATATCGCAGCTGAGAAGATTTTAAAATACTGTTTTGTCTTTGCATATCGAATGCTCCTCATTTGTTATCAAATCACTTTTTATACATACTTGAATTTTTAGAAGTGAACTCATAGCTATAAAACGAAACGTACTTACATTTCTGGCTAAAAGAGTTTTTTTGCCAGCAGTGAAATTTTCTCCATTCCATGGTTGGTAGTCATAATAAAGAAATAAATCTCCTTTATTATTATTATAGTTTTCAAGCTTGATTGCATAGGCTGTCCATGCAAGTTTGTAATATTCATTTATATCAACACCTGAAAAGTTTACTGCTACTCTTGATGCAAATCCATTTACCCCAGCTTGGATAGGGTGGATAACTTGATTTTGATTTGCTATAGCACCATTAAAAGTAAGTACTGTGGCATCAAATGGATCTGTAAATCGCCCTTGCCATCCCATTTGTGTTATGTCGCTATCTGATCCAACAAAATAAAGTACAGCATCAGTATTTAAAGAAGAGTTACTATCAGATAAAGCATCTATATTTGCATTGATGGCTATAGTATTTGTCGCAGGTGATATTAAAAGAGCAGCAGAACTAGCGTCTAAATCAAAAATACCACTCCAAAGAGAAGATTGTATTCCACGAAATCCCTCTACATCTTCACCTATCCACTCTAATGTATCATAATTGTTTATTTGTGCAGGGTTAAGTTGCCCTATAGGATAAAAATCATTACTATTGTGTCTTGCTATAACAGAGTCTTTGATACGATATTGAAGTTTAGATGCGATGAGCTCTACCGCGCCTTCACTTTGGGATTGGAGTGTATGATTTACATTTGTATAGATAAAACTTCTATAGGCTTGAGATAAAAACTCAACCCCAAACTTAGCCAAAATACCTATCACTACAATAGCAAAGATAAGCTCAATCATTGTAAAAGCATTACGTATTTTCACAGAAAAGACCTTTTGATGGGATCAACTTCACCGATGTTAAATGAGTAAGAATAAAGTGTTATGATTGTCTTGCCATTGTCTCGAACAGTAGCTGTTATTTGTTTGATGTTGCCATTGTTAACAATTCCAAAAGATGCTGGATTGATAGCTGCAAGTGTAAGCTTAACTTTTTGGAGTTTGTAACCACTTCCGTTGTCAGTTGCATCTATTACAAAAAGATCTTTTACTCCCGTCGCATTATTAATATTCAAAATTATAGCATTAGCTGCATTAGCAGCTGTTAGAGTGGTATCATTTAAACATCTTCTACTTGACTGACCTGGTCTTCTTTTAGTTATGGCATTGCAATCACCTGCAATATCTAGCACTTGTGAAAGGGATGCAGGGTCACCATCCGGTGCAGAGTTTGCATCCCAACGATGAGAGAGTGCCTGATGAATCTCTGCAGAAGAAGCAAAGATAGCTTCTTGAACATATCCCTTTTCGATACCGCTTGCATTTATCTGCGTCATCATAGGAAGAGACATAACACTAATAGCAATGATGACAATGGCAAAAATCAGCTCTATCATTGTAAAAGCTGATTTTTGTAAAAAAGAACCTTGTTTTACCACATTGTTCTCCTATTCGTTACTGGTGCTGCTGTTGTATTTGTTTCAGAATTAGTTTCATGTTTTCCAGCCCAAGAACCATCTTGTCCTTGTATAAATTCAACATCAAATTCATTCGCAGTAGCATTCGCATTATTTTTGTTGTAAATAAGCCACGTGTCTGGTCTATGTCTCATAGTAGTTGCATATGGAAAACCTCTTGAACCATCGTATTGCAAACTAATAGTGTCTGCAGTTATCTCAGTTGCAAGAACTCTTGCGCCACCCGATTTTTGGGTAACTTCTGTAACGTTACCATCGTTGGTAATGTTATGTCCTTCATTGATGTACCAATTAAAATCACCACCTAGACTTATCTTTGTCCCTGCAAATAGTAAAAGGGTGCATCCTTGTGTTCTATTGCAATATACTTCATATTTTAAGGGTGCAACACCTACTTGCCCTGGATATCTTTGTTTATCAACAAATGAACGCCCATAATAGTGGGTAATGTTTAGATCATTGATAGTAGGTGCTATTTCACCCTCTTTTAGATTATTTGAATTGACTGCCATAGTGGTTGATTTAGCATTAAATCCACAGTTACCTGGTGTAATACATTTAACTTCAACAAAAGTAGAAGGGTAAGTAACTATTTTAGGGTTAACTGTTTGATTCACACTTTTATGATAATTCATATTTAAACGTGTGTTTAATGAGCCAGTTTGATTTTGTTTGAAGTAAGAAGAAGGAACTTGTATTGAAATATTACTATTTGATACTATATTAGTATTGTTAATATCTTCACTTCCTATTGGATCTCCTGCATTATCTCTATTATGAAGTCTATATTTATATGGAACTGCATTACCATTTGTATCGTTGTGTGCTAAGTTGAGTGTACCTAATGAGATATTGAGATCTTTGCTATAACACTGAGCAACAAAGTTAGTGAGCATCGTGTCATTATATCCTCGTGCTACAATATTTCCTTGGTAGTGAACAGACATATTTTTTTGAATGTTTTCCAATGTTGTTACATAAGAAGCGATGTCATTGTTATAAACAAAACTGTTCATAATTGGTGCTTGATTATCAAGACCAAATGAAAAACCTACCGATGAGATATCAAATTTAAAAGGATGGAATGTTAAGTCCTGATCTTTATATGGGATTCCAGCACCACCATTAGGATGATCAGAGGTAATTTCACAACCATGCATAGGACCTGTAGTTGAGCTGATGTTTGGAAGACAATCTTGCCCTGGTAAAAATCCTGCTTTTGCATGATGGCTAAGAAGTGTTGCATCAACAGCAGTCCAAGAGATATCTCTAAGTTGAAGTATATAGTCCCCTACTTGGCTATGCTCTTCCTCTTCGTTGAGCATCTGCCCATTTGCAACATAAAAGTTTACATCTCTATTTGTAGAATCATTACATCCACTAGTAACTGCTATTGTTGGTTCCCATTTGAGTTTTGCAGTGTAACCAGTTCCTTTATTAAATTCTCTGGTATATCCAGGAACATGATCAGTAGAGTCATTTCCTGTTGCTGCTATATCAAATCTATACATATAGCCTGCTGCAAGCTGATTTTTTTGTAAAGCTCCAGTGTTGCTTGTAAGAGGTAGTTTTGTTGTATTTTTGATATTGGTAGGATCTGTATTGATTTTATACTGTGGAAGTGTCTGATTAACATCATAAATACTTATATCATAAGATTCTGGACGTACAGAGAAATTATCGCGTGAACATAATGAAAGTGCATAATTGTTTTTGATACAATCAAAACATGCTGCGGATGAAGCATCACTACATACCGATGCACATTCAGTATGTTTTGCAGATTTATAAAGCCCAGAAATATTGTTGATAAGGGTTCCATCGTTGCTTGTAGAAGCTGTCCAGTCTTGGATAAGACTATCATTTTGATCTACAAAAAACCATACACGAAATGCCCCGTTTTTTACAGCAAAGTTATAATATTCTGCAGACTGTGTTGGAACTTCTGATTGGTAGTTAGAGCCTGTGAAATTGAGCGGAACTGCGATAGGCATAGTGAGTGCGGAGTCTGGATTTGCACAAGACGCATTGATATCCCCAAAAGCATCAATATCTATCATCTCTACAAGCACAGTTGTCGTGATATCAGTACTTGGTGCATCATTTGTTCCCGTAGCTGGAGTAGCATCAAAAATCACATCAACATCAAAAGGTTTACGAGAGATTTGAGTGTGGAGATTATTGGTTTTTAATGCTCTTTGCACTACGTTAAACTGCCCCCATGTTGGCTCATAAGAACCGGTTGGTTCACAAAGCGGAACATTTTGACTTCCTAATATATAAGGTGGATATTCAATTTTACCACTTCCAAATGCTTCGATAAAATAATTAAGTGAAAGTCCTAAAGAGACGTTTATGTCAGTTAATCCAGTTATTGCGTCAGGATAAGGTTTTAAAGAATATTTCATATAAACATAGTCACCAGCATCTAAAGTACCAAGCCCTTTGCGTATGTCATGTGAATATTTTAATCCATTATTTGATACTAAATTATTTCCGTCTTTATCATAAATAAGATCTGTTACACTCGTTGGATTACCACGATCTAGAAGTGCTGATCCATTAGTGTTGGAAGTTAATATATTGCCATCAGGCTCATAAAATTGAGCGGTAGTACCTTCTATCGAAACGAGAGTACCATTTTCATCTTTTTTTTGAGTGGTTGTAGTTATAGAGAGACCTTGTGCTTTTACGTCTGCTTCGTTATTTCTAAGATAGATAACTACATCTAATGGTGAGGCTGAGATTCTTCCACTTAGTTGTGCAATAGGATAGTTTACCCTATCAACATCGAGGTAATAACCATCTTGTTTTATAGAGTAGTCATAACAAAGTTGTGGAAGATAGAGTTGGGTAGAAAAAACTATGAGAGATGGAAAATAAGTATCTTGGTCGGATGTAAATTGAAATTTAGCACCTACTTCATTGGTAGCAATAATATTTTTTGCACCACTGGTTGTTCCTGTGTCGTATTTATGGATATCTATACCATTATTATTAGTCAAGGAAGGATTTCTAACTCCATCCACATCGATGCGTGAATCAAAGGTTCCCAATGTTTGAAGAGTTGTATTATAGGTTAATCCTGCCATTTTAATAACATCACCATTTTTTGTTAAATATTTATCCCCTTCACCAGTAAATACGTATGTTTTGGAATCAACTTCTCCAGTCTTAGGAGTAAGAAAACCAGCAACGCTTACATCTATATTTCCTGTATCTTTGGTAACTTGTGTATAACCATCAAAAATAGTGATATTCCTTGCTTTTGGCTCATCTGGATCATTATAAATGACTACTAAAACCCAAGCACCATAAGCGCCAAGTCCATCAGATGGTGAATCGCCATTTGTTTTTCCTGCGTGTGTGTAAAAGGTTGTTGGATTTATGTAATATTCTCCACTACCATTTACTACTGATAATGCATCAGCACTTGCAGAATAGATACGAACATAGTTATTTGAGGAGGTTGAATCAAAGTCTTGAATATCTGCACTTAAAGATGTGTAGGTTCCGGTGTCGCCTTTACGTATATCAATGGTAGTAGCTGCAGTTCTTGATGCGCTGTCCCAAGCGTCATTGGTAGTTGTTGCTTTTAGTCTTCCTTGCCAATAGATACGAGCATACTCAATAATTGCATTTTCTGGAATAGTGAGTGTTGAAAATGAACGAGGCGACTTTTGTAAGTCTGTATCTGCATTTGAATTAGTGGTGCTCGTCGGCTCTATACACTCACCATCTTTTAAAATACACAAAACAGTATTTCCAATTACTTTAACATCACCAAAGAGATTATATTGTGTTCTTTGCTCAAAATCACGACCACCCTTTTTCTTAAAAGTAACAGTAAGTGAATATGTAGCATTCGTAGTATAATATCTTTCATACTCAATGATGATACGTTCGTTAGCTTTAACTGGAATATTTGAAAATGATTTTGAATAGACTTGTGACGTATTGCTTAAAAATGGAGATGAACAGTCTACTTTGTATACATATAGATTATTATTTGTTTTATCCATATAGGCACTAATATTTAGAAATCCATCAACTCCAGACGTGAAAGAGTAAAAGTGTTTAGTACTAGCAGTGATAGCTTTATTATTTATAGAACTACTCGCATCTTCCGTAGCTCCATCTAATGCTGTGAGTGTGTCCCCTGGACAAACTGTAAGGGCTGAAAAGAGTAAGGACTGAGTAAGTAAAAGTAATATGAAAATTTGAGTTATAAAGCGAATACCTAGCATAATAAACCCCTAATATGAGTGTAAAGTTAATTTAATCTTACATTATACATACTAAACCACTTAATAACCTCTTAATATGTTAAATACTGATGAAAAATAATAAAAATAAAAGGTTTATTTTGTTGTGACATGCCATAAAGGGTGACATGCCATGATTATTTATTTAAAAATGAGGAGATTTTTTCTGCGAGAGCATATTTACTATTATCTGGTAAAACGATTTGTATCGCTTTTTTTGTGTCGGTGTTAAAAATCATAGGAGCGATAAAATTGACAAGAGAGTCTTCTATAGGTGTTTGAATAAGAACAATGTTGAGCACGAGAAGATTCGAACTTTGATTTCCGTCTAAAAGCTCTTGGGAATGTGCTGTAAGTTCAAAGTCATATTCTCTAAGAACAAAAGGGTTGATGAGTGTAAAAGAGATGCGTGCATCTTCTTTGGCATGTAGCTTCATAAATGTATCATCTATCTTTTCGAGTGTGACATGTTTTACATTTTCAAATCCCAAAATAGGGGAGCAGATTTCAAATTCCATATAATACCTCTGGTGGAGTGATTTGCTAATTGTAACAGTTTAAGCATAAAATATACCCAGTTTAATCACTGTTATATAACTTTTTGCTAAAATAACAAAATTTTATAAAAGATTGAGACAAAATAGATGATAAAAAAAATGAGTTTAGTAGTGGTGTCACTGTGTTTGTTGATGAGTGGATGCTCTAAAGATATAGAAGAGTATAACAAGTCTGCCGTCTATTGGTACGGCAAAATAGTGGAGTCTATCTCAAGTGGAAATCTTGAGCGTGCAGATAATTATTATAGTTCGCTCCAAGGAGAGCACATAGGCTCACCACTTTTGCCAGAAGCTACGATGATGCTCGCTATTGCACATATGCAAAGCGAAGAGTATATACTCACTGAGCATTTTTTGGATGAGTATAGTAAAAGATATGCGAATCCAGATGAGAAAGAGTTTGCTGATTATGTAAAAATAAAAGCAAAATATCTTGCACTTCCAAACCCAAGACGTGATCAAGCACTTATACTAGAGGCTATCGAACAAGCAGAAGAGTTTAAACAAAACTATGCAAACTCTTCCTATTATTACTATGTAGATACAATGCTCACCAATCTTTATTTAGCGCAAACAGCGCTTAATAAAGGTATCGCTGAACTTTATGAACGTGTAGATAAACCAAAAGCAGCAAAATATTATGCAGAGATGTCTCCACAACTTTGGATAAATCCTGATGAAATTGATAGTGCAAATGTGCCGTGGTACCGTATCGGATTTGAGGGTGATGGCACACCGAGTTGGTATGCATTTTTGATACCTGATACACAAAGTGTTGTATCGAGAAACTCAGTACAAGATGATGAAGAAACAAAAGATTAATAGAGGTTAGATATGAAACTTAGTAATTATGGTGATTTCCCAGCAGATATTCCTGTTATCGCAGAGGATGAGATTTTTTTATATCCTTTTATGATATCCCCTATTTTTTTGAGCGATGAGAGCAATATTGCAGCCGCTAACAAAGCTATAGAAGAAAACACCCTTGTGATTGTATGTTCTACAAAACCATCATTTGAAGGACAACGTACAAATGATGCTCTTTATGATACAGGTGTGGTTGGCTCGATTATGAGAAAAGTGGCACTTCCTGATGGACGTATAAAAGTTCTTTTTCAAGGGCTAGCGCGTGCAAAAAAACTCCACCAAGTAAGTGAAAAACCTTTTATAGCACATGTGGATGTGTTAAATCCTACACATGTTAATTCTCTTAAAATTGATGCAATTTTAGAAGTTGTACGTGAAAAAGTGCGTATCCTCTCAAGTGTGAGTAACTATTTTCCACCTGATTTGCTTCGCACAATAGAAGAAAATCATGATCATAACCGGATAATAGATCTTATCTGTAGTTCTGTGAAGATGAAAAAAGAGCAGGCGTATAAGATTTTCTCAGAAGTAGATACAGAACAAAGATTTTTGAATCTTATAGATTATTTACTAGAAGAGATTGAGGCAAATAAACTTCAAAAAGAGATTCGTTCCAAAGTACATAGTCATATAGAAAAAGTAAATAAAGAGTACTTTTTAAAAGAGCAACTCAAGCAAATACAAAAAGAGTTAGGCACAGATAACTCACGTGATGAAGAGATTGAAGAATATCGTAAAAAGCTAGAGGCTAAAAAAGATAAAATGGATAAGGATGCTTATAAAGAGATACATAAGCAGATAGATAGATTCTCACGTATGCATCCTGATTCTTCGGATGCCTCGATGACACAAACATATCTTGATTGGGTTTTAGAGATCCCTTTTGGCGATATGGCAAAAAAATCTCTGAAAATCGTAGATGTAGAAACACAACTTAATTGCGATCATTTTTCATTAGAAAAACCTAAAAAACGTATCGTTGAATATTTTGCAGTAAAAGAGCTTTTAGCGCTTCGTGGGATAAAGGATACTAAGAATGCAGGGGCGATTCTTTGTTTTTCAGGACCTCCGGGTGTGGGAAAAACATCTTTGGCAAACTCGATTGCAACAGCGCTTAAACGCCCTTTAGTAAGAATTGCTCTTGGTGGACTAGAAGATGTAAATGAACTTCGTGGACATCGTAGAACCTATGTAGGAGCGATGCCAGGGCGTATTACACAAGGGCTGATTGACGCAAAAAAGATGAATCCTGTCATAGTTCTCGATGAGATAGATAAGGTAAGTCGTAGTCAAAGAGGAGATCCAACTGCTGCGCTTTTAGAGATTCTAGATCCTGAACAAAACAATGCATTTAGAGATTATTATCTAAACTTTAATATTGATTTGAGTGATGTGATATTTATCGCAACTGCGAATGATGTGGGGCGTATCCCAGCAGCACTTCGAGATAGAATGGAATTTATCACGGTGAGTTCCTATACACCTCAAGAGAAGTTTGAGATTGCAAAACGTTATCTTGTTCCTCAAGAGCTTAAAAAACATGGACTTAAATCTGCTGAACTTAGTATCAGTAAAACAGCACTGCAAGAGCTTATCCATAGCTATACACGTGAAGCAGGGGTGAGAAACCTACGCAGACGTATCGCTGATATGTGCCGTAAAGTTGCAAAAGAGATACTGCAAAATCCAGAGACACAAAAAATATCTATCACCCTTAAAAATATCAAAGAGTATTTTGATAAAAGTGTATTTGAGATTGAAAAAACAACTAAAATTCCTGTTGTGGGAGTTGTTAACGGCTTGGCATGGACTGCTGTTGGTGGAGATGTTCTTAAAATCGAGAGTATTCGTATCAAAGGGAAAGGAGTTTTTGAACTCACAGGAAGTCTTGGCGATGTGATGAAAGAGTCTGCAAGGATTGCGATGAGTGTGGTAAAAACACTGATTGATACTAAAAAGCTAAAAATTGCACCTGAAAATCTTCCGCTCACTCCAAAAGAGATAGAAGAGGAAACAAAAGTAGATATTAGTGAAGTGTATAAACGCTATGACTTGCATATCCACGTGCCAGATGGAGCAACACCAAAAGATGGTCCAAGTGCCGGAATTGCTATGGTAAGTGTTATCGCTTCGATACTAAGTAATCAAAAAATACGTTCTGATATTGCTATGACGGGCGAAGTCTCACTGAGCGGTGATGTATTGCCAATTGGGGGGCTCAAAGAGAAACTTATAGCAGCACATAAAGCTGGTATGACAAAAGCCATCATCCCTACGAAAAACTATGAACGAGATTTGGAAGATATCCCTGATGAGGTTAAAGAGAGTGTGGAGATTATCGGCGTGAGTCGTATTGAAGAGGTTTTAAAACTTATACTTGTGCCATAAAGCTCAGATTAAATATTTTTTGGGTAAAATTCGCACGATTTTTCTTTTGCTACAAAGCAATTGGAAATATTAACAGGTATGCCAAAAAAACTGGTGCAACCCCTTTTCTAAGGGTAAATTGTCAGGCATTACCGTAGCGCAACCAGTAAAATTTCTGGCTAAAAACAGCCTTTAAAGGACCATTATGGTAACTATGAAAGACCTCTTAGAATGTGGTGTACACTTCGGACACCAAACACGTCGTTGGAATCCAAAGATGAAAAAATATATCTTCGGTGTTCGTAAAAATATCTATATTATCGATTTACAAAAAACATTACGTTATTTCCGTAATACATACCAAATCGTTGTAGATGCAGCAGCTGAAGGTAAAACTGTTCTTTTTGTTGGTACAAAAAAACAAGCTCGCCAATCTATTAAAGAAGCAGCTATTTCTTGTGGCATGCCATACGTTGAAAACAGATGGTTAGGTGGTATGCTTACAAACTTCCCAACTATTCAAAAATCTATCCGTAAACTTGACCTTATTACTGAGATGCAAGAAAATGGACAAATCGAACTTTTAACGAAAAAAGAAGCACTTATGCTTACTCGTACAAAAGAGAAACTAGAGTCTTACTTTGGTGGTATCCGTGGAATGAAAAAACTTCCAGATATGCTTTTCGTACTAGATGCTGCAAAAGAACATATTGCAGTTATGGAAGCTAGATGTTTAAATATACCTATCGTTGCTCCACTTGATACAAACTGTGACCCAGACTTAATCACATATCCAATCCCAGGAAATGATGATGCTATCCGTTCTATACAACTTTTTTGCCGTGAAATAGCAGCAGCTGTAAACGAAGGAAAAGCTCTTGCTAGTGGTGGTGCTACAGGAGAATTAAATGATGAGGACAGTACAAAAACTGAAATTGCAGCAGATATCGATGAATCTACTTTTGAAACTTCAGAGGAAAAATAATGGAAATTACAGCAAAAATGGTAAAAGATCTTCGCGGAGCAACTGATGCTCCGATGATGGATTGTAAAAAAGCTCTTGTTGAAAATAATGGAGATATGGAAAAAGCAACTGCGTGGTTAAGAGAACGTGGTATATCACAATCAGCTAAAAAAGCTGATCGTGTTGCAGCTGAAGGACTTGTTGGTCTTAAGCTTGCAGATGATTTTTCTAAAGCTACTGTTGTTGAGATTAACTCTGAGACAGACTTTGTTGCAAAAAATGAAAACTTTCAAAATCTAGTGTTACAAACATCAGAAGAGATTTTTTCTAAAAACCATGCAGATGTTGCGGGTGTTATGTCAAGTGAATTTGGTACATATTTTACAGAAAGTGTTATTAAAATAGGCGAGAAAATTGAACTTCGCCGTTTTGGTACATTTGAAGCTGAAGATGATACTATCGCTATTAATGGCTATGTACACTCAAACAACCGTATTGCTGTTATTATCAAAGCAAAATGTGATAGTGCAAAAACAGCACAAGGTATGAGAGAAACTCTCAAACATGTTGCAATGCATACATCTGCGATGAAACCAAATACACTTTCTTATAAAAGCTTTGATGCAAATTTCGTTGCAGCAGAGACAAAAGGAAGAATCGAAGCTATTAAAAAAGAGAATGAAGAATTAAAACGTTTAGGTAAAACACTTAAAAATGTACCTCTTTATATCTCTATGAGTCAACTTACAGATGCAGTTCTTGCACAAGCAGAAGCTGACATCAAAGCTGAACTTGCTGCTCAGGGTAAACCTGAAAAAATCTGGGATAAAATTGTTCCAGGTTCTTTAGCTCGTTTTATTGATGACAATACAACACTTGATAAAGAGCAAGCGCTTTTAGATCAAACATATGTACTTGATGATAAAAAAACAGTTGCACAAGCGGTTATTGATGCAGCTGCTGCACTTGGTGGAACTGCTGAAATCGTAGATTTTATTCGCCTAGAAGTGGGTGAAGGACTTGAGAAAAAAGTTGATGACTTCGCTGCTGAAGTTGCGGCACAAATGAGTTAAGGGTTTTCCCCTTAACTTCCCTATTTTATATAATCTTTCCCCTTTTTTAACTCTTTTTTGCGTTTTGACGCGATATAATCCTTTTTATGAAACTACTTGAAGCAAAAAACATATCACATAGATACGATTATGAACTTTTTAACAATATATCTCTTGAACTAAATGCAGGCGATTCTGTTGCCATTATAGGTGTGAGTGGAAGTGGGAAATCAACATTTCTGCATATTCTCTCTACACTTTTAGAACCAAAAGAGGGAAGTGTTTGGCTTTTTGGAGAAGAAGTTTCCAAGATGAGTCATCAAAAACTCTCAAAACTCAAACGTGATTCCCTTGGACTTGTGTTTCAATCACACTATCTTTTTAAAGGTTTTAGTGCCTATGAAAATCTTGAAGTAGCGGCTCTTTTGGCGAATCAACAGATAGAAAAAAAGCTTTTAGAACAACTTAATATTACACAAAATATGGAACAAAAAGTGACTGAACTCTCGGGTGGACAGCAACAACGTGTCTCTATTGCGAGAGTTCTAACAAAAAAACCAAAGATTATATTTGCAGATGAACCAACGGGTAATCTTGATAAAAAAACGGCTCACGAAGTGATGGAGCTTTTACTAGCATACTGTAAAGATGAGGGCGCTGCACTTGTGCTTGTTACACACGATGAAAAACTTGCCTATATGTGTAAACATGTCTTTAACCTTGAAAACAAAGAGCTTGTTAGAGTACAGTAATGGGATGGATAGAACTCTTTAGCGAAACCCATTCTGTAGGATTTATCCTTTTATATTTCCGTTTTGCAGCGCTTTTTTTGGCTGTACCAATCTTTTCTCACCAAAATATCCCTATGAATCATAAAGCTGCGATGGCTTTTTTCTTTACCGTTGTTTTTTACCCTGCAATGCCACCTATAGAGATTGATATAAATATTGCAAGTATTATAATTGCGATTTTGGGAGAATTCTTCTTTGGTTTAGCTATAGGTGTTGTTCTTCTTGTAGCATTTAATGTTATTACGTTTGCAGGTGGCCAAATATCTTTTATGATGGGCTTTTCTATGGCAAGTGCGATTGACCCACAAAATGGTGTGTCGATGCCAATCATCTCACAGTTTTTATCTTTGATAGCTTTAATGGTACTCTTAGAACTCGATTTTCATCATTGGATGTTACTTTTTATAGACCACTCTCTAAGTCAAGTCCCACTTGGTGGATTTATGATGACACAGGATTTTTTCAAGTATATAATGGAAGCAAGTGCAAAAATGTTTCTTGTAGGGTTTATGATAGCTTTTCCAATTATAGCTATTACTTTACTCTTTGATATTATCTTTGGCATGCTCATGAAAACGATGCCACAGTTTAACCTTTTGGTAATAGGTTTTCCTATTAAGATTGGTGTTGCTTTTGTTGTAATAATAGCAACCCTTACTGCAACTGCCGTGATTATAAAAACGCACATGCAAGAGGCATTTAATGCCTTGGAGATGTTTTTTTAGTTTTTTTTGATACAATAGTGTCCATAAGAGACGGGCTAAAGCCACAAAGAAGGAAGAGTTGTGAAAATACTGCTTTTAAATGAAAATCCTGTAGTAAAAAAGCTTGTGACACTGAGTGCACAAAAAACTTCAGATGAGTTAGAGATAGTCCGTAGTATTGATGAAATAGAAGATGATAGATATGATTTAGTTGTTGTAGATGATGGCTTGTGGAGTGATGACTTTTTTCAGAATCTTCGCACAAAAATCACGTATGTAAAATCTTTATTTATATGCTCTAAAGATACAGAAGCACCTAAAGAGTTTACAACTATTTTAAAAAAGCCTTTTTTGCCAACTGATTTGGTAGAGATTTTTTCTATCGTTGGCAAAGAGATAAGTGAAGAGCGTAATTTAATATTTACAGATACAGTAAAAAAAGAAGAATTAGATGAAGATTCCATAGATGAATTTGATTTAGATTTTGACCTTGATGAGAGTTTAATCAAAAGTGATCATTTTAATGAACCAATGGAAAATAAAAAAGAAGAAACTTTAAAAATAGATAATGACGTAGATAATATAGAAGATGATTTTGAAGATTTTGATGATGAGATGCTCGAAGAAGATGAAGTGCTCGAAGAAGATGAAGTGCTCGAAGAAGATG
>JAVETY010000151.1:0-4160 GCA_034005815.1 Sulfurimonadaceae bacterium | reverse complement strand
CAACTCTCTCCTGGGTTAAGAAAAAGTGTACCGTTTTGTGTAAACTCTACCTCAAACTGATGTGTATGCCCAAAAAGTACAACCTCAGTATCTGGTGCCATATAAAAGGGCAAATGCATCAGTTTAAAAGTTGTATTTGCCAACTTAAAATAGTGTGGCTCTTGTACGAGATTATATCTATTATGCTGCGCAGTTAAATGCGCATCGTTATTGCCATAGACTGCAATATAACGCACTCCACATAGCTCTAAAATTTCTAAAACTGCAACCTCTACAATATCCCCTGCATGGATAATAAACTCCACCTCTTGCTCTAAGAAAAAGTGCACAATCTCTTGAGCATTTTTTGGTTTTGTATGGGTATCTGAGAGGAGACCAATCTTCATCTTTATTCTTCTCTTGGCGTTCTTACTTTACATTTAACACATTCATAGACCTCTTTGTTTCTATAAACACGTTCTGCTACAACGCCGCCACAACCCTCTTCTTTACATTTGATAGTAGTAGGTTCAAACTTAGAGATAAAAGTACATTTTGGATAGTTTTCACACCCCCAAAACGCTCCACGGCGTGATTGTTTCCAGACAAGTTTGCCACCACAGTCAGGACAAGGAATATCTGAGGTTTTACTCTCCTGAGCGATACTTTTCGTATTTTTACAATCAGGATATCCGCTACATGCCAAGAATGGACCATTGCGACCGTTTTTTACAACCATCTCTTTGCCACATTTTTCACACACTTCATCACTTTTTTGCTCTTGTGCTTTGGCTTCAGAATCACCTTCTTCCCCTTCTACTTGTTCTGTATGTTTACACTTTGGAAAACCACTACATGCTATAAAATTTCCAAATTTTCCTGAACGTAAAAGAAGTTCACTTCCACATTTTGGACAGTTTCTTCCAAGTGGCTGTGCGAGTTTAAGAGAGATGATATTTGCTTTTCCCTCTTCGATTTGCTCCATAAATGGGAAATAAAAATCACCCAAAAGTTTTTGCCAGTCCGTAGTACCCTCTGCAATCTCATCGAGTTTTTCTTCCATCCCTGATGTAAAGCTCACGTCCACAATATTTGCAAAGTTTTTCTCTAGAGTTTCTGTAACCGTAAATGCCATCTCCGTTGGGATAATCTGCTTTTTCTCAATTGTTACATAGGTACGATTACTAAGAGTCGCAATGGTAGGCGCATACGTAGATGGCCGTCCTATCCCTTCTGATTCTAGTTTTTTGATAAGACTTGCTTCTGAGTAACGTGCTGGTGGCTCTGTAAAGTGTTGTTCAGGTTTGATAGATTGTAACTCTATTTTTTCACCCTCTGTAAGTGCTGGAAGAAGTTTATCTTTATCCTCCGCTCCAGTAAGTGCATAAAAACCATCAAATAGTAGCTTGCGTCCAGATGCTCTATACTGATTTTCTTCACCACTAAAGATGATACTTTGTTGCTCAAACAGCGCATCATTCATTTGACATGCCATAAATCTTTCATAGATAAGACGGTACAGTTTTATCTCATCTGCTTTTAAAAATGTTTGTGCGATTTCTGGAGTAAAAGAGAGCATCGTAGGGCGGATAGCCTCGTGCGCTTCTTGTGCGCCTTTTGCTTTTTTAGTATAAACTTTTGCTTCACTTGGAAGATATTTTGCACCAAAACGTCTTGCTATCTCTTCTCTTACGCCCTCAACTGCTTCATGTGCAAGGTTGAGTGAGTCAGTTCTCATATAAGTGATAACCCCACTCGTGCCCTCTGGAGTTTTTACACCCTCATAAAGCGTTTGTGCAACCATCATAGTTTTTTTAGGAGAAAATCCCAATTTACTTGAAGCAGTTTGTTGCAAAGTAGAAGTCATAAATGGTGGAGGTGTTGCACTTTTTCTTTGTTTTGTTTCTATAGAAAGAATTGTGAAACTATCTTTTTGTACGCTTGCTTTGATAGCTTCTGCTTCTCCTTTGTTTGTTATAGAGAGTTTTGAGAGTTTTTCTCCCTTGTGCTCTATCAGGTTTGCTTCTATCTCTGTTTTAAAAATTGTATCGATAGTCCAGTACTCTTCTGGGACAAACGCATTTATCTCACGCTCTCTATCGACTACGATTTTGAGTGATGAGGATTGTACGCGTCCTGCTGAGAGGCCCTTTTGTATCTTAGAACTTAGAAGTGGTGAGAGTTTATATCCAACGACGCGGTCGAGCAAACGACGTGCTTGTTGCGCATTGACCATATTCATATCGATTTTGCGTGCATTTTCAAGTGCGTTCATAATCGCAGATTTCGTTATCTCATGAAACACGATGCGTGGAAGCTCTTCTGGATCACGTTTTATGGCATGTGCAATATGCCATCCTATAGCTTCCCCCTCACGGTCCTCATCGGTCGCGATATAGATTTGATCGCTTTTTTTAGCGAGTGTCGCTATCTCTTTGAGTGTAGCTGCATTTTCTTTTGCAACACTATAAGCTGGGATAAGATGATTCGATTCATCTATTGTTATCCCAAAACGAGACTTTGGAAGATCTCGTATATGCCCCTTAGAAGCGATAACTTCATACTCTTTGCCTAGAAAGTTTTTTATGGTTTTAGCTTTAGCTGGTGATTCGACTATTATTAAATGCAACGCTTTTCCTCTATATAGTATAGATTTTTGATGGCGAAAGTGTATCTAAAAAAGTTTAAATAAGAAAAAACAGTGTAAAATAAAAAGATTTAATAGATTTTCATACAATCTACTAAAGTAATTTTTCACACTGTCGATTTAGTTAGCATCAAGGCAAGGATGCCAAGATTAAAATTATAAAGAGCATAGGCTCTTTCACATAAAAGGATTTACAAATGTCATTTAGAATTAATACTAACGTAGCGGCAATGAACGCTCACACAAACGCAACAATGAACAACCGTACACTAAGCAACTCACTAGATAAACTAAGTTCAGGTTTAAGAATTAACTCGGCAGCAGATGATGCTTCTGGTATGGCAATCGCTGACTCACTTCGCTCACAAGCAAGTGCATTAGGTCAAGCAATCAACAACGCAAACGATGGTATATCAATGGCGAAAATCGCAGATAAAGCGATGGATGAGCAACTTAAAATCCTTGATACTATCAAAGTAAAAGCAACACAATCAGCACAAGATGGTCAAAGTGCAGGTTCTAGAAAAGCGCTTCAATCAGACATCAAACGTCTTACAGAGCAACTAGATAACATCGCATCACAAACATCTTATAACGGTAAAAGTCTTCTTTCAGGAAACTTTACAAACGCAAACTTCCAAGTTGGTGCATATAGTAACCAAACTGTAAGTATGTCAATCGATGCAACAAGCTCTGATAAAATCGGACATACACGTTTTGAAACAGCTAGCTCAATGTCTAGTGCTGCTACTGCTACTGGTGGTACATCACAGATGACATTTACAAGAGCAGATGGTTCATCTCTAGCACTTGAAACTGTTACGATTTCTACGGGTGCAGGAACAGGTGTAGGTGTACTTGCAGCTACTATCAACAAAAGTAGTAACGCAACAGGTGTAACTGCTAGCTGGAGTTTAACAGTAACTGGTTCAGCTGCTGTAACTGGTGGAAGCATTGTTTCAACAGGTGGTGGATTGAAAATTAACGGTACTACTATTGCTACAAATCTAGAAGTAAAAGCTGGAGATAGTAATGGTGTACTTGTAGATGCTATCAACACGCACAAAGAGACAACTGGAGTTACTGCAAGTATTGATATGAGAGGTAATCTAGAGCTTACATCTACTGATGGTAGAGGGGTTGAAGTTTCAGGACTTAGTAGTGCAGGTGCAGGTATAGTTGATGGAACATCTTTTGGTACATTAACACTGACACAATCAGGTGCAGCAGGAATTAATGTTGCTGATAGTGCCACTGAAAATCTGTTTAACTTAGATACTCGTAGTACAGCAAGTGTGAGTCTACGTGATATGATGGGTGAAATCAAAGCAGAAGATGCTAAAGCTATGGGTGCATTTACAAGTAGTAGTGCTGCTGGAGCTGGTGCAAAACTAGGTGCTGGTGTAACAACATACGCTGGTGCACAAGCAATGATCAAAATCGCTCAATCAGCTCAAGAAAAACTAGATAGCGTTCGTGCAGATATCGGTTCGGCGCAAAACCAAATGGTTGCTACTGTAAATAATATTTCAGT
>JAVETY010000029.1:0-17548 GCA_034005815.1 Sulfurimonadaceae bacterium | reverse complement strand
TATATCACTATGTTGACTTAGAGTTACCATTAATAATAAATGTGTATGATACATAGCTCTTTTAGAGAGATTTGTGAATATAGTAAAAGGTCATATTATGATGAAAAAGTATATATCTACGATTGCTATTGTTGTTTCTGTGCTTTTTGCAGGATGTTCTATTGTCAGTGTAGAAGAGTCTGCTAAACCTGATGTTTCACTTACAAATACGTACTTCAAAGTGATTAGTTTGGAGGGTGCTCAGATAGAGGTTTTTGAAAGAGAACCATTTATACAGTTTGAAGCAGATGGTGGCGTAAAAGGACATTTGGGTTGTAATGACTTTTTTGGAAGCTTCAAAACAGAGGGCAAAAAAATTAGTTTCATACACATAGGAAGCACCAAAATGATGTGTCCAAACCTCAATACAGAAGATGCTTTTAGCCAAGTATTATATGATGTAAAAATGTATAAAATCGAAGGCGAGAGTTTGATTTTTTATAATAATGATGGCGAAGTGATAGCACGCTTTCAAGCAGTATATTTCTAACATCTTGCTATGACATGTTATGCTTGACATGTCATAAATTTATTATGCTTTTGAGACTCTTAAAAGAACCAAAACTACTTGTGAAATAAGACAAATGTTAATGCTGTAAATGAGATAAAATAGTGTCAAAATATTATGAGATTTAATAGGATTAAAAATGGCAAGATTAGTGTATTGCAAAGAGTACAAAACAACATGTTTTTAAATCTGCTCATGCAACCTATATACCACAGACTAGGAGATACTTTTTGACATTTTATGGAGATAGGGCGAAGTGCTATAAGTGTTATCGACCGCAAAGTTCTTGCATGTGTGGGCATATCCATCCCTTTACGACAAAGACAAAGTTTGTTATCCTTATGCATCCAAAAGAGTTCAAAAAAGTAAAAAACAACACAGGGTTTTTAACGCATCTCACTCTTAGTAACTCTGAAATTTTTATAGGAGTCGATTTTAGTGCGCACAAGCGTATCAATGATATTATCGCAACGCATCAAAGTTATATCCTCTATCCTTCTTCTTGTGCACTCAATCTCTCTCATGAGCGCCCTGTAAAAGAAGATACAACAAAAAATTTGGCGATATTTATCATCGATTCGACGTGGGCATGTACTAGAAAAATATTCACCCAAAGTACAAACTTAAGCACGCTTAGACACATGAGTTTCACAACACAAAAAACATCACAGTATCAGATAAAAGAGCAACCAAAAAGTAATTATCTCTCCACTATCGAATCCACACTTGTCGTGCTTGAAGAGCTTTCTAAGTGGGAGATTGAGAGAGTAGAAGAGAAAAATATGCAGAATTTTCTCAATCCATTTTTTGAGATGATAGCGTATCAGCAAAAAATCATAGCGCACTCCCAAAGTCAGACAGCGCGTTTTCGAGTTAAAAAATAGATTACATAAAATAACAAAAACCACTTTTCAAACCAACTATTTTATAAAACCTTTGCAAATTGTCATGTTTTTGATATTTAGTTTTGCAACATGTCATAGTTGTAAAATAAATCTAAGGAGTTTTGATGAGTAGAAATCCTACAAAAGATGAGAAAAATCAAGAGTATAACGCTTTGTATCAAGGCCTGAGAGTCAAAGTCGTCACAAGTTTTACAAGTGGAGCAAAAAGTATCGCACTTATAGAAGATGAAAATGGAGAGATTTATGAAGTATCTAAAGAATATATATATGAAGTATAAAATCTTTATGCACCAGCTTAGGAAGAGAATGCTTAGGGTTTAGGGTGGAGATTAAGTATGACATGTCAAATATGTTAAGAAGCAAGAGATTCCGCATCGAGTGCGGAATGACGGTTAGGTGTTGTGTGAAGTGCGGGAAAGTTCTGTGAAGTTCTGTGAAGTTCTGTGAAGTGAAGGATAGTTTTTTCTAAAAAATAATGAAGTTTTTGTGAAATTTGTTTGTTATATAAAAGTAATAATGAAATTAGTTTTAAAGGAGTGGTGGCCTGTCTCGGAATTGAACCAAGGACACAGTGATTTTCAGTCACTTGCTCTACCAACTGAGCTAACAGGCCGTAATGTATATAAGTCTTAAAGAAGTGGTGGCCTGTCTCGGAATTGAACCAAGGACACAGTGATTTTCAGTCACTTGCTCTACCAACTGAGCTAACAGGCCATCTTTTATTAAGGTCGCAATTATATCTATGGTGCGCTGAAACTTAGCTTATATTCTTCACAGCAGTTCGAAATTCTTCACCACGTTCTATATAAGAGCTATATTCATCAAGACTTGCTGCTGCAGGTGAGAGTAGGGCGGTCTCATTTGATTGTAGCACGAGCGATATTTTTGTAACTGCATCGCGAAGATTTGTACATGCCATGAAATGTATACTATATTTTTTTGCAAGAGTATTTAGCTTTGTTTTATTGGAGCCTATAGTATATATTTTAAGATTTTTATCTTTTATAAAAACAAAAAGTTCCTCTAAATCAGCCCCTTTATCATCACCACCTAGGATAAGATGGATAAAACTCTCTTCGTAGCGTTTACATGCTGCTATGGTTGCGTCAAGATTCGTTGCCTTGGTGTCATTGACCCAGAGACGACCTTTGCTGTCGTACAACTCCTCTTGACGATGCGCTTCTAATACAAAGGCATTGATTTTTTCATAATCAATCTCACCAAAGAGGATTTTTTGCGCTGCCATAGCAAGAAGAGCATCTTCTAAAAATGCACCTTTGAATGTAATCTTTTCTTTGATAAAACCAAAATAGCTTGCTAAATCATCACTATCTTTATAGGTAATGAGATGAGCATTTGTTGGTGTATCTTTATAACGCTCAGGGATAATTGCTATCTCACCCTCTTGCATCGTGCGAAGCGGTTTGAGTTTTGCATCGACATACTCTTGCATGCTACCATGCCAACTAATATGGTCTTGGCTGAGTGGTAGAAGTATATAAAGATTTGGTTTTGCAATGTTTGTGTAGTGGATAGTAAAAGAGCTCGTTTCTAAAACCCAGATATTTGCTTTTGTATCAAGTGCTCCGACGGGTGTACCGATATTTCCACCCTCAAGTGAACCTCTCTCTCTTAAGAGATGTTGCATCATTTGTGTGGTTGTGGTTTTGCCATTTGTTCCACTTATCCAGATAGTAAAAGGCATGGCATGTGCAAAAAAATCATAATCACTTACCAGATTTTTTGCTTTTTGTATCAGCTGATTTTCTGGAGGAATTCCAGGTGAAGGTATTTCAACGTCAGATTCTAGTGGATTGAAAAGAGAAGCTGGTCGCACTTCGAAACCATCGTTATCGTGATAGATAGACGTAGCTTTATCATCGTAAAAGATAGCATGTGGAAACTTTTTTGCAATTGCTTTTGTCGTTTTTCCATAACCAAAGAGGGAGATTCTTTTCATATTAACGAAGTTTCAGTGTTATAAGTGCTAAAAGATTGGAGATTACTGCAACAATCCAAAAACGAACAATTATTTTATTTTCTGCCCATTTTTTCATCTCAAAATGGTGATGTATTGGAGCCATAAGGAAAACTCTTTTTTTACGAAATTTAAAACTTCCCACTTGTAAAATTACGGAGAGTGTTTCTATAACAAAGATAGAACCGATAAGTATAAGCAGAATCTCACTCTTTGTAATAATCGATAGATATCCCAAAAATGCTCCCAAAGTAAGCGAGCCACTATCTCCCATAAACACCTCTGCAGGGTGACAGTTAAACCATAAGAATCCAGAAAGAGCTCCCAAAAGTGCGCTTGTAACGATGGCAACTTCCCCTATATCAAAGCTTGGCATAAGGAGATAAGAACTAAGTGGAACATGCCCTGTGATATAGATGATGATACTAAAAGATGTAAGAGCTGCAATCGATGGCACAGTTGCAAGCCCATCAAGTCCATCGGTGAGATTAACTGCATTGGATGCTGCAATCATAACAACCATCCAAAATAAAAGTGCAAAAATGCCCATATCAAAAAGAGGGTTTTTTAGAAAAGGGACATAAAACTGAGTATTGAAATCTGTAAGATAATAGATAAAAAAACTAATA
Organism: Sulfurimonadaceae bacterium; assembly: GCA_034005815.1. Taxonomy (GTDB): domain Bacteria; phylum Campylobacterota; class Campylobacteria; order Campylobacterales; family Sulfurimonadaceae; genus Sulfurimonas. Next base: position 13,489 of record JAVETY010000029.1, on the reverse strand, counting down.
CCAAGTGCGCAGATGATTTGTAAAAGAAGTTTAGTACGTGCTTTTAGACCTGCAAGATTATGATTTTTTTTGATTTTTGCAAAGTCATCTTGAAATCCAATCAGTGCAAAAGAGATAAGTACAAGTATTGCTCCAATCGCAAAAAGATTTGAAAATTTGATAGTAAATAAGGAAGCAATAATAGTTGCACCTACAAAAACGATACCACCCATAGTAGGTGTTTTTGCTTTCTCTTGATGTCTATCAGGTGCCCAAGAATTGATAGGTTGTACACGGGATGTTCTTTGCGCCCATCTTATAAATTTTGGCATAAAAAAAAGTGTCATTATAAGAGCTAGAAAAAAAGCAATACCTGCGCGAATGGTGATGTAGCCGAGGATATTTATAGAAAAAATTTCATGTAAAGTGTAGAGCAAAATAGTTTTCCTACGATGGAATAAAAGCGACATTATAGTATAATCGCCTAAATCTTTCTTTTAAAGGAATAAAATTGGCAAAAAAAGCTATTTTAGTCATAACAGACGGTATAGGTTATAGCGCAAAAACTGACTACAACGCATTTTTTAACGCTACAAAACCAACATATGATACATTATTTAAAACTACACCTTATTCTTTAATAGATACTTTTGGGTTAAGTGTTGGACTTCCAGAAGGGCAAATGGGAAATTCTGAAGTGGGACATATGACACTTGGAAGTGGAAGGATTTTGTACCAAGATTTGGTCAAAATTTCTTTAGCACTCAAAGATGGCTCACTGGAGACAAATAGTGTATTAAAAGAACTATTAGACTCTTCTCAAAGAGTGCATCTTGTAGGACTTATGAGTGATGGTGGTGTGCATTCACATATAGATCATTTTCTAGGATTTGCAAAGATTGGTGAAAAAAATGGTAAAAAAGTTTTTTTGCATCTTATCACTGATGGGCGTGATGTCTCTCCTACTTCTGCACCAAAATTTTTAGAGCAAGTAAAAACTGTCTTAAATGACAATATAAAAATAGCAACTATTTCAGGACGTTTTTATTCTATGGATAGAGATAATCGTTGGGATAGAGTAGAAAAAGGTTATAAGGCGATTGTAAATGCAACTCCTAAAACTACAAAAGATGTGTTTGAATATGTAAAAGATTCTTATGCAAAAAATGAGACGGATGAGTTTATACTGCCAACTGCATTTACAGGATATGATGGTTTTTGTGAGGGTGATAGTGTGCTTACTATCAACTTTAGAAGTGACCGTATGCGTGAGATGGCAACTGCTTTAGCAGATCCAGATTTTAAAGGGTTTGCCAGAGAGTACAGAAAAATATCTTTTGCAACTATTACAGAATATGATAAAAGTTTCATTTATCCGGTATTATTTAGAAAAGATACACCTAAAAATACTTTGGCAGAACTGATATCAAATGCTGGATTACGTCAACTTCATACTGCTGAAACAGAAAAATATGCACATGTTACATTTTTCTTAAATGGTGGAATCGATGAACCCTATAATAATGAAACACGTGTTCTTATTCCATCTCCACAAGTAAAAACATATGATGAACAACCACAGATGAGCGCTCCGGCTGTGGGTGATGCTGTGGTAAATGGTATAAAAGAGGGAATTGAATTTATCGTTGTAAACTTTGCCAATGGCGATATGGTAGGACATACAGGTGATTTTGAAGCTGCTAAACTTGCTGTGAGTGCGGTCGATGCTGAGCTTGGTAAGATTATGAAACATGCAAAAGAGCATGATTATAGTGTTGTAATCACATCTGACCATGGAAACTGCGAAGAGATGCGCGATGACAATGGCGAGATACTTACAAACCATACAGTAGGCAAAGTATGGTGTTTTGTAAGTGCGGATGGAGTGGATGAGGTGCAAGAGGGTGGACTTAATAATATCGCAGCTACAATTTTGAAACTTATGGAACTTCAAATCCCAAAAGAGATGGATAAACCACTTATATAATATGAGATGTCATAAATACAAGACGTCAAATAGGTTAAAATAAAAAATCAATACTAAAGGTAAAAAATGAAATTTAGCGGAAAAAATGTTTTAGTTACAGGTTCGAGTCGTGGAATAGGTGCAGAGATTGCAAAAGTTTTAGCTGGATATGGTTTAAAAGTATGGGTGAACTATAGAAGTGGTGCAGCAGAAGCTGATAAAGTAAAAGAGCAAATCGAAGCGGCTGGTGGAAATGCAGCGGTAATCGGATTTGACGTAAGTGATGAGGCTGCATTTATCGATGCACTCAAAACTATAGTAGATTGTGACGGGGAACTCTCTTACCTTGTAAACAATGCTGGAATCACAAATGATAAACTAGCACTTCGTATGAAAACAGAAGATTTTATGAGTGTCATTAATGCAAACCTTACTTCATGTTTTATCGGATGTCGTGAAGCGATGAAAGTTATGCGTAAGAAAAAGTTTGGTTCAGTAGTAAATATAGCTTCAATCGTAGGTGAAACAGGAAATGCTGGACAAACAAACTATGCAGCAAGTAAGGGTGGTGTGATTGCTATGAGCAAAAGCTTTGCTATTGAAGCAGCTACGAGTGGAATTCGTTACAACACAATTACCCCAGGTTTTATCGCAACAGAGATGACAGATATCTTAAGTGACGAGATAAAAGAGAGCTTTACTTCTAAAATTCCTATGGGACGTTTTGGAAATCCTGCTGAGATTGCAGAAGCTACAGCATTTTTACTTTCTGACCATTCTAGCTATATTACAGGTGAAACACTCAAAGTGAATGGTGGGATGAATATGGCATAAGAGATTTTTTTCTCTATGCAATACCCTGCGGTAACTTTTATTTTTTACCTGTATCTTTATGAAGCTTAAGGTAAATATGATACAATTACAAGATTTTATACTTAAAAATAGGAGCTATAATGGCACTTTTGGATGATATTAAGGCAGTAGTAGTTGAGCAATTAAGCGTTAACCCAGACGAAGTAAAAGAGGATTCTAAGTTCGTTGAAGATTTAGGAGCTGATAGTCTTGACGTTGTTGAACTAGTGATGGCATTAGAAGAGAAATTCGATATCGAAATTCCTGATGATGAAGCAGAAAAGATTCAAACTGTTAAAGATGTTGTAAATTACATCGAAAGCAAATAATACTTAATTTCAAACGAAATTTAAATTTACTGAGGGTCTCCTCGGTAATATAATATTTTTTAAAATTAGTCACAATTAGTTTTGAAAAGTATTTTATGATCTATATTTTAGGAGAATATTTAATGAAGAGAGTTGTAGTTACTGGTTTAGGTATGATAAACGCAGTTGGAAATGATAAAGAGAGTTCTTTTAAAGCGATTTGTGATGGTGTGTGTGGAATAGATACTATCACCCTTTTTGATCCGAGTAACTACAGCGTGCAAATCGCAGGGGAAGTGAAAAACTTTGACCCAGAAACTGTTATGGAGCCAAAAGAGGTAAAAAAAGCAGACCGCTTTATTCACCTAGGACTTAAAGCGGCACAAGAAGCGATGCTTGATGCAAAAATTCCAGAAAATACAGATATGGAACGTTTTGGTATTAGTGCAGGTTCAGGAATCGGTGGTCTTCCAGCGATTGAAAAAAATTCTATCATTATAGAAACAAAAGGTCCACGTAGAATATCTCCATTTTTTATACCATCAGCGCTTGTAAATATGCTTGGTGGATTTGTTTCAATAGCTCACAATACAAAAGGGCCAAACCTTGCAAGTGTAACTGCTTGTGCGGCAGGAACACATGCCATCAATGAAGCAGTAAAAACTATTATGTGTGGTGGTGCTGATAAAATGCTTGTTGTTGCAGCCGAATCAGCTGTAACGGGTGCAGGCGTTGGTGGATTTGCTGCTATGAAAGCACTTTCAACAAGAAATGATGATCCAAAAAATGCATCTCGTCCATTTGATGCAGAGCGTGATGGATTTGTTATGGGTGAGGGCGCTGGGGCACTTGTACTCGAGATATATGAAGATGCTGTTGCACGTGGAGCACATATATATGGTGAAGTTATAGGATTTGGTGAAAGTGGTGATGCAAGTCATATCACAACGCCAAGTCTTGATGGTCCATCACGTGCAATGAAAGCGGCATATATAATGGCTGGAAAACCAAAAGTTGATTATGTAAATGCGCACGGAACAAGTACACCTATCAATGATAAAAATGAAACAGCGGCAGTAAAAGAGCTTTTAGGTGGTAAAGAAAATTGTCCACCGATGAGTTCTATCAAAGGACAAATTGGTCACTGTCTTGGTGCCGCTGGAGGTATTGAAGCAGTGGTTTCTTTACTTGCAATGCGTGATGGGATTATCCCACCAACGATAAATTACACAAATGTAGATGAAAACTGTGATCTTGATTATGTTCCTAATGTAGCAAGAAAAGCAGAATTAAACGTCGTTATGAGCAATTCCTTTGGTTTTGGCGGAACAAATGGCGTTGTTATCTTTAAAAAAGTCTAACTTTAAGGAACAACTTTGGCCACATATTTAGATTTTGAACAGAAGATTAAAAATATACAAGAAGATATAATATCAGCTGAGATGCGCCACGATATGCATGCAGTTGAAATTCTTGAAAAAAGCCTTGAAAAAGAGGTTGCAAAAACCTATAAAAATCTTTCACCATATCAAAAACTTCAACTTGCTCGTCATGCTGATCGTCCTTACGCACTTGATTATATTAATCTTTTAGTGCAAGATAAATACGAGATTCACGGTGATAGACATTTTAGTGATGATAATGCAATTATCTGCTATATGGGTTATATTGGTGGTGAAAAAGTAGTAGTTATTGGTGAGCAAAAAGGGCGTGGTACAAAAAATAAACTACGTAGAAACTTTGGTATGCCACATCCTGAAGGGTATAGAAAAGCACTTCGTGTTGCAAAAATGGCGGAAAAGTTCTCTCTTCCTATTTTGATGCTTATTGACACTCCGGGTGCATATCCAGGTCTTGGAGCAGAAGAGCGCAACCAAAGTGAGGCGATTGCTAGAAATCTTCTTGAGCTTTCACAACTTAATACTGAAACTATCTCTATAGTAATCGGTGAAGGTGGAAGTGGTGGAGCGCTTGCTATTGGTGTGGCTGATAGACTTGCTATGATGCGTTATTCAGTATTTAGTGTTATCTCTCCTGAGGGATGTTCTGCGATTTTATGGAATGATCCTACAAAAGCAGAAGCTGCAACAAATGCTATGAAAATCACAAGTGATGACCTAAAAGAGCTAGGACTTATCCACGCTGTTATCGATGAGCCGCTTATCGGCGCACATAGAGACAAAGAGGGAAGTGCAAAAGCTTTAGGAGATTATTTCTTAAATGAACTCGCGGCTCTTCGTACTATGAGCTCAGAGGAGCGTATGGAAGCGCGTTATGAAAAACTTATAGGCATAGGTGCTTTTTCCGAGTAACTCCATCTGTACCTCTTCGTTCTCCTCTTTTGCGAGGGGATCTACTTTTGGGCGTTTGAGTTTTTTCGCCTCTTTCGTAAATGATATTAACTCCTCTACAGTTTTTATATCCCAATCCAAATATGTAAAAGATAAAATAAAAAGTTTATATGTCGTTATCACATCTGACATCGCTCTATGATGGGTGGCTTCTGGGTAAAGATGAAATGTATCATTAAGATAGGAAAGAGCGTATCTGTATGATTCTATCGTACGTTCAGCAAGTGCGAGAGAGCATAGGGTACGATTGAGAAGTGGCTCTAATCCAATGCGCTGCATACTTTGTGAGATAAACCTAAAATCAAACTTTACATCATGTGCTACAAATATAGCATCACCTAAAAAGATTTTAAAATTAAGTAGGACATCTTCTAAAGGTGGGGCATCTTTTGTCTCTTCTGCTGTGATTCCTGTTATTTTTGTGATGTGCTGATTGATAAACGGGCACTCTACAAGAGACTCAAATCTATCTACAATAACGCCATTTTGCACTTTAACAGCTGCAAGCTCTATAATCTGATGCTTATCCACACTTGAGCCATTGGTTTCAATATCGACAATACAAAAAACTGCATCTTCAAGCCGGACAAACTTTGTATGATAATAATATAAACCATCCTGCTCCACTACTTCAAGCCCTTGCGCATGCCATAGTTCCAAACTAAGAATAAGGGATTCATCGAGTTGTCTTTGTAAGTTATCGCGAGGTAAACCTTTTGTAGCTAGATTAGCGATACTTTTTTGATCAAGATGTGGAAGATTAACGAGCATAAGCGATAAACTTTTCTATTTTTTCTTTCTCTTTTTTCCCTGGAGCACTCTCTACTCCACTACTTACATCCACTGCATAAAAATTATAGTTTTTTACAGAATCTAAAATCTCTGCATCAAGTCCACCTGCGAGGATGATTTTAGAACAATCAACGCCATCAAACCACTCTAGATTAAGCTGTTTTCCTACACCACCATACGCAGTTGAATATGCATCTACAAGGCGGTATTCATCTTGGTAGAGTAACACATCTTCTTTTTTTTGTGCACGTACAACTTTGAGGTAAGGGATTGTTAACGTATCAAAAAAATTCTCATCCACTTCAAAATGTATTTGCGCTAAAGTCGCCCCAATGGTATGGCATGTAGTATTAATAAATTCTGGTGTTTCATTGACAAAGAGAGCTACTTTCTCTACAAAAGGGGGAAGTTTTTTGATGATATCTAAGGCTTGTTCTGGTGTTATGTAACGAGGTGAGGGTTTGTAAAATACAAAACCTAGTGCATTTACACCTGCTTCTATGGCAACAAGAGCATCAGTAAGTGAAGTGATGCCACAGATTTTTACTCTCATACTTGCAGACTCTTTATCGCTTCTGCTTTATTTGCGTGGTTAAATACATAGCTTCCAGCAACTACGATATCAACGCCTACATCTTTTAAAAGTTGTACGTTTTTATCGTTCACTCCGCCATCTACTTCAATAAGACAATTTGGATTCAGTTTTTTTCTCATTACATCAAGACGTGCTGCTTTTGGGATAACACTCTCTATAAAGCTTTGTCCACCAAAACCAGGATTGACACTCATAAGAAGTACCATATCAACATCTGCGAGTAAAAATTCTATCGCTTCTGGTGGCGTGTGAGGATTAAGCACGATAGCAGGCTTAATCCCTAAAGAGCGAATCTTTTGTATAAGACGATGAGGATGCTTCTCCTCTTCGATATGAAAAGAGATATAACGAGGCATCAAAGGTGCGAAAAGATCAACAAAAAAAGTGTTGTTTTGCACCATTAGATGGATATCAAGAGGTTTTGTTGCACATTTTGCAATAGCACTTACAACTACAGGCCCAATAGTAAGATTTGGGACAAAATGACCATCCATAACATCAACGTGGACTAAATCACAGCCAGCATTACAGATAGCTTCAACATCACGTTGGAGATTTCCAAAATCAGCTGATAAAACGCTAGGAGCTACAAGCATTTTTTTCCTTTGGGCGCATTGCACTTTGCAACACATAGATTTTTATACAAATTCTAAAAGCGAATTGTACTTCTTTAGAAATAAGATGTGCCTTTTATCTTGTAAGAAAAAATAAAAATTTATCATCATCAAATGAAAGATCCACCTGTACACCTTTTCTATGCTCGATAATCTCTAAGAGATTTTCAATATTATGGTAGGTTCGAGGTAAGGTTATATCTACTTTTATATGGTGATCGGAGAGGAGGGTTTTTACTTTTCCACCTACAATATTGACAAGCTCCGCAAGTGAATCTAAAATCAATTCTATATCATCTGTATGCTCACCAATAAGAAGTTCACACGCTTTTTTTGCGATAGTTTGAGGAAAAACTAAAATCACCATCCCATCTATATCACCATAAAAACCAATAGAACTTGCAATTTTATCTTGTTTGTTTGGTATTTTGATACTGTTTACATTGGCTGCTTCTTTTATCGCTTTTGCATTTGTCATCATCTCTATAGTAGAAACGGTTGCATCTATAAAGCGCGGAAGTTCACTTGCGACTGCCTTGTTTATAGTTCGCTTTTGTTTCACTGTAGTGGGACCTGAACCACCTAGTTCATGGAGCAACTCTTTGTTGTGCAAGATATCATCCATTTGATCAAAAAACATAATTCCTGCATCTTCGAGCGTCTCTTTAAAGCTAAGGGGAGTTTTCTCAAATGTCATTCCCACGAAACATATCGTTGCATCATACTCAGCAGCAGAAGAGGCAAGTTTGGAGAAAAAATTCAAGGCATGTACGTTGATTGATATTACTTTGTACGCATCAAAGATAAAGATTCTAAAACCAACATTGAGAGAGTTGTTATGATAGATAATATTAAAAGTGCTACCAATTTCACTATCTAAAAAAGAGGAGACCGTATAAATAATAGCATTACCGGTGACTCTACTCGCAATTTTCTGCCCCATTTGTCCAAGATATGTTTCTGTAACAATAAGGTCATAAATATCTTTCGTTTCACTTTTTTTTAGAAAATCTTCTTTTGTTTGTGCAATGATAGGATTGTGTCCATTGTCATGAAGTTCTATGGCCATAGCAGAGCGTTGCGATTTATCATCACTGTAGATGAGGACTTTTTTTTGTTTATTTTTAAAATTTGTCGCAAAAAGTGCTGCTATATCTTTTGATTTAAAGATTGAGAAATTGAGATTATTTTCATAAAACCTGAGGATTGCATCATATTTCTTTTTATCGACATCGCAAAAACCAACAGTGGCTAGATTTTTAGCACGTACACGTATAAACATCTTTATAAAGATATCTAAACCATTACGATTAAAAAAAATCACTTTTTTTAAAGATACGAGCACCATTTCCACTTTGAGATTTTCAGTTGATTCTATATCATCAAGGGTGAGTATTGCTTGAGAGCTTATCCCATCTAAAAAACCTTGAGGATAAAAAACAGCTATGCCACCTGCAACAACGGGTCTCATGCAATCTCCATTAGCTTTGCAAAATCTTCATAAATAGTATCTACAAATTCTATTTGAAAATCTACAAAATCATTTAAACCTGCTTCGATAAATAAAGGCTTTGAGAGTTCATAGAAAAGTAGAAGATGCATCCATTTTGCTAAAAGTGCATTTTGTTCATCTTCTATGGGTTTTACTCCTGAAGCACCTTGAACTATCAAGGCGACAGTAGGAGGCATATCCCATTTCTTTGCTATTTGTTCACATATATCAAAGAGATCAATTTGGCAAAGACGTTGTAGTATAGTGTTGTAATCAAGTGCTTTTGTAGTTCGTAAAAGCTTAACATCATCAAGCTTCGTACAAAAAAGTGCTTCGGTAACAATGATACTCGCAGGCAAAAGGGAAACAGCACTTTCGATATCCTTATCGTTTATCTCAAGATGTGCTAGTACTGTTTTCCATCCATTTGATAAAGAGGCTTGAAGTTCTAAAAATGAAGAACTATTGAGTTTAAATAAAACCCATTTTTTTGGTGATAAAAGAGAAATCATATAGTTATAGACAGTTTGCTGAGATCGTGCAACTCCTAAGATACCAAAGATTTGTGCTATCTCTTTCACTTCTGATTGAAATCCGTAGATAGGTTTATTGACTATCCCTCGTAGATATGACTTAAGTGCAATATCACTTTCTGCTATTTTTGCAGCTTTTGTAAGTTCACCTGCATTTAAAAATAGCAATGTTTGTTTAAGTGCTACACCACTAGGAGGAATCTTCTCGATGTAACTCTCTACTTCTTGTTTTGTTATCAATATGGTATCCATTGTAAAAAATCTCTATATTACATGTATTCTAACTTTAAATGTATAAAAGCTATCTAAATGCTATAATTATCCCATCGAATAAAAACCAATCTATTTATATTTATAAAATAGATAAATTAAGTTGCACTTTTGCTTTTAGTTGGTATAATTCGCAACTTTAAAACCTACACAAGGAAGCTCATATGGCAAGAAGATGTGCTATTAGCGGCAAAGGGCCGATGACAGGAAACAATGTTTCTCACGCAAAAAATAGAACAAAACGTCGTTTTTTAGTTAACTTAAGAACTGTGCGTATTACACTAGATGATGGTAGTACGAAGAAAATAAAAATTTCTGCAAGAGAACTACGCACACTTAAAAAAGACTATTAAGTTAAGGGGAATTGATTGAATCTTTTATCAAGGATTCGTAAATTCCTCCATTGGGAGGTCACTCCCAAACCTCACATCACACTCAATGATGAGCTTTATGCTCAACTTCTCCCATTTCGTACCCCACTTATACTTGTTCAAATGTGCATCCTTATTGGAACGCTTGGATTTTATTATATTGAAGATTATTCCATTATGGATGCAATATTTCAAGCTGGATATACCTTTACAACAGTTGGATTTGGTGCAATGAAGGAGGGGGAGTTTTCTCCTCTAGGACAAATATTTACAGTTACTTTGATTATTTTAGGGTTTACAGTATTTACAACTTCTGTGGGTATCGTAGTTGAGGTTGTGAGAAAAGGGCAACTGAGTCGGATTCTAAAGGAGAGAAAGATGCTGTATAAGATAGCAAGGTTGAAAAAACATTTTGTTGTTTGCTACCACAATGAGTACACACTTGAAGTAACGCAAGAGTTAAGACAAAACCATATCCCTTTTGTAGTTATAGATCCAAGAGAAGAGATCCATCAATGGGCGATAGAATATAAATATCCAAACTATCTCCAAGCAGAACCGCACTCAGAGATAAGTATGTTAAAAGCGCATCTTGCTTCCGCAAAAGGTCTTATAACACTTTCACGCTCCATCTCTGACAATATCGCACTTATCGCTTCTGTACGTCTCTTTGAGAGAGAACATTATCTGCCACGTCCATATTATATTATTTCTAGTGCTGAAAATAGTTCAGATACAGAAAAACTAAAAAAATTAGGAGCAAATACTGTCGTCTCTCCAACACGTCTAACAGCTCAAAGAGTAAGCGCAGTTGCAGCTCGTCCTGATATGGAAAATCTTATAGAAGAATTTTTATATAAAAGTGATAATCCACTCACAATGGAAGAGATAGAGATTCCAAAATATAGCTGGGTAGTACTCAAAAAACTGCGTGAAACGCATATACGAGATATAACCAATACTTCTATTGTCGGAATTACAAAAAAAGATGGTAAATTTATGGCGATGCCAAAGGGTGATGTTCTCATTACAAGTGAGTCAAAACTTCTCCTTGTAGGAACACAAACAGGTATCAATACAACGAGAGAACTTTTACAAAGAAGAGAAAAGCCAAAGGAATTAAGATATGTATAAATTGATTCAAAATGATAATGGTGTTTGCGCAGCAGATGGTTTTTTTGCTGATGGTATCCATGCAGGGCTCAAAAAAGAAAATGCAAAAGATATGGCATTTATCTATAGTGACATGCCATGTGAAGTAGCTTCTGTATTTACAACAAACAAGATGTGTGCAGCACCTATAAGACACTTTCGTGCAAAGGGTGAATTTCAAACAAACTTTGTAGTGATAAACTCTAGAAATGCAAACGCTATGACAGGACCTGCTGGGATTGCAGATATCGATGAGGTACTCTCATTTGCGCCTACTGGAATGATAAATCCTGTGATGAGTTCCACTGGTGTTATCGGCGTACGTCTTCCAAAAGAAAAAATTATTCACGGTATGGGGCTTTTTGATTTAAAACAAAAAAATCCACATAACGCAGCAAAAGCTATTATGACAACAGATACTTTTAGTAAAGAGATAGCATTTCGTGTTGAACTGGAAGGTGGTAAAAGTTTTTCTATCGGTGCGATGGCAAAAGGCGCTGGGATGATAAATCCTGCAATGGCTACGATGCTTTGTTTTATCACGACAGATGCTGACATCAGTAAAAAACAAATGCAAGAAGCACTCGATGCTATCACTCCAAAAACTTTTAATGCTGCAAGTGTGGATGGAGATACTTCTACAAACGATACGGTTTTACTACTAAGCAATAAAAAAAGTGGGGCATACAATAAAGAAGCATTCGAAAAAGCTCTTTATGAGATTATGCACTTTTTAGCGTTAGAGATGGTGCGTGATGGTGAGGGTGCAACAAAACTCGTTACCTATAAAGTCACAGGTGCCAAAAATGATACAGATGCAGAGATAGTAGCAAAAGCACTTTCTAACTCTTTACTTGTCAAAACAGCACTCTTTGGAGAAGACCCAAACTGGGGACGTATCGCTTCAACAGTTGGTGCGAGTGGCGTAGAAGCGTATGAAGAGAAGTTAAGTATTTCATTTGATGATTTATGTGTCTATGATAGAGGAAGTCTTCTTTTTGATGCAGATATGGAAAAAGACGCTGCAAAAGTGATGCAAAAACCACGCTTTATTATCTCGTGTGATTTAGGAATATCAAGTGGTTCATTCACAGCTTATGGATGTGATTTAGGTTATGAGTATGTGAAAATCAATGCGGATTATAGAACATAATTATCATTTACAAGAACAAAAGTTACTCGACAATAATAAATGTTACTGGAGGATTGAAGATTGGTTCAAAACAATGCAACAATCCTCGACTTCTTCTCAAAATTTCCCAACCAACCTTTTGAATTTGTCATAGTTACTGACATCAATATCAAAGAACATCCAAACTACTACAAAGCAATCTTCAGAAATATAAAAACTGGTGAAATTCGATCAGTACCTATTGCTCCAGAAATGATGCGATATAAGTATAAAGTTGGTCATATTTACACAGATGGTGAACATGTCGGTCAGAATAAAACATTGCTCAAAAGTGAGTTTAGTGTAAATAAAAACGGTACTATAAATCTTGTTCGCTTATCAAGTATTATCAGCGATGAGGAAGCTAAAAACATTATAGATTATAAAGATGTAAGTAAGTACCTCCTGAGACAATACGCCCATGTGGAAGAACAAGATGATTGTACACTTATCCTGCTGTGCTATACGATAGCAAATAGGTTTTACTTCCTATCCTCATCTATGAAACATGCCGTCATGAGTGGGACTCTAGGAGAGCTATACTATGAAGGTAGTTTTAGTAGTAGTGAAAAAAATGTAAATGGAGGAACTGTTGTAAAACTGCATATTAAAAAGAAAGCAGGAAAAAAAGACCTGCCATTTTTATGTCGTTTTATAGGAAACACTTTTGCAAAAGCAAGACTTAGATATATATCAAATCAAAAATCTTTAAATGAAAAGTTTGAGTATCAGCCTATAAAAGCACAGTTACCAATAAAAGAATCTTTTGATATATACGCTTCATACATATACCTAGGAGACGATGAAAGAGCTAAGCCTAAGTATCTAGTGCTAAATATACATTCTGACAACTCAGCGTTAGGATTTGAAGAACTTCACTATAAACAGTTTAGCGCTAAAGCAGATCCAAAAAATATACCTCCTGAAACATATCATATTCCTAAAAAACCAAAGAATAAATTTAAAAGAAAAAAGCCTAAAAGAGATCATAAAATCTATACAGGCACACCATCAAGTGAATATATAACGTACACTATACATAC
>JAVETY010000028.1:0-17584 GCA_034005815.1 Sulfurimonadaceae bacterium | reverse complement strand
CGCTCTTCCGATCTATGACCTCGATGACCTTATCGAGATAGCAGATATGATTCGAGACTTGCCCTATAAATTTATAATTTTTTGTGATGATTTATCTTTCGAAGAGGGTGAAAAAGGGTATAAAGGGCTCAAACGAATTCTTGAAGGTTCCATAGAGGCTCCACCAAAAAACCTTAAAATCTATGCAACGTCAAACCGTAGACATCTTATTTCTGAGTACCATTGTGATAATGAGGGTACATCTGTAGGACGTAATGGTGAGATACACTATAGTGATAGCGTCGAAGAAAAAATATCTCTCAGCGATAGATTTGGGTTATGGCTCTCTTTTTATCACGGAGATGAGGAGCAATATCTTTTAGTAGTAGATAATTACTTTAAAGATTATAGTGGCGATAGAGACCTTTTACACAAACAAGCACTCCAGTTTGCACAAGCAAGAGCGAGTAAAAGTGCAAGAACTGCAAAACAGTTTTACAATAGTTTTTCTTAGAGTATTTTAATATACAAAAGGCTATAAGAGCCGTAGCCAACGCCTTAGCTAAAATAATATCGCCTTTCTTATCCCATGCAATAGAGTGATTGCAAAAAATGGAAAATTAAGTGGTTATAGATGGGAGATAGAAAGAAAAAAAAGCGTATCGAATATCAATTAAAAAGTAAAAAACAACTATAAATAATTAATTTAAATTATTTATATATATCTAATCAAATTTGTTAAATAAAATTTTCATAATATAAACTTTTTCGCTACAATTAATCTTTTAAAATAAGATAAGGCTTATAAAATGAAATCTTTACGCTCTATGGTATGGTTCTCTTTGTTTCTATTATTTCATACAGAATTGCTCGCATCAGATGCATCTTCACTCAGTGGTCTTTACATTATCGCTTTTTCTATTGCAATAGCTGGTGTTGCTTCTCTTATTTTTGCTGCATCACGCATCAAAACAATCAAAAAAGATTATGAGAAGATACAACAAACAAGTAAAGAGCTTGAAGATAAACAAACCCAAATGGTTGCTAGTATGAGTGAACAAATACTCTCCATGGTAAAACAAGCTGTTGGAGGCACCACAGCAATTGCAAATAAAATCAAAAAAAATGAGATAACAGAGGAACTATCCTCTGTTATAGAAAGCGAATATAAACTTCTTGATATGGCAAACGATTTAATAGAGTTTTTACGTTTAAAATCAAAGCGCGTTACTATATCTCCTAATAATTATAAACTTGATAATCTTCTCAATGACCTTACAGGTTTTCTAAGCAAAAATCTCGAAACTACAAATCTCGAACTCACCTATGCAGTAGATAAAAATATTCCAGGGGAGCTTATCGGTGATACGTTAAAGATTAGTAAAATTCTCTATAATATAATGGATTACACAGTAGAACAAGGAGCTACAAAGCTTGTACTCCATGTTTCAAAAACCCGTGGATTTGAGCGCAACTATGAGCTTACATTTTTTGTGAAGACAAATCTCAAAAGAGATATAGAAAAAGACACTTCTTTATTTAAGGCTATTTACAATGAATCAAATGATAGTTACGATTCACTAGGGCTTTTTGTAGCAAAAGAGTTGGCATCACTTATGGAAGGTGAACTTATTGCTAGAAACGATATAAAAGGAAATATAGAATTTTTATTTTCTATGGCATTTGTCCATCCTGAAATCATTCTTCAAGATGATTTAGATACAAGATTATTACGGAAAGATATCGCTATCGTAGATACAAATACAGATTATGCACAAGCACTTAAAACGATGCTTGAAACGTATAAGCACAATGTGATGGTGATAAAACCTAGCGAATTTTTACAGCAGATGAGAGAGACTGAAAGTTTTGATATTATCGCTATGGATGAAAAACTTTTTAGTGCAGAGACGATGAAACAGCTAGAAAAAATCCCAACCTATAAAAATGCAAAAGTGTTAGCTCTTAGTAACTATTTAAGTAAAACAAATACCCATTACTACACAAAAGATGCAGACTTTAAACTCTTTAAACCAACAACGCGTGAATCTCTTTTAATGCTCTTAAGAAGAATATATCTTCCTCAAGAGGAACAAATAGCGTGCTCTAAGCGTAGTGCAACACACCTTAAAACGTATACTGAAAGTTTTGAGAAAACACCTGATGTAACAAGCGAAACCTTTGCACTTTTTAAAGGCGCAAAAATATTAATCGTAGAAGATGATGTGATAAATCAAAAAGTGGTTGCTGGAGTGCTTAAACACTCACTGATGCAGATAGATATAGCAAACGATGGTGAAGAGTGTTTAGAATTTTTAGCACGCGAAAAACATTATGATTTGATTCTTATGGATATTAACATGCCAAAGATGGATGGATATGCAGCTACAAAGATTATCCGTCAAGATAGCAGTTACAATAAAGTTGCCATCATATCACTTACCGCCCTTACCTCTCCAGATGAGATACATAAGATGTTTGAAGTTGGAATGAATGCACATTTAGCAAAACCTCTTCACAAAGCAGAGCTTTTTACTGCACTAGATATGTTCTTGCAGCAAACAGATGAGATGTTACATGAAGAAAAGCCAAAAAAACTCACATTTGAGGGGCTTGACAGAGAAAAAGGGATTGCTAAAGCAAATGGAAGTGAAGAATTCTACAAAGAGATACTGCGTGAATTTTATGAAACATATAAAAATAGTGCCAAAATTTTTGAAAAGCTTATTCATGATTATCGCTATGAACAGGTGCGTATGTTATGTTTAGATATTAAAGGGCTCGCAGGCTCTATTGGGGCGAATGAACTGCATGATTTGATGTTTGATATCCACCAAAAACTTATCTTTAAAAAGTTTGATATGCTTCCTGAATATATTAACCCATTTCAAGAGAAACTTACTGTTTTAAATAGTACGATAAAGAATTATATAGAGAGCTAAAAGAGAGAGTTCTTTGGCATGATACATGCCAAAGAATGTAGTTTTAAAGACGAACGTATTTAACGCTTAAACAAGCCTCCAAAGATGCAAGCTCTTTAAGAGCCACTTCGCTTACAAGATCATCTACTAAAATCACAGCTAATGCTTGTGACTTATTATTTCTAGCAAGAGAGAAGTCTGCAATATTAATATGATTATTTCCTAAAACACTTCCAACTTTTCCAATAACTCCTGGAACGTCTGTATTTTTAAACAGAACCATATCCCCTTTAAGAGCCACTTCAATATCAAAACCATCAAGCTCTACAATACGAAGTACATTATCATCAAAAATAGTTGCAGAGATAGATGTTGTACCTTTTGATGTAGTGAGTTTTACAGTGATAAGGTTTTTATATACTTTAGAATCACCAAGTGCTTCAGACTCTATTTTAATACCTTTTTCAGCTGCTATAAATTCTGCATTTACATAATTAATTGTATCACCAGTACTATGACTAATTGCTCCAACCGTTGCAAATGTTGCAAGGCTTGATACATACTCTGCAATCTCACCTTGTCCACTTACTTTAATAGAGAGAATTTCTGATTTATTCATTTGTGAAGCCATAAATCCAATCTTTTGTCCCATCTCTAAAAATGGTTTTACAAAAGCAGGGATAGTGCTCTCATCAATTGGTAGGTTCATGGCATGTGGATATGCAATCCCTTTTGCCGCTTCGATAGCTTGTTGCGCTGCTTGAACACCAATATTGTATTGAGATTCAAAAGTATTTGCTCCAAGGTGTGGAGATACTGTTACATTATCTAAATCTAAAAGTGGATGATTTGTTGCTGGCTCTTTATCGAAAACATCAATTCCTGCAAAACGTATTTTACCTGATGTAAGACCTCTATAAAGTGCTTCTTCATTTATAAGACCACCACGAGCACAGTTAATAAGTACAACGCCATCTTTCATCTTTGCGATTTCAGCATCGTTTATCATCCCAGTTGTTTCTTGATTTTTTGGTGTATGAATCGTAATAATGTCACATGCCAAGATATCTTCGAAATTCGTTGTGTATGTCATATTAAGATCAGTCACTTTAGAAGGACGTACATATGGGTCGTATGCGACAATATCCATCTCAAAAGCTTTTGCACGAATAGCAACACGTGAGCCTATATTTCCAAAACCAATCACACCTAGTTTTTTCCCTTTAAGCTCATATCCGTACCATTTTTCACGTTTCCATACACGATCTAGCTTAAGATGGTTATGAGAATAAGGAAACATTCTCATACATGAAAGCATATGAGTAAGAGTAAGTTCTACTGCTGCAATAGTGTTTGCGGTTGGTACGTTCATAACGATGATACCCTCTTTAGAGCATCCTTCAATATCTACGTTATCAACACCAACACCAGCACGAACAATAGCTTTCATCTTTTTTGCTGCTGCTATAAACTTATCATCTACATCCGTAGAACTTCTTGTAATTGCAACATCAGCATCTTTGATAATATCTAATAGAGCTACTTTATCAACATCTGCTGCCATGATAAAGTTGATAGACTCATCTTTTCGTAGCATCTCTAAACCAGCTTCATGGATATGATCACATACTACAATTGTTTGTTTTTGCATTATACATCCTCTTTATATGGCACGATTTGCGCCGAAATTTGATAATTTTTTAATACATTAACTAATGCACTGAGCTTAGCTTTGTCGGTAGAAAAAATAAGTAATTCCACTTTTTTACTATCTCTTTTGAGATAGTACCGCAAACCGTGTTGTTTTAACTCTTCTTTTAAACAAAATACTTGATAGGGATCTAAAAGAGAAGCAGATAGTTTGTAGGTAGTTTCTTTAATTATTTTTTCTTTGAGATCTACTTGAATATAAACCTCATTTACAGGATAAAAATACCCTAATTTTTCTGTTTGTGAAAAATTATCGAGCCATGTTTGTTTTGGATTTTGTTCAAGAATAGTCTCTTGCAAAACCAAAGGTTGTGACTCATTAATTTTTTCGTGAGTATTGATAGATACTAAAAAAAAGATAATAAAAACAGCAACTCCGATTGTAAGAATCGGAGCAAACCATTTTAAAATCTTTTGCATTGTAGCTTATTTCAATTGATCTTTGATCAAGTCACCCAAAGAGTGTGCTTGTGTATCATTAATCTCATCAAGTAGCTCTTGATTTTTAATATAATCTAGTTTTTTAACAGATAAGCGGATACGATCACGGCGTGTATCAATTACTGCAATAGCAGCTTCAATCTCTTCTCCGATTACAAGCTCTTCTTTTGTAAGTGGTGCTAAATCTTCATCACGAATAAGTGCATCTACACCATCTTGTAAAGAAACAAATACTCCGAATTCTTTAATATCACGGATTGTTCCCTTGATAATTGAATTGACCTTATGTGTTGCAGCAAAAGTATCAATTGGGCTTTCTAACAAAGTTTTACGATTTAAAGAGATTTTTTGATCCTCTTTAGAAATTTTAGAAATTTTAACTTCTACTTCATCGCCTGATTTTAAAAGGTCTTTACATTTCACATTTTTATCCCAAGAGATATCTTGATTGTGTAGTAAACCTTCTACTCCAGCGATACGAACAAATGCACCAAAATCAGTAAGTGAAGTTACAACACCTGTAACTACATCACCTTCATTGTGGTTTTTCAAGAATTCATCAAATGGTTTTGGAAGTAATCTTTTGAGAGAAACACGTAGTTTATGAGTTTTAGGATTTATCTCAATCACTTCAACGTCAATCTCTTCGCCTACAGTTAAGTAATCTCCTGGATTTTTTACATTTTTATCCCAAGTAATTTCTGAAATATGTAAGAACCCTTCGATATCGTTTCCTAAATCAACAAACACACCATACGCTTCAATATTTGAAACTGTTACAGTGATAGTATCGCCTTCATCTAGTTCAGTTTCAACCTCTTGCCAAGGATCTTCTTGAACTGCTTTAATTGAAAGTGAAAGGTGACGTTTATCTTTATCATAAGAGATAGCTTTAACAACTACTACTTCACCCTCTTTATAGAGTTTTGATGGATTCACAGGTCCTTTGTAGCTGATTTCGTTGTAATGAACAAGTCCATCTACACCACCAACATCTACAAACATACCATAACTTGTAATTTTTTTGATTGTACCTTCGATAAGAGCACCATCTTCCATAAGTTTGTCAATAATTTCTTTTTTCTTTTTGCGCTCTTCGTTAAACAGTTTACGACGAGAAACTACAATTGAGTTTTCTGCTTCATCAACTTTAACAACTTGTGCTTTGATTTTACGACCTACTACCTCTTCATTATCTTTGAATGCAGCTAAAGAGCGTGGCATGAAGAACATAACATCATCCGCTTCAACTACATAACCACCACGATTTTTCTTAGTGATGATACCTTCGATAACTAACTCTTCAAAGTCATCTTTGTGTGCAGCTATAAAATCGATGGTTTTTTGTTGTTCCAAAACTTTTTTGTATGAAATTTTTGGGCGCTCATTATAATAACCCGTAATCATAACTTTGATTTTATCACCAACGTTAAACTTCAGAACTCCATCTTCATCGCTTATCTCTTCTAAGCTTAAAATACCTTCTGATTTGTCACCAACACCAACTAAAGCTCTGTTTTCATCCACTTGGATTTCTACAATTTCACCCTCTACTATACGACTTGTTTCTTGTTGTTTTTCGCTCTCTGCAAAGAGCTTTGCAAAACTTTCTTCTTCTTCAAATGATTCGTGATCAAACGCCATAACCTATCCTCTGTTACATAAAAATTGACGTGATTGTATCTAAGAAATGATTACGTTTATATTAATTGAAATCAAAATTGAAAGATTTAGAGCCATTTCTGGCTCCTATTTAGAAGATTTTTAGAAGATTTTTTAAGATTTTTTTTGAGTTAGATACTCATTTATTCTAATAAGAACATTTTGTATAATCCAATCAGGAGTAGAAGCACCCGCACTTATGCCACAATATTCTTTACCCTCAAACCAAGAAAAATCAAGCTCTTTTTCATCTTCTATATGGTGTGTATCAGGGCATTCTACTTTTGCTATGGCATGGAGCTGTTTTGTATTAGATGAGTTTTTTCCACCAATAATAATCATCACATCTGATTTTTTTGAAAGCTTAGAAACTGCCTCTTGATTTTCAAATGTTGCATTACAAATAGTATTAAAAACACGCACCTCTTTATATCGAGGGATGAGATAATTTGCTATTTCTAAATATTCTGCAATATTTCGAGTTGTTTGCGCCACAAGAGCTATTTTTTCTTTGAGTTTTATACCTTCAAGCTCTTTTGGAGTATTCACCACATATGCCCCATTACTTGCGTAACTTTGTACCCCTTTTATCTCGGGGTGTATTGCATCTCCAAAGATGATAATATCATACCCTTTCTCACTCATCTCTTGACAAATTTGTTGTGGTTTTGTTACATAAGGACACGTTGCATCGACAACATCAATCTTATTTTCATGTAAATATTCTAACTCGTTTTTTGGAATACCATGGGTGCGAATCACCGCTTTATCACCTGCAGAAAAACTTTTATAATCTTCCACCAATCCCACTTGAAAATCACGTTCAAGTCTTTGTATCTCTTTAGAGTTATGTATCAAAGGACCATAAGTAGCGGAGTTTTTATTCTCCTCTGCGATCTTAATTGCACGTTTCACACCAAAACAAAATCCATAATTTTCAGCGAGTTCTATTTTCATTTAAACATTCTCTACTTTCGTAATTCTTGCAAGTATTTCAAAGAAATTTGGAAATGAAGCATTGACACAATCAACATCTTCTACTTCCATACCACACATAAGCCCGGCTATCATAAAACTCATAGCTATGCGATGATCTCCATGGCTCTTTACTCTTGCGAAATGGAGTGTGCCACCTTTGACACTATATCCATCTTTTGCCTCTTCTACTTCAATGCCACATGCCATAAGCCCATCCACTACAGTTGTAATTCTATCGCACTCTTTGACACGTAACTCTTCTGCATTTTTTATGACACTCACACCATTAGCACATGCAAAAGCAATAGAAAGTGCTGGGAGTTCATCTATAAGCCAAGAGATATTATCTTCCACTACAATGGCTTGAAGTGGGGCATATCGTACATGGATATCTCCTATAGGCTCATATTTATCTTCTTTAAGAATATATTCTATCTTTGTTCCCATACGCTCTAAAGCTTTAAATGCTTCAATACGCGTAGGATTGAGTGTCACACCCTCTAAAATCACATCTGCACCTGGAGTGATAGCAGCTGCAACTGCAAAGAAAAAAGCACTTGATGGATCGGCTGGTACACGAAGAGAGAGAGGTGAAAGAAGTTTATTTGTTGGTGTTATTGTGGTTGTAAGCCCATCTACTTTTATATCAGCACCCATCCCTTTTAACATCCGCTCTGTATGATCACGTGAAAGTTCTGGCTCAGTATAACGGCATATGCCATCCGCACGCAAAGCAGCTAAAATCATGGCACTTTTTACTTGTGCAGAGGCTATAGCGCTTATGTAATCAAATGCTTTTAAAGAGCTTCCTCGAATACTAAGTGGTGCTAAATCACCATTTTCTCTACCATCGAGTTGTGCGCCCATAGCACGCAAGGGTTCTGTTACTCTTTTCATAGGACGACGACGTAGATATGCATCACCTGTCAGTATAAAATGACCATTTGCTGAACTTAAAAGTCCACAAAAAAGTCGCATCCCTGTTCCTGAATTTCTACAATCTAAAATCTCACTACTCTCTTTGATACCATCTGAAGAAATAGTGATAATCTCCCCATCATCTTCTACATTTGCACCAAGGTGTTTTACTATTTCTAGAGTACTCATCGTATCTTCAGCACGCAAAAAATTACTAATCGTGCTTGTACCACTGCCTAGCATTGCGAACATAGCACATCTATGAGATATTGATTTATCAGAGGCTATATCAGACAAAGAGATCGAAAAAGTTTTTGTAGCAGAGATTTTTATATTTTTCATCGTAAACCAATTCCTAAATCTGTTTTTAATGCTTCAAGGATTGTATCCATTGCAGAAGTGATATCTTCCTCTTCAAGTGTTTTTTCATAGGATTGGAGTACAAAACGAAGTGATAAACTTCGATTTTCTCCAAGTGTTTCATCTGTATAATTATCCACTGGATAAAAACGAATCATCTCTTTTGTTTTATTAGCTTCTATCACATTTTTGAGTGCACTATAACTCATAGTTTTAGGGATTAAAAGACTCAAATCTCTGTAAGACGCTTGATATTTAGAATTTACATGTGCTGATTTGAGAGCAAATTTAAGTGCATTAAAATTAAGCTCACACATATATGTAGTGTCAATATCATAGTTTGTAGCAACTTCTGGATGTACTTTAAAAAGCTCACCCGCAACAACTCCATCTATCACAACACTCGCGCATTGATACGTATGTGCTAGTTTATGTGTTGGGGTATGCTCAATAAGTTCAAATGCACCAATAATATTAGAGATTTTTTGTACAAATGTACCAAAATCTATCACTTGAGGCTTGCCACCATTTAAAAGTGAATCTTTCTCTGTTTCCCCACTCCATAAAAATGCTATCTTTAAACTTTCTTGGCGCTCTTGTGAAAACACAGAACCAACTTCAAACAGTTTTATAGCGCTGTAGCCATTATTTGCATTATGTGCAGCAGCTTTGAGTAGACCTGTGAGAAGTGTTGGACGTAAAGTATCTAAAGTATTGACGATTGGATTAATCAGCTCTAGTTCCTCTTTTAGAGTACTAAATTGATACTCTTCTAGAACTTTCTTTTCATCAAAAACGAAGTGCACAGTTTCAAAAAAACCTGTTGCAGCTGCTTTTTGTCTATAAATAGAGCGTTTTTTGAAAAGAAAGTAATCCCCTAATAGACGATTACTTTCTTTGAAAATAAAAGGTTTTGCAGGAATATTGTCAATCCCTACTAAACGAACAATCTCTTCAACAATATCTTGTTTATGTACAATATCATGGCGATAGCGCGGAATAGAGATAACAAAATTATCTCCTTGAGATTTTGAGGTGTTAAATCCGAGATTTTTTAAGATTTTTGTAATCTTTGCTTTATCTATAGTCGCACCGATTATCTCATCTATCTCTTTCTTCATCACAGTGACAACTCTATTTTCATAGCTATTACTTATCTCTATAGTGCCACCATAAATAGCTGAAGAGGAATATTTTTCAAGAAGTTTTAAACAAATTCCAAGTCCTTGATTAAGCTCAGGCTCACTTCCTCTTGATGTTCTATAGTATGTTGGTCCAGCATCAATCTTACACGCAGCCATCTGTTTTGAGATAACATCAGGTGGAATATAACTCGCTTCAATAAGAATAGTTGTTTTTGTATCATCTACGCGTGAAATATCTTCTTGAGATATCCCTACGATAGAAGCTGTTTCTTTACCACGCACGGCTACAAATTTATTCTCATCTTCGATGAGATCTATTTTAGCTATTGCTTCATTTTCTACAGCAAAGAAATCATAATTATACGCTCTTAATACAACGCCGCTACTATGTGTTACATAGAGCAAAAGTGATTCTACTTCTGATTGACGTTTTTCTTCGATTTGTGCTAAACGTAGTTGAACAATAAAAGGGAGCTCAAGCTCTTTTAAATCGACTGCTTTATAGCGTAGATTTACACCTAAATCTTTCTCATAAGAGAGACTTAGTATACGCCCTATTCCTACTCGTTTATCCTCATACATATCTTCAAAATTATTCTCTTTTAGATTTCTATCGTATGCAGCACCTAAATCTCTAGCAATTCCATGAATACTTAAACAATCCCCACGGTTTGCAGTAAGTTCTATCTCGATAAGATCATCATTAAAGATAGGGTTTTCACAAAGCTCTTGCCCTAAGGTAAAGTGCCCTACACTGCTATCAATCTCTAAAATTCCCGTTTGGCAATCTTCTATGCCAATCTCTTTTGCTGAGCATATCATCCCCTCGCTCTCAATACCGCGAAGCTTAACAGGTTTTATCACTAAACCATCTGGCATCACTGCACCAATAGTAGCAACTGCAACATCAAGTCCTGCACGAACATTGGCAGCACCACACACAATCTGGCGGATACTTGTTCCTATATCTACTTTACAAACACTAAGTTTATCTGCTTCTGGATGTTTTATACACTCTAATACACGACCGAAAATAATCTTATTTGGAATAGTATATTTATGTACACGATCCACTTCTAGACCAATAGAGTTTAGTTTTTTTACAAGCACATCTGTTGTTATATCACTTAAATCTATCCACTCGTGTAACCAACTTCTTGTAATTATCATTGAAACTGCTCCAAAAGTTTTATATCACCTTCAAATAAAGAACGAAGGTCTCCAATGTGATGTATAAGCATCGCAAAACGCTCTACGCCAAGTCCAAAAGCGTAACCACTTACATTTTTATATTTTACTGCTTTAAAAACATTTGGATCTACTATGCCACATCCTAAAACTTCTAACCAACCTGTTTTAGAACATACGCGACACCCCTCGCCTTTACAAAAAACACAAGAGATATCAACCTCAGTTGAAGGCTCTGTAAATGGAAAGAAACTAGGGCGAAAACGAACTTCTACATCACCAAACATATATTTCAAAAAATCTTCTAAAATAAATTTGAGATTTGCAAAAGAGACCTTGCCCTCTTCATCTACAAGTAAACCTTCAACTTGGTGAAACATCGGTGTATGGGTGATATCATAATCGCGTCTAAATACGGCACCAGGTGCGATCATACGAATCGGCGGTTTATTTTTCATCATTGTTCTTATTTGAACAGGTGAAGTATGTGTACGTAGTAACATCTCATCTTTAAAATAGAAAGTATCTTGCATATCTCTTGCTGGATGGTATTTTGGAAGATTAAGTGCTTCAAAATTGTTAAAATCATCTTCTACCATATTCCCTGTATAAATAGCAAAGTTCATGGAAGCAAAATACTCAATAATTTTATCCATAGTCTCCATCACAGGGTGCAAAGCTCCAGCTTCATTTGTTGAGCCATAGAGAGTTACATCGATAGCTTCTGCTTTCATCTTTGTTTCTAGCTCTAAAGTTTGTAAAATCATTTTTCTTTGCGTGAGCTCATGATTAAGATCTGTTTTATGCAGATTTAGCTCTTTCGCAATTTGTGCTTTTTCTGTTTCAGATGCACTTTTCATTTTTGCAAATTGCTCTGCTAAAATACCTTTTTTTCCAAAAACAGCGATGCGAATCTCTTCGAGACGCTCCACGTTTTGTGCTTGATTAATTGCGTTATACCATTCTTTCAAATAGAGTCTCCATACACATAATATCCCTAAAAATCAAATAGACTTTAAAGCGGCGATTATAGTCTAAATTAATTTACATCTAGCTTCATTTTAAAGATTTCACTAACTATCTATGCTACAATAACCCAAAAAAAGGATGCAAATATGTGTATATTTTGTAAGATAGTCAATAAAGAGTTACCATCCAATATAATTTTAGAAAATGATGAGTTTTTAGCATTTCATGATATTAATCCAAAAGCGCCTTTACATGCCTTAGTAATTCCTAAATTGCACGTTGATAGCTTTAGTGAAGTGAGTGCAGAAACTATGGCAAATATGACCCCTTTTATCCAAGAAGTGGTAAAAAAAGTGGGTGTACTAGGAAGTGGTTATCGTCTCATCACTAACATTGGAGAAAATGGTGGGCAAGAGGTAAAACATCTTCATATTCATATTGTGGGTGGTACAAAACTCAAATGGGGTCATTTTAGTGATTCAGACCCTATGGGTCACTTTTAAGAGGCTTTTTGGATGATAAAATCATTACTCCTTTCCCTTTCTGTTATATCGTCATCTTATGCACTCACGGCAGAAGAGTTTAACAAACAACAAATGAGCTCTTTTGAAACGAGTAAAGAATCTTTTGGTGTTTATAAAAAATCTCAAGAGGAAGCATTTGAAGCCTACCAAAAAGCGCAGATGAAAGCTTTTGAAGGGTTTAAAAAAGAGGTTGGAGCATTTTGGGAAGATCCTAAAATGCCCACACAAACATCGCTTGTAACCTACACACCCGATAAAAAAACAAGAACTGATATAGATTTTAAAAATCAAGAGATTATTGTTGAAACAATAGCCGCGTCACCAGAAGCTGCAAAAAAACAGCTAGAGGCACAACTCGCCCTTATGGTAAGTGTTGATACCAAAAAATTTGATGCTATCGACCCACTTGAGCAAACGCTCTCAAAAATAAAAAAACCAGCAGAGATAGTCACTGCAGAAGTAAAACCTGAGCCTATACTCTCTACGGTTATTTTTGGAGCAAAACCTTCAAAAAAAGAACTAGATTCTTATGTACAACAACATATTTCTAAAGAGACTATTAAGGTAACTCCTACGACAAAAGTACCACACCAAAAAATTTATAGCGTGACAGTAAAGATGCCTGAAGATGCAATGGTCACAAAATCAAAAGATTATTATGATGAAGTAAAAAAACAAAGTGGACTTCGTAAACTTCCTATGCCACTTGTTTTTGCCATCATGCACTCTGAAAGTAGCTTTAACCCTAAAGCACGTTCACATGTTCCAGCATATGGTTTAATGCAGATTGTTCCTAAAACAGCAGGCAGAGACACATATAAGTTTCTTTATAAACAAGATAAGTTAGTTACTGGAGATTATCTTTATAACAGTACAAACAATATCACAATGGGTGCTGCGTATCTTCATATACTTTATTATAATTATTTAAGAGAGATTAAAAATGATGATAGTAGGCTTTACTGTGCAATTGCTGCGTATAATACAGGAGCTGGAAATATCGCATGGGCATTTACGAAAACCTACAATATGAAAAAAGCAGCTCCGCTTATAAATGCCCTCTCACCTGATGAAGTCTACAATAAACTTCTCAAAGATTTACGCTTTGATGAACCTAAACATTATCTAAAAAAAGTTTCTCAGAGGATGAGTGGATACCATAAGATTTATGGTATCTAACGAAGAGTAATAGATACTCTTTTTTACCACATGCCATAAATGGCTTGTGGTATTTTTTAGCTAGGGCAAGACTCAATTGTGCCTAAATCAATCCCAGAACCACCACCTGAAATCATCTCTTCATTTTCACGGATCATCACGCCATTATGCACAATAGTGTAACTTATCTTGGTTGTATCTCGAATCGTATTTATAGTGGAACAATAGGTTTCTAAAGAAGCCATAACCCAGCGTGATGCCATCGTATCATCTGCATCTGAATCAAAACTATAAAGAAGATGAAGCGCATTAAATTTTCTAGGTTGTGATTCATTGCGCACACCTTCCCCCTCCACCACTAAATTTGTAATCTTCTTCCCTTGATTTTCAGGCAAAAGTACCATATCACTTGCACTACAAGAGATAATCCCTGAGAGAAAATACTCTAAAGGGGAGATTGTTGGGCAATCGATTATAAAACTAGATTTCTCAGTTTTTGCAAGAAATTGCATATCATTTTTATGACTTACTGTAATTTTCATCTCTTATCTCGCTAAAAAACTTTTAAAATAATCAAGCTGCTCTTGTGTACGCACTCGTGCAGTTCCACCAGCTGATTTTCTTGCATCCATAGAGTGTTCAATCGATAAAAACTCTAATACATCCTCGTTTATTCTTTTATCAATCGCTTTAAGATATTTATACTCTATATCACTTAAATCAATTCCCAACTCTTCACTTTTAGCAACCGCTTTTCCTGTAATAAAGTGCGCTTCTCTAAAAGCAATACCACATTTTTCTACAAGATAATCAGCTAAATCAGTTGCACTTAAATGTCCGATTTTAGATGCTTTTTTCATATTATGAGGTTTTACCTGCATCGTTTTTATCGCTTCTTTTAAGATTAAAAGTGATATTTCAGCCGTTTCAACTGCGTCAAAAACACCCTCTTTATCCTCTTGTGTATCTTTATTATAAGCGAGTGGCAACCCTTTCATAACAGTGAAAAGCCCCATAAGTGAACCATATACACGTCCAGTTTTTCCACGTAAAAGTTCTGGAACATCTGGATTTTTCTTTTGTGGCATGATAGAGGAACCAGTTGAATACTCATCGCTAAGTTCTACAAACTGAAACTCATAACTCGACCACATAACGAGCTCTTCACTCAGACGTGAGATATGCATCATAAGTGTAGAGATATTAAATAAAATTTCTAACGCAAAGTCTCTATCACTTACAGTATCAAGACAGTTTACACTTACATCAGAAAAACCTAAAAGTTCTGCTGTCATAGTTCTATCAATATTATGGGGTGTCCCAGCAAGAGCTGCGCATCCAAGTGGAGAGATATTGTTACGTTTATGGGAGTTCTCAAATCTCTCGATATCACGCTTAAACATTGAAAGATATGCACACAAGTGAAAACCAAAGTTAATTGGTTGTGCATGCTGTAAGTGTGTCATACCTGGTAAAATTGTTTCCGTATGCTTTGATGCTACCACTAGAACCTCTTGCATTAAAGCTTTAAGAGCAGTAACGAGCTCTAAATTTTTACGTAAAACATAGCGGCGAAAATCAACTGCGACTTGATCGTTTCTACTTCTTGCAGTATGCAGTTTTTTACCCGCATCACCTATAAGTGTTGTTAAGCGTTTTTCGATTGCCATATGTAAATCTTCATCCGCTATTTTCCACTCAAATTCGCCCGATTCTATCTCTGCTTTTACCTGCGCTAAGCCGGTCACAATCTCTTCTAGCTCTTTGGCTGTTAAGATTCCTTGCCTTTGTAGCATCGTAGCATGTGCGATTGAGCCTTCGATATCCTCTTGGTAGAGTTTTCTATCAAACATTATTGAAGCGTTAAATTGGTCAAGCAAGCTCGAAGCGCTTGCAGAAAAACGACCTGACCACATTTTATCCATAATTTCTCCCATAAAAAAAGTAAGATATTGTAGTTAAAAGCCGATTAAAGAGGGATAAAAATGATGAAAGTAAAAAAGTGCAGAGAAAGATTCTCTCACTTCTTTGTTTTAGTTACAAGCAGGAACGTTGCCACTATCCTTTGCATATTCTTTACAAAAGTCTTCAAGATGTTTGGACATTTTTTCAAATCTTTTATTCTCGAAATATTCCATGCTATCTTTTTTTGTTTTTGCCTCTTTTAATTCCAAATGGAGTGTCGCAAGAGGCTTCCTTTTTTTTCCATTAGTACTTCCCATTCATAGGTATATTTTTTTCCTACAAATGCCTGTCCTGCACCGTGACAACTGGCACACTGCTTGATATATTCCCTTTGTCCTTTATAGACTGCAGCATCAAGATTCAACGTTGTGAAACAAGCTACTATCAAAGCGTATTTAAAAAAATGGTTCATCTTCAGCGCCTTTTGTTGTTATCTAACCTTAGATAGTACATCAGCAAACTTTATACCAACCTTATACCATATTTATTTGATAAAGTTATACCATAGGGGTTACATTTGGAATTTTTCTAAAAGTGCATCCTCATAATCCCAAACCCCTTTCTCTTTTAAAGAAGCTATGACAGATGGAGTACACTCAACATCTCCTGGCCATTCACGTGTAAATCCATCAAAAGAGTTTTTATTTGTACCATCTACTCCAACCATAAGACCTGAGATAAAAATATCCCTTTGTGCATCTATATTGCTTGTCACACGCCATAAAAGCATATAAGGATTAAACACATCATTTTTCTCTTGATCCACAAATACAACGATACGAAGATTTGGGCTCAAAGGGATTAAAGCATCAAAATATTTTCTTATATTTTGTGTTTTATGAACCGTGATTACAGTGATAGGATTTTTGGTACGTCTCATATATTGGTGCATTGATGTTGCATCAGGAACAAGCTCTTTAATGGCATTAAATAACTCTTCATCCCCTAAAAGATGTGGAGCTTCTACTTTATGAGCAGCCGTTGCATCTATGCCTAATTTTCCACCCACAAGTGTTTCAGGGGAGGAGTGATCGAGTGCATCTAAAATCCCCTCTGTTATAAACATAGATTTTGGAGTAAATCTATCTAAAATATAAGTAGCTATAGCTTCATCATTATCAAGTTTTGGAGCATGTTCATCCACAAAGATGGCATGTTTAACAAAACTCATCTGTCCAGAACCCCAAAAAGTATGCATAAACTGTTTTGCATGACCTTTATAAAGAGTTTTCATCTTTGCTAAAATAAGATTATGAAAACCTCCATTTTCTGGCATATAATAATCAATTAAGTCGGGTGCTGTAGTTTTTATAAGTGGAAAAAATATCCTCTCCGTCGCCCAACCCATATATTTATCTTCTAAAGGTGGTTTTCCAACAACAGTCGCAAGATAGGTTCTATTTTTACGCATTGTCATTGCCGTCACTTCCATCACAGGATAGGGATCAGCAAGTGTGTAGTATCCCGTATGATCTCCAAAAGGACCCTCTATTTTCATCTCATTCGTATCAACCCAACCCTCAATCACATAATCTGCATCTTCAGGGATATACAAAGGTGTAGTGAGTGATTTTACAAGTTTCGCGGGCTCTTTTTTAATCAATCCATAAAGTAAAAGCTCATTCATCCCATAAGGAAGCGGTGCTGTCGCACACCATGTATAGAG
>JAVETY010000150.1:0-4188 GCA_034005815.1 Sulfurimonadaceae bacterium | reverse complement strand
ACTTTGTGGTCTAGAGTTTAGTTCTAGAAGTTTATATGCTTTCTCGAAATTTTCTAACTGTCTTAGAGAGAGTATGAGCATATCTACAACTGTAGCACGGTAATAGAGCGCTTCAACTGTATCTTGTGCTTTGACTCTATCATCTCTGGCATGTTCTTTTAAAAAATCAAAAACCTCTTTGTAGCCTATTTTAGCAAGGTTTAGTTCAAGTGGTTCTACCCCGTGGGTGATGGTTCCTTTACGAATTGCAAGGCGTGAGCGTACAGTTGGTAAAAGACCCGATTTTGTAGGAGATATGATGATGAATTCTATATTGCGAGGTGGTTCTTCGAGCACTTTTAAAAGAGAGTTCTGGGAGATATTTGTAAACTCGTACGCTCCAAGTATGATATATTTTGTTTCTGATTCACTGATGTAGGCTTCTGCGACTGCAGCTTTTGCATCTTCTATAAGGAACTTTTCATTTATAAATCCAACGACTCTGCTAGGAGAGAGAATCTCTTTGAGTTTCTCAAACTCCTCTTCGATATTGGAGGAAAGAACTATATGTGATTTTTTAGTATCACATACCAACATCTATCTCTCCAAACATCATTGCATTTAAAGAAGCATTGAAAAGTCTAAAAAGTTGTAAAAGCTTTACATATAAATGTGTATCGTATGATTTGAGAGTAAAGGCATTGTGAAAGCTTTCATCAAAAATCCAAAAATAGCTGTTATCTCTACGTTTTGCTATATCAGCACGTTTATCAGCACCCTTACCAATATACCAAAAGAAATAATCATCTTTGTAAGAGAGTGAAATCATATCATCAACGATATCTATCATCTCACCGCTACTTACACTATCGTAATGGTGAAAAATAGAATCGATACTTACAATAGGCAAGAGTGGACGCTCTTGATTAGTAGCGTTTATATTACCCAATATATAGCTTTCAAGCCATTTATGTGATTTATCAGTGATAAGGATAATAGTTTTACCACTGAGTGTTTGCTCAAGAGCTTGAAACGTTGTAGTCGTCCAATCAAAACGTTGCTCTTCAAGCCAGCTAAGACTTCCATCCTCTTCTCGAATGGTATCTAAGCTCCATTGTGCAAAATCTTGCATCAAATTACTTATCTAACTCATACGCATCATGCAAGCTTCGCACTGCTAGCTCTGCATATTTTTCATCTATAACCATAGAAACTTTTATCTCTGAAGTAGAGATCATACTGATATTGATATTTTCATTTGCCATAGCAGTAAATGCTTTTGCAGCAACACCCGTATGTGATTTCATTCCCACACCTACGATAGAAACTTTACAGATACTATCATTGTAAGAGTCTGCTTTAATATCACCACTTTGTATAAAAGTACTCACCACTTTTTTCGCATCTTTTAAATCCCCAATAGGAACAGTGAAATCGATATTTGTACAACCGTCATGCCCCACATTTTGGATAATCATATCGATATTAACTTCTGCCTTTGCAAGTGTGTTAAAAATATCTGAAGCGATTCCTGGTCTATCTTTGACACCCATCAAAGAGATACGAGCTTGGTTTTTATCAAGAGCTATGCCGCTTACTAATGGTTTTTCCATAATATTTTCTTCCTTTGTTATTAAAGTTCCCTCTTCTTCTGTGAAACTTGTTCTCGTTACTAAATTAACATTTAACTTTTTTGCTAGCTCAACGGAACGGTTTTGAAGCACTTTTGCTCCTAAGCTCGCTAGTTCTAACATCTCATCATAGGAGATCATATCAAGTTTTTTTGCCTTTGGCACAATGCGTGGATCGGTTGTAAATATTCCACTTACATCTGTATAGATTTCGCATAAATCAGCTTTTAGTGCACCTGCAATTGCAACCGCAGAGAGGTCACTCCCACCACGTCCTAACGTTGTAACATTTCCATCGATTGAGACACCTTGAAAACCAGCAACTACAATGATTTTACCCTGCTTAAGGATTGCCTTCATAGTGGTTGGGTCTATCTCTTCAATACGTGCTTTTGTATGGAGTCCATCGGTTACTATCCCCGCTTTTCTTCCACTAATAGAGACAGCTTCATGTCCTAGTTCATTGAGAGCGATTGCCAAAAGTGCCGCTGTTACACGTTCTCCGGAACTAAGCAACATATCTAATTCTGCGCGAGAAGGTGTAGCAGAGAAATGCTCAGCATAACCTATAAGCTTATTTGTTTCTCCACTCATCGCAGAAACAACAACTACAACATCATTTCCAGCTTGCTTTGTTTTAGCTACACGACTTGCAACGTTTTGAATACGCTCTAAGTCACCTACACTTGTTCCACCAAATTTTTGTACTATTGTCATGCTTTTATCACCTTAGAGATAACCCTCTTGTTTAAAATAAGATATCACTTGCTCATATACAGGCTTTTTAAAATGCGCCGTATGTTCCATAATTTCATCAATAGAGACAAATTTATAGTCACTAAACTCAGGATGAGCAGTATCGAGAGTTATTTTAGCATTTTCATCAAACTTCAGTAAAAAATATTTTTGCTTTTGTCCCTTGTAAGGTCGCATTTTTTTCGCAACATTTTCTGGAAAATCATACGAAATCCATTCAGGATACTCACAAATAATAGTTGCTTCACTTGTACCTACTTCCTCCTCTAGCTCACGAAAAAGCGCCTCTTTTATCTCCTCGCCTTCGTCTATCCCACCTTGTGGGAATTGCCAAATATCAAGCATATCATTGCGTTGTGCTATAAATAGCTCTTTTTTTTGGGGGTATTCATGAGACATAAGTATCATGGCTACATTGGGACGGTACAAATCTTTTTTACTCATCAATTCACCTAAATATAATTAGCGCAATTGTACATAAAATAGGATTAAATTAATCTAATGTACACATATGTAACATAAAGCATCCTATAATATAGAAAATGAAAGTAAAATAACATATTTTCCATACCAATCGACAGTAAAAACTGCTAGTATTTTATAATGTTTACTTATTTTTGTTTAACGAGAAACATAAAAGGAATTGAATGAAAGAATATCTCTTAAAAAATGATGATTTTCTAGTCTCACAAACAGACGAAAAAGGGATTATACGTTTTGCTAACGATGATTTTTGTAAAGTAGCTGGCTACACTCTAGATGAACTTGTTGGAAAACCACACAATGTTGTGCGCCATCCTGACATGCCAAAAGCGGCTTTTAAAGATTTATGGCAAACGATAAAAAGTGGAAAAGTCTGGACAGGTTATGTTAAAAACAAAACCAAAGATGGTGGTTTTTATTGGGTTTTTGCAACAGTCTATCCGATGAAAAATCCTGTCGATGGGGCAATACTCTACATGTCATGCAGACGTAAAGCATCTGTTCAAGAGATTCAAGAAGCAGAACTGCTTTATAAAACATTAAGATAGGACAACAAATGAACCAAACACTTAAAAATATAATTATCGCAATTTTATTTATCATCCTTATTGCAACGTTTTTCATAACTGATTCTACTCTTGTCTATATAATCATGTCTGGAATTATCTTAGGTATAACACTTTTTTTAAATCTACTCAATGATACAAAAGCGAATGATTCACTCAATCAAAAAAGACTCCAACTCATTGAAGCAATGGAGTTTAAAAGAAATCAAGTGATGATTAACAAAGAGGCAAAAACTCCTGCGGAGATAAATTTCAATAAAATAATAACCACCTATCAAAAAACTATCCTTGATGATACAAGGGTTGCTGGAGAGATGGTTCTTTTGGCTGATAAAGTCTCTAAAGGGCACTATTCCTGTAGAGTGGAAGCAGATTCCAAAACTCCTTATGTTCATGTTTTACGTAATAGTATGAATAATATGCTGGATCATTCTGAAAAAAATATAGATAACGCAATCTCAACACTCAAAAGCTTTGCAAATGGTAATTTTGATGCACGCAGTAAAATCATAGTAGAAGCAAAAATGGCTGATTTATTGCAAAATATCAATCTTTTAGGGGCTGCTTTACAAAATATGAAAGCGCAAAATGAGAGCTCAAACAACCAGATTGTAGAATCTTCTAAAACCCTCAACAAAACAATTGATAATATAACCCATACAACTATTATTGATTTAAAAGGGATGATTAGTAATACAGTCGATCGCATCCAAGAGGTCTCACACAAAGAAAATGAGATGGTTAATAACCTTCAAAATCTTGTTGCAAATGCA
>JAVETY010000149.1:0-4241 GCA_034005815.1 Sulfurimonadaceae bacterium | reverse complement strand
TTCTGCACCAAAGACCTGAGCAATACTTTGATGTCCTAAGCAAATCCCTAAAATCGGAAGTTTATCTTGAAAATACTCTATCACAGCGAGTGTCACACCTGCTTCATCAGGAGAAGCTGGACCAGGAGAGATGATAATTTTCTCTGGATGAAGTGCTTCTATCTCTTCAATATTTAGCTCATCATTGCGCACAATTTTTAAATCAGCGCCAAGCTCTCTACAGTACTGCACGATGTTATATGTAAAACTATCATAATTATCAATCATTAAAATCATTTGTATCTCTTTTATATAAACTTATTGTAAATATTTTGAATCACATTATATCTCTTATTGATTTGGTTTTTTATAAATTGGATTTTTATGATATGTCATAAATAAAAATTGTATAAATATACTCACTTGATGCAGAATCTCTTTGGTACGTTTAACTTGTATGACATGTCATAAATATTTACTAGTTTTGTATCTGCTTTTGATTGGTGAGTTGTTGTAAGAAGTTTGATATATTTATAAGAGAAAATGTCACTAAAAATATCATAAGTCCTGGGAAGAAGCTTACCCACCATGCTATTTCTATCACCTCTTTGCCATCACTTAGCATCGTTCCCCAGCTCATTTGTGGTGGAACTATTCCAAGCCCCAAAAAGCTAAGTCCTGATTCTGCCAAAATCGCTCCGCCTACTCCAAATGTAAAGCTTACAAAGTAGATGGGCGCTAAGAGTGGTGCGTAGTATTTTAAAAGGATTTTGAATTTTGAGACTTTACCGATAGCTAGTATTTTTATATAAGGTTCTGAGGTTATTTTAAAGCTCTCTGAGCGTATAAGTCTCGCTGTGGTCATCCATCCAGTAAGAGATATAATGATAATAAGCACAAGTGCAGAAGCATTTACATAGCTCACTAGCGCTAAAAGTAAGAAAAATGTAGGAAATGTGAGAAACAAATCTACTATTACGACAAAACCTTTATCAACTATGCCACGAAAATATCCAGCAGTCGCACCTAGCATCAGCCCAACAGCAGAAGCGATGAAGGCACTTCCTACACCTATGATAAGGGAGATTTTTCCACCCTCCATAAGACGCGCAAGAATATCACGCCCCAATCTATCTGTCCCTAAAAAATACTCAAACGAAGGAGCTACCAAAATAGCATCGCTACTAAGAGTATAAGGGTCTATGCTATATATAAATCCACCAAAAAAAGAAAATAAAACAACAAAACCTAAAATAGCAAAACTAAAATATGGAAGTCGCATACTTTTTACGATTTTATCCCAAGTAATGTTTGCATCATCTGATCTATTGTTGTGATTATTTTTGCAGCTGCCCCATACGATGTTTGGAATTTGATAAGGTTCGTCATCTCCTCATCTATACTCACTTTTGAAATAGAAAAAAATTCCATTTGTGTTGCATGAAATTGTGCACTCAGCGCATCATTTTTAAACATTGATGCATTTGTTACTGAGCCTACTTGTGTTGCCAATGTATCAAACATGCCATAAGTTGTAGTATTGAAAATTTGTGAACCAATTTTAAAATCATATTTTTCATACTGATTTTGAATCATATCAAGAGCAACGCGGTTATCTCCTGCTATCGTTGTTTTTCCCGCACTTAGAAGTGTTGGATTGCTGCGGTATTTTGTACTTAGATTGATATCGGTTGCTTTGTCACCCTCAAAAAAAGTATTTACCCCCGTTACCCCTGCAAAATTGGTTCCTGTTGAAAAGTTATCACCTATATTAGTATCACGAATTGCAAAAGTAAATCCTTGTGATTTTTTCACTCCATCCATACTAAGATCAAAAACATTGCCACCTGTAATGTGTGTTCCCCATGTGAAAGTTATATAATCATCTACATCGTTATTCGCGTTACCATCATTATTATCATCGATATTTTTATTTTCTATCTGACCTTTAATCGAGTTAGATCCTGGTAATCCTTCCATAGTTGTAGCTGCATTGATGTTTATGGATCTCGTTGCTACTTCATTTCCATCGATATCAAAGATAACAACTTCAAAACTCCCCGCTTTAAAGTTTAATCCTGAGTTTAACAACGTATCATTTCCATTGAGTGGAAGAGGATTTGAGTCCATTCTTGTTACAGGTGTTTGTGCGTAGAGATTATTTGTAGATTCTATGAGTCCTTTTGCAAAGGCATCCATTTGTGCAATCGTATTTTGAATTACCCCATCATTAGGTGTTCCTGATGTCGTATCTATTGTACCTCCACGAAGAGATAACATAGCACCCACTTTACCTTTTTTGAGCGTCTCTTCCATAGGAATCAAAACGCCATCTTGGCGCTCATAAGATATCTCATAAAATCCATTAGGATTTGTATCTTTTGAAATATGAAGTGGATGGTATGTATTGCCATCAACGATATTAAAACCATTGATACTCAAAGTATAACTTCCTGATTTTGTATTAGACTGGCTATGGAATTGGGTATTTGACTGCATCTGCCCTGTCATAGCTTCAGCACCAATAAGTTTTCCAAGAGTAAGCTCTATCGCATTTCTTTTATCTCGTAAATCATTTGCTTCACTCGTTCCTGCTGCTTCTGCTGTATCTATAGAGATATTAAGTGATGCTAACTCTTTTGCTAAACGATTAACCTCATCAACAGTCACTTTTAGCTCATCATTGATTTGAGATTGCAGCTTGAGTATTTTATTTTGTGTAGTGCTTATACTTTGTGAAAGCGTTTTTGTTTGCTCTGCAAGGGCTAGTTTGATTGCATCATTATCAGGATTATCTGCAAAACTTTGCCACATGTTATAGTAGTTTTGTAAGTCAGTTTTGATACCAACTCCATCAATTTCTGGAAAGTATGTTGAAAGTTCTTCTAGTTTTCTTTTTTCATAGTCACTAAACTCTTTATCAGTGGAAACACTTACAAAGCGATCAAATACAAAATTATCAAAAACTCTTTTAATCTCTGTAACTTGTACACCATTTCCAACCTGTCCTGGATACTGTGATATCGGTGTAGCCGCTGCTTGAACAACGCGCTGTCTCGTATAATTTTCATTCTCAGCATTAGAGAGGTTATGACTGGTAGTATTAATCCCAACTTGAGCCGCATTTAACCCAGAATATCCGATATGGAGTGCATTGAATATTGATGCCATGTTATACTCTTATTTCCAAAATAGAAGAATTTTTAGATGCAACTTTGTTATATCCTTGCATCTCTGTTGGAACAAGTCTTTCTAAAAATGAATTATAAAGATTGCTTACTGTAAGAACTAATTTTGCATAGTGCTTATTTACTTCTCTTAGTTCTGTAAGTTTTCCTCTTAGTCTATCGAGCGCTTCATGTTGCTCTGCATTTAAAAGTTCTGGTAAATCTTTATCTGGATTATTATTCATAAGAACAGAAATAGCGTGATCTATCATCGCTTTTTTTGCTTCAAAACTTTTAATTTTCTCATCTTTTAATGACAAACGTTCAAATTGAGAATCATGTTTCGCTTCTTTAATATCCTCAATATCTTCTTGTGTTATACGGATAATATCCGCAAGGTCGTTTAGCGCACTATGTAAATGATGAGACAACATTGGTAACTCCTATTTTATAATCAACCCTAAAGTAACTCGTCTGCTATTTTTTCAGAGAGTGCTTGCAGGTTTACTTGATATTCGCCATTTTGTAAAGATTCTTTTATCTTTTCAATCTTGCTCATATCACCTTGTTTTGATATATTTGACTTTGTTTCTAACTTTTGGTTCTCTTTTGGTTCTACAAATGCATAAGCACTTTTAAGAGCCGCACTGTTAATGTTTGGTATCATTATCTATCCTTGAACTCTTTTTTGAAAAGAGTTATTTATGCTGTCAATATCGACATTTTATTGGAATAGATTAAACTTTTTGACTCAAATACTCATAAAGCATCTGTGAAAACCCAAAACCACCTGAACTTACTTTTGCAAGTTCATCACGATACATTGATTTATATATCTTCTCCCCTGGATCATTTTGTGAAGTGAAGATATTGTTCTCTTCTTGCATCGCATTATCAAGAAGCATCTTTAAGATAACTGATTCAAACGCATCTGTTTGCTCACGCAGAGCTTTATTTTCTGCTTTTGGATCTATCTTAGGTATTTGATGTTGTTGTGCAATCATGGCATGTTGCGCAGTTGCTCCCATATTTCCATATAAACTCATTAGATTACCTCCAAATCAGCTGAAATACTTCCAGCACTTTTCATAGCTT
>JAVETY010000027.1:0-18077 GCA_034005815.1 Sulfurimonadaceae bacterium | reverse complement strand
CGACGCTCTTCCGATCTATAAAAAACATATGGTAACTCTTATGGGACGTGTCAATCCAAAAACGGGATATGGCGCACTAGAGAGCACCTATTCTTATCCTTTAGATATGTATGATGATACTTTTTTTTATGTCAAAGGTTTTAGCGGATACGGTGAGACACTGATTGATTATAATAATTACATTTCAAAAATTTCATTTGGATTTAGCTTTTCAAGATAAGAAAGAATTTTTATAAAGGCTTTCTAAACTATATTAAATGTATAATTATTCTTATTTACTTAATGTAAGGTGGGGAAAATGAGAGTAGTTATCGTAGGTGGCGGAATAGCCGCTGTGTATCTTGCAAATAATATAAAAAAGAAAAATAGTTCTACAGAAGTGGTTATAGTAAGCGATGAAAAATATGCTCCCTATGATAGAATCCATCTATGTGGACTTGTGGATGATTCAAAGAGTATGGAGGATGTCAAGCTCACACTAGATCCTATGGTACAGCTTGAATTAGATCAAAAGATAGTTTCAATTGACCGTGAAAAGAAACGTGCATACTCTAAAGATTCTATGTTTAGCTACGATAAACTCATTATCTCTACGGGTTCTATCCCTATCTCACTTTTTGATATCACAGGGATTAAAAATGCTGCTGTTTTTAGAAGTGTTCAAGATTGTCAAGTTATCAGTGAGGGTGCAAAACATAAAGAGGTGGTAGTTGTAGGAAGTGGTCCAATTGGGCTAGAACTTCTTGAAACTCTCAATGATATAGATACGATAGAACATATCACTCTGCTTATCCGTGGAAAACATCTTTATGATAAATATCTCTCAATTGATTCGATTAAAACGATAGAAGAGAGCTATACAAAAAGAGGTAAAGTTAAAGTCTCTTATCAAGATGAGATAGTTGATAAGGTGATAGAAAACGGAGAAATCACACTTCTGAAAACTAAAAAAGGGGAGATTAAAAACCCATTTTTGATTTTTGGAACAGGAATCACTCCCAACGTGGAGCCTTTCAAAGGGACACTTGCAATAAACAAAGGGATTTTAACCAACCGTTTTATGCAAACAGAAGATGAAGATATCTACGCAGTAGGTGAGTGTGCTGAGGTAGAGGAGTTGGGCTTTGTAGCGGGACATGTGAAAGAGTGTACAGATCAAGCAGACTGTGCTATTGCTCATATATTAGGGGAAGAACTAAAAGAATTCCATATAAGTACATCGATTGATATGCTCAAAGTAGGAGAGTTTGACCTTATAGAGGTAAGTTCACCGAAATTTAAACCTGAACATGAAAAAGTGGTTATTGCTTCAAAAAAAGATAACCGTATTGATGAATACTTTATGGTTGATAATAAACTGACACGCTTTATAGGGATTAACTCTAATGTTGATGTGGGATATTTAGAGGGACTTATCAACAATAATGAAGCGGTAGATATAAACTATCTCTATGAAAATCGCCTCGTAGGTGAACGTGGACGACTCATTTGTAGTTGTGTACATGCATACCATCAAGATCTTGTTGATATGGTTGTACAAGGGGGTGTGAGAGATTTAAGTGAACTTGCACCATTCTCTGAAGCAGGTCGTGTTTGTGGACGTTGTAAGGTGATGGTAAGTG
Organism: Sulfurimonadaceae bacterium; assembly: GCA_034005815.1. Taxonomy (GTDB): domain Bacteria; phylum Campylobacterota; class Campylobacteria; order Campylobacterales; family Sulfurimonadaceae; genus Sulfurimonas. The sequence continues at coordinate 16,455 of JAVETY010000027.1, read as the reverse complement.
ATGTTATCAAACAATCACAACACCTTATAGATCCTAACATGCCAAGAAAAACACCAGAAGATATTGCAAAAGAAAAAGAGATAGCAGCGGTACAAAAACGTATCGATAAGTTTAATAAACTTAACCCTAGAAATGAGCTTACTTCTGATAATCTTGATGCTGCACTAGCATCTTTAGATATTGCAAAATCAGAGGTAAATAGCTGGATATCAATGGTAACAGCTTCAATGCAACTTCATCCAAGTTTTACAGGGGTAGTGGAGAATGGAATAAAAACACTCAACAAAGTTCCTATCGTTTGGCTGGAACTGAGTGACTGTAGTGGAAACTCTGAAGCATTTATAAAATCGAGCAATCCTGCGATTGAAGATTTAATTTTTGATTATATTTCACTTGATTACCATGACCTCCTTATGAGTGCAGCGGGAGATCAAAGTGAGACTGTTTTAGAAGACATTATCACGAACCAAAAAGGTGAGTATGTCCTTATCGTAGAGGGTGCTGTGCCATTAGGACTTGATGGTAAATTTTTACGCGTCGGGCCACATGGTGAAACAGGACTAGAACTACTTCAAAAATGTGCAAAAGATGCAGCACTTGTTATTGCAGTGGGGAGTTGCGCACTTGATGGTGGTATCGTTTCAGCGGCACCTAACCCAACGGGAGCGGTAGGTGTTGCAGAGGCACTAGGACGTAAAGATATTATCAATATCCCAGGATGTCCAGCCAATCCTATCAATATCGTAGGGACACTTCTTTCTTATGTTATGTTTGAAGAGTTACCAGCATTAGATAAATTTAATCGTCCACTTTGGGCGTATGAAGGGCGTGTACATGATAACTGTGAACGTCGTGGACATTATGAGCTCGGAGAGTTTGTCAAAGAGTGGGGTGATGAGGGTGCAAAAAAAGGGTACTGTCTTTTTGAGATGGGATGTAAAGGACCTTACGCAAATGTAAACTGTCCAACGATGAAGTTTAACAAATCAACAAGCTGGCCAGTGCAAGCTGGACATGGATGTATGGCATGTACCGAAGTTGGATTTATAGATAAATTTGCGCATGAGAGATTATATATAGAGGATGAGAAAAAATGAAAAAAGTAGTCATTGACCCAATCACAAGAATCGAAGGGCACTTAAGAGCCGAAGTAGAAGTAGATGAAAATGGAATAGTTCGTGAAGCGTATGTGAGTGGATCACTTTTTCGTGGAATTGAGATTATACTCCAAGGGCGCGACCCAAGAGATGCTGGTCTTTTAGCAGGTAGAATTTGTGGAGTATGTACAAACTCCCACTTCCGTGGCGCTGTGACGTGTGTGGAAGAAGCGTATAATATTAAAGTGCCAAAAAATGCTGAAATTATCAGAGATTTAATGTCGATGGCACTTTTTATACAAGACCACGTAGTTCACTTTTATCATTTGCATCTTCTTGATTTTGTGGATATCACAAGTGCGCTCTCTGCTGATGTCAAAGCAACCTCTAAAGAAGCACATAAGTATGTGGAAAAACCTTTTAGAAACTCCCATACTCACTATGAAGCGGTATTAGAGAAACTTACTAACTTTGTAAAAGCTGGAAAACTTGGGCCCTTTGCAAATGGATACTGGGGGCATAATGCGTATAAATTAACTCCAGAGCAAAATCTTATTTTGACCTCTCACTACCTTGAAGCATTACGTTTTCAAACAAATATATCTAAAGCAGTCGCTATCTTTGGAGGAAAAACACCCCATCCACAATCTATTGTGGTAGGTGGTGTTACAAGCGTTGCTGATATGCTAAATCCTCAAAGACTGAACGATTATCTTTTTGTAATCAAAGAGGCAAAAGACTTTATAGTGCGTGCATATATTCCAGATACAAAACTTTTAGTGGGTGCATATAAAGAGGAGATGAAAGCGGGAGTTGGTCGTGCAAACGGAAACTTTTTAGCTGTGGGTGGTTATGCATTTGATGCTGATACACAACTTTTTTCAAGCGGAGTAGTTTTCAATCACGATTTTGAAAATATCCAACCCTTTGATGCGTCAAAAGTAACAGAAGAGATTGACCGTGCATGGTATAAAAGAACAGCTGGTGAAGAAGATGAAATTTGTTATACAGATTTAAATGAAGATGGAACACTCAAAACTGCCAAAAATGATGATAAATACTCTTGGATAAAAGCACCTCGTTATGAGGGAAAAACAATGGAGAGTGGACCTCTAGCACGTGTTTTAATAAGTTATAAACAAGGTAATAAACTTATCAAAACATTTGTTGATGATTTTATGGAGGCTTGCGATATTGAGCTTATCGATTTCTCTTCAACTGTAGGGCGTAATGCTGCGCGCGCGATTGAATCAAATTATATTTGTGAATATATCTTTAAACTTGTATCTGACTTGATTCAAAATATCAAGTATTACGATACGGAGACATGGACAAAGTATAAATTTGAAGATTTACCAAAGGCAACAAAAGGGGGAGCATTTCTAGAAGTTCCTCGTGGGGTTCTTTCCCACTTTGTGAACATCAAAGATCAAAAAATAAGCAATTATTCGGTTATCGCTCCAACAACATGGAATGCAACTCCAAAAGGGCTAGATGGACTCAGAGGGCCGTATGAAGAAGCACTTGTTGGGATTAAGATAGAAGACCCATCTAAACCATTAGAAGTGTTACGTGTTTTACACTCTTTTGACCCATGTTTGGCATGTGCGGTACACGTACTTGATACAAAAGGGAAAGAGTTAAGTCACTATAAAATAAAAACACTCTAAAAGGAGCACTATGCTAACGCAATTTTTGATTCTCTCGCCTCTTCTTTTTGCACTTATAGTGCTTTTTGCGGGGGTGAAAATTCGTGATATCCTCACCATACTCTTTGTAGTGTTTTTGGGTGGGGTAAGCATTTTTCATCTTCTCTTTATTGACGAACCACTCACATACACGCTTTCACATATATACCATCAACTCTTTTTTACCATCGATGTGGTGCTTTTACTCTTTTTTCTTTATGTAGGATTTGTAAAAAAACATATACTTGTGGCAGCTCTTGCGATTTCGCAGATTGTTTTATATGGAGCGGTGCAATTAACCGGTGTAGGGGAGGGTTCAAGCGATATACTGATTGATAATAATACTCTTATGATGTATCTTATTATCAATATCGTAGGTGGTATTATCATCATCTATTCACTCAAATATATTGAGAGTGAAGCGTTTGGTAGATTAAAGAAAAACGCTTTTATCGCTATGCTCTTTTTCTTTATATCTGTGATGAACTTTTTAGTGAGTGCAAATAATATAGAGATGTTTTTTCTCCTTTTTGAGCTTACGACACTCTGTTCTTATATACTTATTAGCTATAGAAAAGATGAGATATCCATTGCAAATGGTTTAAAAGCTTTATGGATGAACCAAATAGGCGGCGTGGCGATTTTAGCTGCACTTCTTTTAGCGCTTGTAAGTTATAAAACTGATTCATTTGATGTGTTACTTGCAAATATTGATACAGCGTATATGATTCCAATCGTATTTTTACTTATCGCTGCATTTGTAAAAGGCGCTGCTATTCCGTTTGAGAAATGGCTTTTGGGCGCTATGGTGGCTCCAACTCCCGTAAGTGCTATTTTACATAGTGCTACTATGGTAAAGATTGCACCGTTTTTAGTGTTGAAACTCTCTGTTGCGATGACTGGATTTTTAGCAGATAGCGTAATGCTTTTTGGGACTTTTGTATTTTTTGCTGCTTCACTTTTAGCACTTAGCAAAAACTATTTTAAAGAGATTTTAGGGCTTTCTACTATTGCTTTACTCTCCTTTATGATGGCACTCGCTGCGATGGGTACACCTGAATCTATTATGGCGGCTTCTATTTTGATGGTATTTCACGCACTCTCAAAAGCACTTTTATTTTTGCAAATGGGAATTTTAGAAAAAGAGTTTAATCTAAAATACGTCAATGATATAGAATCTCTTATGAGCTATTCACCCCTTGTCGTATTTTTTATAGTATTTGGATTTGCTTCTTTGACACTTCCACCTTTTGGAGTGTTTATAGGGAAATTTATGGCATTCGAAACTTTTGCTGTGATGATGAAAAATAATCCTATTTATATTTTAGGGCTTTTATTTACTGCTTTGGGAAGCGTATTTTTAACGATTCTTTATTTCAAAGTTTTAACAAAAATCTTTGTAAAAGATATGAATCTTAAAGAGACAATGAGAAAACCAATCTCTAAATTTTATAGCTATACCTCAGGTTCGCTTGCATTTTTACTCTTTGTTGGAATTATCTGGAGTTTACAAAAAACCATCCTCTCTTCGTGGGAGATACTTGTCCCTATGGTACTTATTTTCTTAGTGCCTGTGCTATTTTTTCTTTTTGTATTTAAAAAAGCAACAAGAGTGAAAGAGTATAACTGTGGAGAAAAAGAGGAGGTTGTACTTAATATGTATTACCTACAAACGCCAGAGTTGATGCAAAAAGCAATCTTTGTTATCTCAATTGTAATGATTGCAAGCCTCTTTATAGGAGTGATGGTATGATAGAAATAATTTTAATACTACTAGCTCCTCTCTTTGGGGGTCTTTTATACGGGTTTGAAAGGGTTGTGCGTGCTAGGATGCAAAATAGACAAGGTCCTCCACTTATGCAACCTTTTTATGACATGATGAAACTTATGGATAAGCAGATTTTTATCGTAAATCCTTACCATTCGATTTTGGGAGTTTTACACTTTATCACTTTATGGGCAGTTGTTGCTTTTGTGATTATGGGTGGAAATCTTTTATATGTTATCTTTTTACATCTGCTAGCTTCACTTTTTATAGTGCTTGCGGGCTTTAGTACAAGATCTATATTTTCCCACCTTGGAGCAAATAGAGAGCTTCTTAGCATGGTGGCGTATGAGCCAGTTTTAATTATGGTTGCGATTGGATTTTACCTTTTAAATGGAAGCTTTGATATAAGTGTAATTAGAGATAATCCATCTACACTAGGAAGTATGTTTTTCCTTTTTATTGCATTTTTATTTGTGATGCAACTTAAACTCAAAAAATCACCTTTTGACGCAGCAAAAGCGCATCAAGAGATTGTTGGCGGTGCTGAAGTTGAGTTTAGTGGATTGTTCTTTGAGTTCATTTATATGGCTGTTTGGCTTGAATATGTCTTTATCTATCTCTTACTTTTTCTTTTTGCAGGAGATAGCATATTCTTAGCGACAATGTTGTTTGGAGTGGTATTTTTGATGGTCAATCTCGTTGATAACTCAACTGCAAGGGTTCGCATAGACCATTTAATCAAGATTTTTATCGCAATAGCGATGAGCTTATCGCTCCTTAATCTTTTAGGACTCTCATATGTTTAGAAAATTTAGAAAAAAATCCCCCTGGATACTCCACTATAATGCTGGAAGTTGCAATGGGTGTGATATAGAAATCTTGGCATGTTTAGGACCTCGCTACGACTTAGAGCGCTTTGGAGTGATAAATACAGGAAACCCAAAACAATCAGATATATTTTTAGTGACAGGTCCTGTTACTATGCGAAGCCGTGAGCGTCTTATAGAGCTTTACACCCAAATGCCAGAGCCAAAAGTGGTGGTAGCAGTGGGGAGTTGTGCGTGTACTGGTGGAGTATTTCGTGATATGTATAACGTTGAAGATGGAATCGATCGCTATATCCCTGTAGATGTCTATATCCCAGGTTGTGCAAGCTCACCTGAACTTATCATTGATGGTGTGGTACAAGGGCTTGCAGTACTAGAGAAAAAAACAAAAAATATGGAAATACCTCATAAACTCTTTAAAAATCCAACCACGCAAGATGGAATCGATGATAGAAGAGATTGTGCAAGATGCGTAGGAGAAGAAGATGCAAAAGATACAAAGTAGTTTAGAAACAATTATAGATGATATAGAAAAGTTTTATAACTATAAAGAGTGGCATTTTTTAACACTCAATGGTGTAGCACTCGAAGATGATAAACTTGAAGTGCAGTGGATATTTTCCAGATACGACGCACTTGATGATGTGATGGTATATCATATAGAGGTACCGTATGATGCTTTAATCCCATCGATTGTTCATCTTATTCCATCTGCGATTATCTCCCAAAGAGAGCTTGTAGATATGTTTGGTATCAAAGTAGAGGGAAGCACAAAAGGTTTATACCTTGATGAAGATTCGATGCAAAGTCCATTGAAAGGGTGTCAATTATGAGTAGAAAAACGATAAATATCCCTTTAGGGGCACAACATATCTCTCTTTTAGAACCAGTGCGTTTTAAATTTGAATGTGAAAATGAGAAAATTGTTGGTGTTGATAGCGATGTGGGGTTTGTGCACCGCGGTGTAGAGAGAGCATGTACAACGAAGTTTAAATTTGATTCGGTTGGATATGTTGTAGCTCGTATCTGTGGGCTTTGTGCTATTACTCATACACTCGCTTATACAGTTGCAGCGGAAAATCTTTTAGATATACAAGTCACTGCAAAAGCGGCGTATTTGCGTACACTTCTTTTAGAGCTTGACCGCATCCATTCCCACATGTTATGTTTATCTCATACGTGTGAAAACGCTGGATTTGAAGCGATGTTTATGCAGATTATGGGTGACCGTGAATATGTCATGGAGATACAAGAACTCATCTCTGGAAATAGAGTGCAGTTTGATTATATCTGTATAGGTGGAGTCAATCGTGATTTAACACCTGAATTAAATAAAAAAATCAACGATAATCTCACTTTGGTAGAAAAAAAAGTACGCGAGTATAAAGATGAATTTTTAAATAACTGGAGCTTGTCACTCAAGTTTAAAGGGATTGGAACACTCACTCTTGACAATGCGTATCGTCTTAATGCGATAGGACCTTTAGCTCGCGCAGCAGGGCTTGCAACGGATGTAAGAAATGAGATGAACTACTTGCCATACAATGAGATAGGGTTTATTATGCAAACACAAACAAGCGGAGATATCCATGCGAGAAATCTTGTTCGCTTAGATGAGATATTAAACTCTATAGAGATGTGTCGTAACATCGTAAACGGTCTTCCAGAAGGGGATATTATTACGAAGGTAAAGGGCAAACCACAAGGGGAAACACTTGTTCGTTATGAAGCACCTCGTGGGGAGCTTATGTATTATGTCAAAGGAAATGGAACTTCGATGCTAGATCGTGTGCGTATTAAAACACCAACATTCTCATCTATCCCTGCCTTTTCAGAGATATTTTTGGGGCAAGAGTATGCAGATGCTCCTGCAATTTTAGCTTCGTTTGACCCATGTCTCTCGTGCACAGCAAAATAGGGAAAAAGATGTTTACTTCACTTATAAAATCGTTTTTAAACCTATTTAAAAAGCCACAAACACTTGCATACCCAGCAGGTGCAGAGGAGAAACCAGCAAGCTATAGAGGTCTTATAGAATATAGCGAAGCAGATTGTATCTACTGTCTTAAATGTGAAAAGGCATGTCCTCCAGGAGCGATATTATTTCCTCCGGTGGACACACCGCCAAGTGATAATCCTAAAAACAAAAAGTCACTTATTTATGAGTACAATCCATGGCTATGTATCTACTGTGGGGAGTGTGTAAGAGCCTGTCCAAAACCAGAAGAAGCACTTTGGCAAAGTTCTAAAAAACAAAGTGTCGCATTAGCAGATGAAAAAGTGAATGATAATTGGGATGTAATAGAAGCTCGTAAAGAGATTTTTACAAAAAATAGTACTGTAAAACAATAAGTTACATACCATAGTTTTTATGGCATGTAAAAGGGTTAGAGTTTAAAACTCTGTTGCATAAACTCTTTTATTTTTTCTTTTTTAAACTCGTGATTTGTAAAATATTCATGTGCTAAAACACCTTGCCCTAAAAGCATATCTGCTCCATCTTTGGCTGGGATATTTTTTTCTTGTGCGAGAGCTAAAAATGGTGTTACTTTTCCGTAGATGGCATCTGCTGCATATTTTGTATGTGCAAGGATGGTTTCTATCATCTCTTTTGGTGCAGGGAGTTCTTCATCTCTCAGTCCTGCACTTGTCGTATTGACGACTAAATCATACGCACTTACTTTGAAGTTCTCCCAGTTATAACATGGCATGTTAAACTCTTTAAAATAAGCGAGATTACCTTCGCTACGGTTGAGCACTTCTACAGTAATGCCTTCTTGTAGAAACTTTCTTGAGAGTGCTTTTGCAGTTCCACCAGCACCTATGATAAGTACTTTATGGCATCTACCAAACTCTTCTATAGCAAACATAAATCCATCGGCATCTGTGTTGTAGCCTATGAGTTTATCGCCTTCTAAGATAAGAGTATTGACAACTCCTATCTCTTTTGCAAAACCACGCACTTCATCACATGCCATAAAGGCTGCCTCTTTATGTGGTACTGTAACATTTGCACCTTTGAGTCCAAGAGCGAAAAAAGTTTCTTTGAGTTTAGCTCCATCCTCTAGATGTATACGTGTATAGCATCCATCAAAACGATTTTTGGAAAATACATAATTGTGCATAAGGGGAGAGCGTGAATGGGTCACTGGGTTACCAAAGATTGCAAAAAGTTGCATTAGTTTAAATCTTCGAGTGAACTTGTGAGTGCTCCGAGTTTATTTGTTACTTCAAGATATTCGAGCTCATTTTGTGAATCAGCCACAACACCAGCACCTGCTTGAAGTACAATCTTTTCACTATCTATATGTGCGCTTCGGATTGTAATTGCACTATCCATATTGCCATCAAAACCGAAATAGCCAATACTTCCACTATAAAAACCACGTTTGATACCTTCATACTCTGCGATAAGCTCCATTGCACGGATTTTTGGTGCACCCGTCATAGTTCCAGCTGTAAATGTTGCCATAAACAAATCAAACATATCTTTACCATCATCGAGAGTTGCTACAACATCAGAGACAATATGCATCACATGTGAAAAGCGCTCTATATGCATCATGTTTTCTACTTTTACGGTTCCTGTTTTTGCCACACGTCCCACATCATTGCGCCCTAAATCTATAAGCATCAAATGTTCTGAGAGTTCTTTTGGATCGTTAAGAAGTTCTATCTCTAGCTCTTTATCGCGCTCTTTTGAAGAGCCACGCTTGCGTGTTCCTGCAATAGGACGTAAAAGAAGTTCACCATCAGTAAGGCGCACCATCACTTCTGGAGAGCTCCCAACGATATTGAAATTTTCATATTCCATTAAATACATATACGGGGATGGGTTTTTTGTACGTAAAATACGGTAAAAACTAAATGGATCCACTTTAATATGGCGTGTAAAGCGATTTGTCATAAGGATTTGAAACACATCACCACTGCAAATCATCTCTTTAGATTTATCTACCATCTCAAAAAACTTCTCTTTTGTATGCGCAAAAGATCCAACATCACTCCCTTGATTTTTTATCATGTGGATGTAGTTGTAAGAACTTTTGAGTGCATCTTCTATCGCTTCAAATCTATCATTTTGCTCTTTTAACGTTGATACAAGAGTGATTTTATGATTTTTATGAGAGTAAATTAAAACCATTTTTGGAAGTATTAAATCTAAGTCGGGAGTATGAAGTTCATCTTTTAAATTATCCATAGTATTATGCAATTTTGGTTCAAAAACCTTTACCATGTCATAACCAATGTAACCTATAAAGCCATCTACAAATCCAACTTGAAGCTCTTTTGTTGCTTCTTTATATTGCGTAGTATCGATTTTTTTATAGTAGTTTTTTAAAAAATCAAAAGGGTTTTGATCCAGTGTTTCTATCCTGCCACTCTCATTAGTAAAGAGAGTTTTATCATTATAATATTGAAGTCTTTGACGTGCTCCTAAACAGATAAAACTATAATTACCTTCCGATTGTCCAGCACTTTCAAAAAGATAGGATATTTCACCTTTGAAGAACTCTTTGAGTTTTGAATAAACAGCAATGGGGGCGAATTGGTCGAGAAAAAATTGTTTTGAGTATATCACGCTAGCTTACCTTGTAAATGAGGAACTACCCCAAAAAGGGGTGTTATGAGAGATTTAGATTTTTGTTAAAAAAGCACCTGATTCTATAGAGCTTCTAACAGTTCTAAGCGCATCTCTTGCTTCTTTTTCTGATTTAAATGGTCCCACTAGCACTTTGTTGAGTGTTTTTCCACCTGAAGATACTTTATGGTATGTATAAGAGTATCCTTTATCTGTAATAGATTTTAAGAACTTTTTATTTGGTTCATAGGTTGAAAAAGAACCAACTTGAATGTAATAAGAACCAGTTTTTGCTTGTGCTGGTTGCGTTTGCTGTACTTGTTTTGGTGTTGTAGCTACTTTTGGTGCACTAACTACTTTTTTTGGTTCTACAACTGGCCCTTGAATCACTTCTTCTATTTGTTGTTGACTCTCTGCAATAAGTTTTTGTGCAACAAGGTCGAGGTTATCGCTGTTTTGCCCATTTTCTTGTACAACTTCTACCTCTTCAAAAAGCGGGTCTTCTTCTACTTGTGCTATCTTTGGCTCAGGTGGTAGGATAGCTTGAGGAAGATTTTCAGAGTCAGTTGATGAAAGTGTATTCATAATCATAATAACAATGATGAGTACGATACCAAGCGTGGCGACGGCAAGAATAATTTTTTTGTTGTTACTAGAAACACCGCCCTTGTTTAGGATAATGTCATTAAGTTCATTTTTTTCTTCCATAAAGAAATCCCTTTTTTGGTTTTGCGCTAATCATACCGAAAATATTTGATAATTTCACTTAGAAGATATCTCTTTAGGTAGGATTACATATGTTTTGACCATGAAGCTCCACGCTCTTTCGCATACACTTCATAAGGTAGGGTTAAGATATTGTACTCATTTGGCATCTCATCATTAGGAAATATTTTCCATTGTTTTGGTTGCTTTGCTGCTAGTTTCATGGAGAGAGTTTTACCAAGTTGAATTGCTTCATGAAGTGTTGTATGTCCTTTATGGATATACACATGTAAATGTCCATGAGTTTTAGTTTGAAATGCTGTAAAATTTATAAAACCCTCTTCACGTAATAAAAGCTGAGTTCTGTGATAGAAGCGTTCAGGGTCAGTGCCATTATAATCGATAACAATATTTTCAACTTTATTATTACTATTTATAAGTGAGTGTGCAACTGTAATCTCACCTTTTAAATGTTGATTGATAACGGCTTGACTCAGCGGTGCATTGACACGCTCAAACTTATTGTAAAAGGTGCGCCCTTTAAATGATATCTTATCCACTACTGTCTCACGTTTGATCCAGTAATGATCTGTAATCATTTTAATAAGTTTTAAATCCATAGCCGTCATTACAATCCTTATATTAATATGTTGGTTGGTGGTAAATTACAAATTTTTGCGCAAGTTGTTTTAACTCTTCTTTTACTTGTTTTTGTAACTCTGTGTTGTTGATATCACTAAGGACATCTGCAATTTTATTTGCAATGATTTCAAATTCTGCCTCTTTCATACCACGTGAAGTAAGAGCAGGGCTTCCTATACGAACACCTGAAGTTACAAATGGACTTCTTGTTTCGCCTGGAACTGTATTTTTGTTCACTGTGATACCTGCATTTCCAAGAGCAATATCTGCATCTTTTCCTGAGAATTCACGGTTGATAAATGATAAAAGAACTAAGTGATTATCAGTTCCTCCACTTACTAAATCAAAGCCACGTTTAACAAGTACATCTGCTAGAACTTTTGCGTTTGCTTTTACTTGTTTGGCATACTCTTTCCACGCATCTGTAAGGTTATATTTAAACCCTACTGCTTTTGCAGCGATAACATGTACAAGTGGTCCCCCTTGAAGACCTGGGAATATTGCAGAGTTTACTTTTTTTGCAATCTCTTCATCATTCGTAAGAATAACTCCACCTCTAGGACCTGCTAAAGTCTTGTGTGTTGTAGTTGTTACAACATGAGCGTGTGGAAATGGGCTAGGATGTTCACCAGCAGCTACAAGCCCAGCGATATGTGCGATATCAGCAAATAAAATTGCACCTACAGCATCAGCAATCTCACGAAACTTAGCAAAGTCAATCTCTCTTGCATACGCAGATGCACCACAGATAATGATTTTTGGTTTTACAACTTGTGCAATTTCCATTATTTTATCGTAGTTCATACGACCATCAAGCTCTACACCGTAGTAAAATGCTTGGTAGTTTTTTCCAGAAAAACTTGGTTTGCTTCCGTGTGTTAAGTGACCACCATGGCTTAAATCCATACCTAGGATTTTATCGCCTGCTTGAAGCAGTGCTGCATATACAGCTCCGTTTGCTTGGCTTCCTGAGTGTGGTTGTACATTTGCAAAGTTACAACCAAAAAGTTTACATACTCTATCGATTGCTAGTTGCTCTACACCATCTGCATATTCACATCCACCGTAGTAGCGTTTGTTTGGATATCCTTCAGCATATTTATTAGTAAATACGCTTCCCATAGCTTCCATTACTGCTGGAAGTGTAAAGTTTTCAGATGCAATCATCTCTAAGTGGTCCGTTTGACGCTCTAGCTCTTTTTGGCATAAATCGTAAATTTCATTATCGAAATCTTGTAAAAAACTCATGTTATTCTCCTGATTGTGTTGGTTGATTTTCTTTATTTTCTTCGTTTTCTGCTTGAATTTTCTCTTCTTGTGAAAGAACTTTCATTGCAGGAAAGAGTAAAACATCTCTAATAGAATGCTGATTTGTAAGTAGCATTACAAGCCTATCAATACCTATCCCTTGCCCTGCAGTAGGAGCCATTCCGTAACTTAAAGCTTCGATAAAATCCTCATCCATGTCATGTGCTTCATCATCACCACCACACTCTTTAGACTCTACCTGAGCTCTAAAACGTTCATACTGATCGACTGGATCATTAAGTTCACTAAATGCATTTGCTATCTCACGTCCTGCCATAAAAAGCTCAAATCTCTCTGTTACAGATGGATTTGCATCACTTCTTCTTGCAAGTGGTGATATCTCTACTGGGTACTCTGTAATAAAAGTTGGGTTGATAAGCTTTTCTTCAACAAACTCATCAAAGAGTTCCCCTTGAAGTTGCCCTAAGGTCATAGCAGGATTTGCTTGTAAATGTTTTGAACGTAGAAAGTCTAAGATTTTCTCTTTATCATTGACAATCTCTTGTGGTACATCACCAATAGTATAGAGGGATTCTATAAGAGGGATCTCCTTAAATTGTGAAAAATCAATCTCCATATCTCCATAAGGAAGACGTGTTGGAAGCTCTAAATTGTCAAAAAGATATTGAAAATACTCTTTTGTGATTTCGATAAGATCTTTATATGTTTTATAGGCCCAGTAAAATTCTATAGAAGTAAACTCAGGGTTATGCGTCGCATCCATCCCCTCATTTCTAAAGTTACGGTTAATCTCAAAAACAGCTTCAAATCCACCTACAATAAGGCGTTTGAGATAAAGCTCAGGTGCAATACGGAGATATCTATCGATACCCAAAGCATTATGATGTGTTACAAACGGCTTAGCATTTGCACCACCAGCGATTGGGTGCATCATAGGAGTTTCTACTTCTAAAAACCCTTTGTTCTCAAAGAAGCGACGTGTGAGTGAGATAACACGAGAGCGAATTTGAAAAGTTTTTCTTACATTTGGGTTCATAATAAGGTCAAGATAACGCTTTCTATAACGTGTTTCTTTGTCTGTGATACCATGAAACTTCTCTGGCAGTGGAGCTATCGCTTTTGTTAAAAGTGTGAGGTCGTTGGCATGGAGAGAAAGTTCTCCTTGTCCTGTGATAAAAGGAAAACCTGCAACTTCAACAATATCTCCAACTTCTATATTTTTTTTGAATACATCATTGTAGAAATTTTCTGGAAGATTATCACGTGCTACATAGATTTGTAACATTCCACTCTCATCTTCAATCTTGATAAAACTCGCTTTTCCCATAATACGGAAAAATTTGATACGTCCGCTTACAACGTAAACACGTTTTTCATCCCTTTGATTTTCTTTCGATTCAATATCAGAGTTTATATTTAAAAACTTCTTGATTGTTGTATCTCTTTTTGAATTATTTGCATAAGGGTTGATTCCAGCCTCTTTTAGAAGTGCCACTTTTTCTATTCTTAGTTGTATGTATTTATTTTCAAAAGCCAAACGTGTATCCTTTTTCAATTAGTTATTTTTGACAGTTTTTGCAAATACCATAGATTTGCATCGAATGATCTGTCATCTTGAAGCCAAGCTCCATAGCGATTTTGTGTTGTCTTTTTTCTATCTCTTCATCTAAAAACTCTGTGATATTACCACACTCTGTACAGATGATATGATCATGATGCTCTTTTGCGCCAAGCTCATACTTCTTCCCTTGTGCACCAAAAGAAAGAGATGTAACCATCTGAGAACCTTCCAAAAGTGCAAGTGTTCTATAAACTGTTGCTATCCCTGTGTTTAGATGTGGAAACTTCTCTTGAATACGATGATGGAGTGATTCAGGTGTGAGATGTTCATGTGAATTATATAAGGTTTTTAAAATCACTTCTCGTTGTACTGTGAATTTCAGTCCATTATTTTTGAGTAAATCTTTAAAATCATTTAAAAGTTGCTCATATTTTACAGTTCTATCTTGGATATCTGTTAAAGAAGTCATCTTTGATTATTCCTCCTTCTTTTGACCTGATAAACTTTGATTTGTATCACTTAGTTTTTCTATAATTTGATTTTGTAAATCTTTAGAACGCTCATTAGCTGCATCTATAAGAGATGTTTGAATACCTGATTGAATCGCTTCTTTATTTTCTTCTATTGCTTGGGTGATTTTATCTTCCACCTTCACAGGGTCAAGTTTCATAATAAAACCACCCACTTCATCCATAATAGGGAACATAAAACTATTTTTCATCATATCATCTAGATGAGAACGAATTGCATTTATGTTGTACATGGCATGTACAATAACTGCTGCGATAAAAAAGAATTTACTTACACCAAAAAAGAAACCAAGTATCTTATCCACAGCTCCTAAACCACTGAGAGAACTTAGCTTTTTAAATACCATTCCTAAAAAGATCATAAACACCCAAAAGATAGCAAGGGTAGCTAGAAAACCAGTAAAACTAATTGCGGATTGGTTGTCAAATTTAAAAAGAGCATCACTAAGATAAGCACCAACGCTATCTCCAACTCTAGAGGCAACAAATATACCCCCGATAATTCCAACTAAGCCAAAAAGCTCTTTGAAGAAACCATTTATAATCCCCTTGAGCCCAAGAAGAAGGATGATGATACATACTATGAGGTCAAAATAATTAAATTCCATGTTTATTCCGTATAAAGTTGATTTTTGCCACTTGATTTAGCTTTGTATAAAGCCGCATCTGCTCTAGATATAAGTGAGTCAGGTGTATCATCGCTTCTATAGCGAGTTCCACCCATACTCATAGTCACACGCAAGTTTTGCCCTTTATAGATTAGGTTATTTGATTCTACTAAATCTAAAAGCCTTCGTGCTATTTTTTCACATGTTAAATCATCAATACGATTGAGGATGATAACAAACTCCTCCCCACCATATCGAAAGATTTTATCCCCCTCACGAAGAGTCTTTTTTAGCATATTTGCAAGAAAAATAAGTATTTTATCCCCAGCAACGTGTCCATATGTATCATTTACATTTTTAAAATCATCAAGATCTAAAATAAGTAGATGCATATCAAAATGGGTATGTTCGTTAGAGCAGATTGTCTCAAGAAAATGGCTTAATGCTCTTCTATTAAATACTTTGGTAAGTGGATCTATATTGGTTTTTTCTTCTAAAATTCTTACCTGTTTGGTGAGAGTTAAGATGGTTTCGTTTGCTTTGTGTACCTCTTCTATCATATGCTTTTGAATCTCATTGAATTTTTCTGTAATCTTAGGTAAATCTATATGATTTAATTGATATTCTTCGAGTGTTTCTTGATGCATTTGAGAGATTTTATTAAACTCAAGATTTGTGTTTTCATACGAGAGTAAACTCTCATTTGCTATTGATTTGTAAAGATCTGCAAAAACGAATTTTTTAGCAGAAAGTTTTTCAATATTACTATTACTCATAGAGGAGAGAGCAGAAGCAGTACTATATAAAAATTCGATTACTTGCTCTTTTGTAGGTTTATCTTGTTCATCGATTTTAAGGATGAGATTTTCATACATTTCAGTGATAAGCGATTTAAGGGTGTGTTTGTCCACTACATATATCCCATCAGGTTTAAATAAATGAAATTATACATTTTCAAATCATAAATAAAGCTTTTATTCTTGGTAGTAGGGAAATATGAGAAATTAGAGTAAGTTTGCAACGCAAAAGGAAGAGTTTTAATCTAAAAAGAACGATTTTTAAGCAAGTTTTATGTAAAATTCCCAAAATTATATAATATGAGGTAATGATATGAGCATATGGAGCCCTTCTAGCTGGAGAGAAAAACCTATTTTACAGCAGCCTACATATCCAAATCA
>JAVETY010000148.1:0-4278 GCA_034005815.1 Sulfurimonadaceae bacterium | reverse complement strand
ATTTACAAAACTAAGAAGAGCTGCGATTATCACAACCCATATATAGATATTAATAATTCCAAGAAAAATTGCACCTACACCTTGAACAATCTCCATTACAAAACTCATACTACAATCTCCGCAATATAATTTTTCAAATATTTATAAATTTCAGCTAAATCTGGGCCGTGTTCCGCACCTGTAAGTAAAAGACGAAGTGGTTTGAAGAGATTTTTACCTTTGAGTCCTGATTCAGTTGATATATATGTTTTGAATTCATCATATGTTTCAAAGTAGGGCGCTTTGATAATAGTAGCTTTTAAAATCTCTGCTGCCTCTTTAAACTCTTCTGGAATAACTTTTGGTTCAAAAATCATTTTGATTTTCTCTTTTAACTCTTTTGTCGTTCCTGCTTCTTCAAGGTAAAGATGTGCAAGATTACCAATCTCTTCATCAGCAAACCCAACATAACGAGAGAGCTCTTTTGGATCCATACGCTTGAGATGTTCACGGTTGATAAATTTAAGCTTATCAATATCAAAGCGAGCAGGGGCTTTAGCTATATTTTCTATTTTAAACCACTCCAGTGCTTCTTGCATTGTAAATATCTCATGAGGGACTTTATTACCTATTAATATTAAGTAATTTGAAATCGCAGAGGGGAGATATCCCTCCTCTAAAAGCCATTTAACACTTGAAGCATCATCACGTTTGCTCATTTTTTTACCTAAGTCATTAAGAATGATTGGTAGGTGTGCATATAAAATCTCTTTGTCATATCCCAAAGATCTACGGATATGTATCTGTTTTGGAGTGTTACTCACATGGTCTTCACCACGGATAACGAGAGAGATATCACTTAACATGTCATCGACTGCACACGCAAAGTTATATGTAGGAGTTTTATCTTGACGCATAATGATAAAGCTATCAACTTCATCTGATTCAAAGCTAATCTTCCCTTTTATAAGGTCAGTTGTAGCAATAGCACCATCTGGTTTAGCAAGTCGTACTGTAAAAGGGTTCATATTATCGATAACTTGTTCAGCTGGGAGGTTATGGCATGTGCCATCATAACGGTATGCTTTTTTTTGTGCTACGGCAGCTTCACGCTTACTCTCTAATGTTTCAGGTGTACAAAAACAGTTAAAAGCTTTTTTATCGTGCAATAATTGTAAAGCCATTGCAGAATGAAATTTGTGACTTTCACTTTGATACATCATATGAGAGTATTCGATACCAAAAAGAGCGAGAATATCAAAAATCTCTTTATCTTTACCTTCGATATTTCTCTCTTTGTCTGTATCTTCTATCCGAACAATCAGCTCTTCACCACGTTGTTTTGCTACTATATAATTAAAAAGAGCAACGCGTAAATTGCCAATATGCATATCACCAGTAGGGCTAGGTGCAAATCTCAACATATAAAATTCCTAAATTAAATTTTTAAAATCGTATCTAATATAAGCTAATAAAGTTCTTTGTTTGTTTGAAAAAGTGGTGATCCAAAAGAGAGTGAAATGTCCATAAATTAGGCTTCTTTATTGAGTTACATAACTATTTGTGTACCAAATAGGAATGTCTTGAAAAATCAATTTGTGAAAGTGCTTGAAATAGGGGAATTTGAGTAAAAAGTGGTGACCCCGTGGAGAGGAACACACCTTTTTGAGTACCTAAAACAAGGCTTCTTATTTAGATAATGTTGCTTCTAGCACAACCCAGTCATCTCCAAATTGTATGCTGTCTAAGTGATATAATTCTTTTGTGAATTTTTTGTTATTTGTTATAACTAATACACCTTTATTAAGATTAATGAAATATTTATCATCATCTAATCTGAAAATTATTTTTTTTACCATTGTAAATCCTTTTTTGTTTTTTTGTGAAAGGAATCCATCAAGGATAATTTTTTTGTGAATTATTTGTATGTACAGCAGAAGATTTAGACAAGTAATTTTTTTACAAAACTACCAAAACTTTTTTATTATTTACACACCGTTACGATGAGCTTAGTGTATATAACACTTATGTTGTGTAGTACCTTTTCAAAGATACAAACTGAAACTACATTACAAGAGTATAGCTCTCACTCTTACGATAACTGACTATTTCATTTCATTCTTCTCTCTTTAATCTTGGATTTAAAGACCATTGTCTATATACTATTATAAACTGAACTTGATTCCTTTTTTTTGTGAAGCTTATGCAGAAAATATAAGTTATAAAAATAATTAAAAAGGATGGTATTTAAGAACTTATTTATATGTAACAAGCCATAATAAAACTCGTGATTTTTTTTGAAAAAGCTAAACTTATCGTGAGGTAAGGGCAGAAAGTAAAAGGTCTTACACTTGTAAGATGGCTTTGCTACCAAAAATTGTTTCCTCAGTAGCCCTTTTCTCACTCAACCACAATAATTACTTAAGGCACAGGATGAAAATATTTTTATTGCTACTGATAGCTACATTGGTTAGTTTTGCAAATGAAGTGACTAGTAGTCAATTTGCCAATATAAAAATAGGTGCAAATCTCGACGGAACAGCAGTAATTGGAGCAGACCTAATGACTCCTGCAAAAACAGCTAAACAAATCAGTATGGGGATAGGTTTTGATTTTATAGGATATGAAGGTGCTAAAAAAGCTACACAGACATATGGCAGTGCTTATTCTATGGGAGCAGGGGTAAAGGTCGGATATAATTTAGAACCACTTATTGTGCTTCCGTTGCACTTAAAAGCAGGTGTGGGCTACGGTGTAGCTCATTACGATACAATAAACGACTGGGGTTTGCAATATGATGCTTCAATGGAAATGAATGTATATAAAAAATTAGGAGTTGGAGTGTCTTATAAAGTTGTACAAACAGATACTCTTAATGAAGATAAAAAATCTACTCTTGTTTATATGACGTATGATTTTTAAAAAATGAAAATGAAAAAAAATGAAAAGAAGTATTTTATTAATGTCATTGGTTGCGGGAGCATTGTTTTTATCGGGATGTAATAGTATATTAGAAGTTAAACCTGAGCCTTTTGAAGTAAAAACAAGTGGAAAATGTAGTGCAGTGTTTTTACTCCAATAAATAGCTCTTCTACCCCATATCCTTGTGAATAAGTCCTTGATGTTTCATCACTGTCAGGCTCGTGTCCCATTATTCTATTCATTAAATCTTTTGGCAGTTTGTGCTTAACAGCATTTTTAAGTAGTTGGTCGCCTACGGCATGACGGAAGCTATGAAATACTTGTAAGTTGTCTTCAGTAACATATTTTCTAAAATATTTCATAAATACTTTACTATAATCTGTGCTATATCTTTTTTGTGTTGGATGCAATCGAAAATTATTCCAGAGTCTCTCTTGTTTGTCTTTAATTCCATTGTAGTAATCTAAAAATCCAAGTTCTATAAGTTTTGGATGGATTGGAACCAATCTATAAGCATTGTCATTTTTTAGGTGCTTGTCTTTATCCTCGTTTAAATCAAAGTAGTAAACTGTTTCCCCTGTGCTTATGACTTCGCTTTTTACATCTTCGACATATAATTGACAAATTTCGTTTTGTCTCATCCCCGTGTAAAGTGCAATAAGTGGTATCCAGTATTTTTCTGGTTCGTGTTGCAATGTACTTGCTTTTTGTGTTGTGTAGAGTTTAGAGTTAAAGAGTTTCTCTTGATTTTCATCTGAAAGAGGGCTTCTCTTTGGTGGTTCGTTCTTTTTACTTTTTGTTTCCTTAATTAAAAAAGCTTCTGCATAATTAGTTTCGATGTAACCGTATCTTGCATTCATTGCAATATCAAACATCTGTTTAATGGTAGACATTTTCTTTTTCTTGGTATTGGATGCAAGTTTTTCATCTTCTAAGAGTTCTATATTTTGGAGTTTAGAGTAGGGGAGAATTTTGAACTGCTGGAGTTTTGTACGGCTCTTTGGCAGATGATTATGTAAAGCATCCACAAATGTTCTAAAATCTTCTCGTGTGAAACTTGATATATCCCTGTTTTGTGCATCAGGTATGACAAAAATAAAATCATTATAAGAAGGACGCTCTTCCGATCTTGTGCTCTGGGCTATATCTTCGCCAGACTCTTGCTTTTTCTCTTTGATGAATATCTCATAGAGTTCTTTGAGTGTGATAGTCTCTTTTTGAGTTTGCGGTGCATTTGATTGGGCAGGGTGGTAATTGGCAAAATCTTTTTTAGGGTCTATGATGTTTATAAGCTTGTCAAACACATCCAAATTCTCTAAAAGCTTTTTTTTTCCTTGAATGTAAGAGCTTCCAATTTAGCTTGTAAGGCTTCTTCTA
>JAVETY010000147.1:0-4290 GCA_034005815.1 Sulfurimonadaceae bacterium | reverse complement strand
ATGCCATAAAAAAGCTCTCCTTTGTGATAGATGTACAAACTCCAAACAAAAGATGTTTGCCATCAGGTCCCTATAGAGAACTTCTTTGGAAAATAAAAGAACATGTTATGCTAAGAGAACCACAAGATTTTCATAGAGTAGTTGAACTTAAAAATAAAAGTGATAAAATGTCGCTAGTAACTGCTATTGCAAGACCTTCAAGGTTAGATAGGTTTTTGCCAGAAGTGGTAAGTAAAAATTATTTTGAAGACCATTATTATTTCACTCAAAAAGAGTTAGAAGCAATTTTAGAAAAAGATAAGTCAGATTCTCTTTTAGTTACTTACAAAGATTTTGTAAAGATAGAGGATTTTGGATTAAATCTTTCTCTTTTAGATATGGAAGTAGTGGTAGATTCAAAGTATTTCGAGATTATAGATAGATATAAAGAGGCTTATCGTGCAAAAAAAGATTGAAACAGTAAAAACGCTCTTAGATGCGTTACCTTTTATTAAAGAGTTCAACAAACAGATTGTTGTTATCAAATATGGTGGTGCTGCGCAAGAATCACCTGAGCTAAAAGAGCGTTTTGCAAGAGATATCTTGCTTATGTATCTCGTAGGTATTCGACCTGTCGTAATTCACGGAGGTGGAAAAGATATCAATGCTATGCTTGATGCACTTCATATAGAATCAAAATTTATCGATGGACAACGTGTGACTTCTAAAGAGGTGATGCGCGTCGTTGAGATGGTTTTAAGTGGTACTATCAACAAAGAGATAGCTTCACTACTCAACTCTCACGGTGCAAAAGCGATAGGTATTAGTGGAAAAGATGCACACTTTATCACTGCAAAAGCAAAAGATTTTGCACGTTGGGGACTTACTGGGAATATCACACATGTAAAACCTGAAGTAATTTTCAAGCTTATTGATGACAAGTTTATCCCTGTTATCGCTCCTATTGCCGCTGGTGAAGAGATGGGACACCCTGGATTTAATATCAATGCTGATTTATGTGCTTCTTATGTTGCAAAAGCAATTGGTGCAAATAAAATCATCTTCTTAACAGATACAGCAGGGGTTTTAGATAACGATAAAAAGCTTCTAAGTACACTTACAAAATCACAAGTAGAAGCGCTTAAAGCAGATGGCACTATCCACGGTGGTATGGTTCCAAAGGTAGATGCGTGTTTAGAGGCAATCGAGGGTGGGGTACTAAAAGCGCATATCATTGATGGAAGGTTAGAACATTCCATGCTTTTAGAACTCTTTACCTCTGAAGGTATTGGCACACAAATTGTGCTTTAAGTAGAGAAAATTGCATATATTTTACAAGATCTTTTTCTTTCTTTTTCTTTTTTTAGCCTCTTTGAAGGCAAATGAGTATGTAGATATGACAGAAATTTCTTTAAAAAAGGATGAGTATAAGAAAATTCTTGTAAAATACGGCAGAACTGAAAAACTTTTTAAGATGCGATGGACACTGTATCACAATGGCGGACTCGTTGTTTTGCGTTCTTATGATCAAATTGTTGCGCAAAATGTACTCTCTTTACAACATAAAAATCAAAGTTTTCGAGTTGAACTCAAGCCTAGAGGTGCTAATATTTTGAATGTTCCCTATTTTTTAGTGAAATTTAAAGCTTTTGATTTTGAGAAAAATGAAGCACTCTTTGAGCTGTATTTATCTGATAAACAGATGGTTGTATTGATAAATTTTTTAGAATAGATATGGGACTGAGATGGATAGAGTTGAAAAAGAAATAGCAAGAATTATAAAAGAGATAGATTGCAAAGATGTAACGCGTCTTTTTGAATCTCTCGCAGGTGGAAAAAGACTTCGTGCAAAACTTGTTTTAAAGATTGCATCACAAAGTACAGAAGCTCCACTTTTAGCTGCTATTGTAGAGCTTATACATGCTGCAAGTTTATTGCATGATGATGTGATTGACGATGCAGAACTTCGCCGTGGTGTACCATCTGTTAATGCTACAGAGGGAAGTAAAACTGCTGTGATGCTTGGAGATGTTTTATATTCAAAAGCTTTTACTGAGCTTGTGAGTTTTGATAAAGAGATAGCACGTATTGTTGCTTCCTCTGTTACAGCTCTCTCTAAGGGAGAGATGCAAGATGTTTCTTTAGCAAAAAAATTTAATAGCAATGAGATGCTCTATCTAGAGATGTTATATCTAAAAACAGCAACACTGATAGAGGCAGCAGCACATGCAAGTGCTCTTTTAGTGGGTAAAGATGCACAAAAATATGCCCTTTATGGGAAAAATCTTGGACTCTCTTTTCAAATTATCGATGATATCTTAGATATCACTTCAGATGAAGCAACCCTAGGTAAACCTGCTATGAACGATTTTGTAGAGGGTAAGTGTACGCTTCCTTATATTTATCTCTATAAAGCTCTTCCAGTAGATGAGAAGCAAAGGCTCGAGTTCTCACATGCTAAGAAGATAAGTGTAGAGGAGTCGGCGTGGATAGTAGAAAAAATGCAAGAGTATAAAACGATAGAAAAATCATTCATCCTTGCTAAAGAACTCTCTAATGAGGCAATGAATGCTGTGGCAGATGATGCTGAGCTTGTTGCTATTTTAGAAATTATGATTCAAAGAAGTTACTAATGCATTATCTTACTATTAGTTTTTCATACAAAAACGCAACCATGGAGATACGAGAAAAACTCTCTTATCCAAATGATGAAGATATGCATGGGTGTCTTAAAAAACTTACAAGTTCCCCTGCTATCAATGAAGCCTTTCTCATCTCTACTTGTAATCGTATGGAGGTTTTTTGCAGCTGTAATGATATAGAAGATGCTACAAATTACATCTTTACAATGCTAAGTCAACGCTCTAAAATTGCTATAGAGGAGTTAGAGGGGCGTGCTGATATTTTTGATGATAGTAGTGCTATCCATCACCTCTTTAGTGTGGCGGCCTCACTTGATTCGATGGTGATAGGGGAGACGCAAATAGCAGGACAACTCAAAGATGCTTTTAGATTTGCACTAGACCATGGATACTGCGCTAAAAAAATTGCACGTGCTGTCAAAAGCGCTTTTAAATGTGCTGCAAAAGTAAGAAATGCAACTGATATATCTTCAAAACCTGTCTCCATCGCAAGTGTTGCTGTTACACAACTTAAAGCGATTATGGATTTTAGCGGAAAAAAAGTACTTGTTATTGGTGTTGGAGAGATGGCACAAATCACTGCAAAACATCTCGTAGCTGGTGGTGCTGATGTCTATATTATGAACCGCACACAACATAAAGCAGAAACTCTTGCACTTGAGATTGGTGCAAAAACACTCCCTTTTACTACATTAGAACAAGCTATCAATGAATTTACAATTCTCTATAGTGCAACCGCTTCGCCTGAGCCTATTATTACAGATAGTATTATCCAAACATGTGATTTTGATAGATATTGGTTTGATTTAGCACTTCCAAGAGATATAAAACACACTACAGGTGAACGAATAAATCTCTATGTGATAGATGATTTAAAATCAATAGTGATGCAAAATATGGGAGAGCGTGAAGAGAGTGCAAAAGCAGCACATGCCATCATTGGAAGAGCTGTTGTAGAGTATTTTGAATGGCTAAATAGTCTTGATATGGAGCCAGTTATCAAGGAAATATATAAAAAAGCATATCGCGATGCAAATGCTGAAGCAAATAGAGTACTAGAGAAAGGGTTTATCCCACAAGAGTATGAGGATCAGGTACAGAAAATGGCGCAACAGGTAGTGAAAAGATTTTTACATGATATGACAAGAAAAATGAGAAGCGAACTTCGTGGAACAGAGATTGATCAAGTTACCAATGCTATGCAATTTTTAGTTAAAAATACAAATAATTAATATTTAGAGGAAAGAAATTAAGTGAGAAGAACGAGCGCATTTATCCCTACAACCAAAGAAGCACCATCCGATGCAACGCTAGCGAGTCATATTTATCTTAGCCGTGCGGGATTTATCTCTCAAGTAGCAAGTGGCCTTTATAGTTACATGCCACTCGCAAAAAAAGTGATTAAAAATATTGAAAATATTATCAATGAAGAGATGGCGCGAGCTGGTGCGCAAGAGGTGGAACTAAGCTTTGTAACACCTGCATCTTTATGGCAAGAAAGTGGAAGAATTGAGAAATTTGGTAAAGAGCTTTTACGTTTTAAAGATAGAAAAGAGAACCTCTTTGTCCTAGGGCCAACACACGAAGAGATGATGGTAGACCTAGTTCGCAATCGTATCACGAGCTATAAGCAACTTCCACTCAACTTGTATCAGATAAAAACAAAGTT
>JAVETY010000146.1:0-4292 GCA_034005815.1 Sulfurimonadaceae bacterium | reverse complement strand
CCGATCTTTCACTCGTACGTCGCTATATCCGTACAAATTTCAATGGTATTGATTTAGCACCACTTGTTATTATTATTGCTTTACAAGTTCTTCTCGTACTTCTTAGTGCGGCTTTAAACGCTCTTCAATAAATAAACCTCTTTTATAAGAGGTTTATTCCTCATTCTTTGTATAAGTTAAATTTTTTGTGTGTAAATCATTTCCATGAAGAGAGATACTTAATCTATTTTCTACAGTTTGTTCGAATACAACCATATAGTAGTGGTTCCAAGAAGCATCCAAAGAGATATATCTTCTAAGTTCTTGTGGAAGTGGCTCTATTGTAAGTGGATTTTTACTATTTAAAATGATTTGGAGCCCTTTAACTTCTTTATCTACAAAGTTTTCAAGCTCTAAAGTTTCATTTTTATTATCTATATTTTCTAATTCCTGCTTTTTTACCTCATAGTTATCGAGATTTTTTAAATTTCCTTTTTCTTTTAAATAAAGAGCGATAAGAAAATATTCCTCACCATTATATATATCTGGTTTGATTTCATTGAGATAGACAGCTGAGAAAGATCCTGCAACTTCTTGATTTTTAAAGATAGGTGTATCTTGTTGACTAGATGCGGACTTCTCTTCTTCTGTTTCCATATTAAACTTACTAAAAGCGTTTTGGTGGGAGCATCCGGTGAGGGAAAAAAGTAAAAAGAGTGTTGCTAAAGTGTTTTTCATACGGTTTCCATCGAACTAATTTTGAGAATTATAGCTTTATTAAACAACTTTTTAAAGACTCTTCTGTATAATCCATTGATTTTAAAATAAAGAAAGACTCTTGAAAAAAAGATTAGCAGTTGCATTTACGGGACCTTCTAATAGCGGGAAAACTACCGCTATCTTAAAAGTCGCACGTAAATTGATACATGAACATGCCAAAGAGGTTGCAATCATAAAGCATGACTCTAAAGATAAGGCACGGTTTGACGTAGAGGGAAAAGATAGTTACAAGTTCTCTGATACAGGGGCTGAAGTGATTGTCACCTCCCCTACGCGAACAACTTATTTTTCGCAAAGACATAAAGAACTCGAAGAGATGATTACTCTTTTTGACAAGTTTGATATTTTACTTGTTGAGGGACTTAAAAATCTTCCATTGCCTAGAATTGGTGTATTTAGAAATAATCTAGATAGTGATTATTTTGAATATATCGATGCTTTAGCAATTGATGAGAGTGTTGAAATCACGAAGTATGATTTACCAAAAAATGTAGATATTTTAAACCTAAACAACCCCGATGCTATCATCGAGTGGATTTTAACTAATGCAAAGGAAGTATGATGAGAGATATATTTGATGCGATACAAAGAAGTGCTATACGTATAAAAGAGGCGATTGATACAAAAGATATTGGTTACTCACAACAAGCAAATAGTTCAGGTGAGACGCAACTCCAACTTGATATTAAATGTGACTTGATTATCGAAGAAGAATTTTCTCGTGTAGAATCGATTCACACAATAGCAAGTGAAGAGAAAGAACACCCTATGGTGATGAATGAAAAAGGTAACTATTATGTTGCATTTGACCCACTCGATGGCTCTTCACTTATTGATGTCAACCTAAGTGTTGGTTCTATTTATGGAATCTATGAAGGTGGATTTGAGGGAAGTAAGATGGTAGCTGCATGCTACGTCGTTTATGGGCCTAGAGTAGAGATGGTTTTTACTGAAAATAAAACAAAACTCTACCTCCTTCAAGGTGAAAACTGGGAATTCATCAAAGAGATTAATCTAAAAGAACGAGGAAATCATAATGCACCAGGTGGAACACAACAATATTGGGCACCGTATCATAAAGCACTCGTAGATAGTTTCTTTGCTGAGGGGTACCGTTTACGTTACTCTGGCGGTATGGTTCCTGACTTACACCAAATGCTTCTTAAAGGTGGAGGATTATTTAGTTATCCTGGCACCCTTGATAAACCTGATGGAAAACTTAGAAAACTTTTTGAAGTATTTCCATTTGCTTATATCTTTAAAAAATCAGGTGGTGAAGCTATCGATGGAACAAAAGATTTGATGGAACTTCCGTGTGATCATATCCATGAAACTGCTGTTTGCTTTTTTGGTTCAAAATATGAGATAGCTAGAGTAAAAGAAGTTTATGCAAGACAAAGATAGATTTGAACTTTATCTCGATGAGATGATAGAGAAACTCCAAGCATGCCAAAAAGAAAAAGCGCAAGAAAGTTGTAGTACTTGTGAGTTTTTTTTAGATTGTCAGCTAAGAGATGAATATATAAAATCAGTTTACAATAGCATGTCCAAAGGTGAGACAGGCGGATTTGAATTTTAATAAATAGAAGGAAATTAATTTGAGTAAATATATAACAACACCTATCTACTATGTTAATGGAGAAGCACACATAGGGCATGCTTATACCACTTTTATAGCTGATTCTATGACACGTTATGAGAGATTAAAGGGTGAAAACACTTACTTTGTCACTGGTACAGATGAACATGGTGAAAAGATAGAAGAATCTGCTCGCAAAAATAATAAACCAACCCAAGAGTTTGCAGATGAGATAAGCGCATCTTTTAAAAATCTTTGGGATGAGTTTGGAATCTCTTATGATAAGTTTATCCGTACAACTGATAGTGATCACAAAATTGGAGTTCAAAAAGCTTTTGAAGTGATGGTAGCTAAAGGTGATATCTATAAAGATTTTTATGAAGGGCATTATTGTGTAAGTTGTGAGACATTTTTTCCAGAAACACAACTTATTGATGGTGAATTTTGTCCAGATTGTGGAAGAAGTACAACTATCGTGAAAGAGGAAAGCTACTTTTTTAGACTCTCTAAATACCAAGATGTGCTTTTAAAACATTATGCAGATAATCCTGATTTCATCCTTCCACGCTCACGTGCGAGTGAAGTTGTAAACTTTGTAAAAGGTGGTCTTAGAGACCTTTCTGTTACTCGTACATCCTTTACTTGGGGTGTGCCAATTCCAGAATCTATGAATGATCCAAAACATGTTATGTATGTATGGCTTGATGCACTTCTGAACTATATAACAGCACTAGGATATGGGCAAGATGAAAAAAATATGTCCTACTGGCCAGCTTCTGTGCAGTTTGTTGGTAAAGATATTCTTCGTTTTCACGCTATCTACTGGCCTGCATTTTTGATGAGTTTAGGGCTTGAGCTTCCTAAAACAATTGGTGCGCATGGTTGGTGGACACGTGATGGTGAAAAGATGTCAAAATCAAAAGGCAATGTTGTCTCACCAAGAGAGGTAAGTGATCTTTATGGAGCAGAAAATCTTCGCTATTTTATGCTTAGAGAAGTTCCGTTTGGACAAGATGGAGATTTTTCACAACGTGCTTTTATAGACCGTATAAACTCAGAGCTCAGTAACGATTTAGGAAATCTCTTAAATCGTATTATTGGGATGAGTGGAAAGTATTCTGATTTTTCTATAGATAGTAAAGATGTGGCAACCTACCATGCCAAAGAGCTTGCTGCAATGCAAATAGTGCTTCTCTCTTTAGATACTTATATGCAAGCACTCCAAACACACCGTTACCTTGAAGAGTTATGGAAACTTTTTGCTATTGGCAACAAAGCGATAGAAGAGCACGCTCCATGGGTAAAGATGAAAGAAGGCAAAGCTGACGAAGCACTCGCAACGGTAGCACTTGTTGCAAATATCTTAGCAAAAGCGGCGATAATGCTCTCCCCTGTTATGCCAAAGACTATGGCAATCGTTGCAGATACATTAAATTTTGTAATTGACCATGAAAGTTACAAAGAGCTCGTTATAAACGAGCAACTTCTCAAAGCGTTTGTTATTAAAAAAACACCACCCCTCTTCCCTCGCGTAGAAGAGCCTTTGATGGCAGAAGCACCAGCTGCAAAGCCAAATGATACAGAGATTAAAAAAGAAACACCAAAAACAAAAGATGAAACATCAGGACTTATTGAGATTGGGCAATTTTTTGAAACATCTCTTAAAGTAGGAACTGTTCTTGAAGCTGAAGAGGTTCCAAAAAGTGCAAAACTTCTTAAACTTCAAGTAGATCTAGGGGAAGAAACTCCTCGCCAGATAGTTGCAGGTATCAAAGAGTTTTATAGTGCAGAATCACTTGTGGGTACTCAAGTATGTGTTGTAGCAAACCTAAAACCTGCAAAACTTATGGGAATGATCTCTGAGGGGATGCTTTTAGCTGCTAAAGATGAAGATGGACTTTGCCTCGTGCGCCCTGAAAAACCTAGAAAAGTAGGCACGCCGATTGGATGAGAC
>JAVETY010000145.1:0-4307 GCA_034005815.1 Sulfurimonadaceae bacterium | reverse complement strand
TTATGCCAATCTTGGACTTTCTAGTTTTATTAACTATACAGACCTTCAAATAGACGGCGAAGCACTCAATGCAAAAGCCCTCTCTTATGGCATTATCTTAGGTTATAAAAAAACCAAAGAGTTTGATTATGCGCTCAAATATGTCAAAATCACACAAGATACACAAGCCCAATTAGAAAGTATAACACCCAACAAACGCCCAAGTTCCGATGAATTTAACATAGACCTTACCCAAAACCTCTCTAAAGAGGCAAAAATACGTTTAAGATATGCCTCTATAAATTACGCAAAACAACCTCTTCTTCTCAATGAATTTGATGAGCACAATCTAAGAATTATTTTTGATTATAATTTTAAAATAAATAAGAAATAAAGTATTTTCGAGAAAGTAAAGCTTTTAAGAGAGTGATGAAGCAAGCTCAAAACTTGTCTCAAAAAATAGGGGTCAGGTGATAACTCCAACTCACTATCTCTCATCTTTGTAGCTATTTTATTGATATAAGGTTGAGAAGAGCTATGGCATGTTGTGAATAGCCTTCTTTGCAAGCAAGGTGCCCTGAATATTTGTATTTTTTATTGAAGTCAATTGCGTATGAAGCGTTAATATATTTCATGTATTTGGAAATTTTCTCTTGTTTTGAATAGTTCAAGAAACTTTCTCTTTTGTCACGAACTATGTCTAAAAGTTTCTTTTTCACTTGCACATTATCCCCTTTGTTTAAGCTACATTGTCTAAAGAAACTTTTCATCAAAGATGAAACCGCTTCAGCTAGTTTTGTTTGTTATGTAGTTTTTTCAACACTTAACACACATCAAATATTTAAGAATAATACGTATTTTTTCTCTTTAAGTTAAAAATATTACAAGTTATCATATTTTTTATCAAATTTTAATAATTAATACACATCTTACGTATAAGTTATTTTTGTTTTTTTAAGTTGGTATATATATAATGTGTTTGAATAAATAGTTAGGTTCACAAGCCTTAAAGGAAAAATGAGATGACAAACAAAATTATAGGGTTCATACTAATTGGATTTGGTATAGGTATATTGTTAAGTGCTATTGGAGCGATGGAAAATGATTGGCCTATACAAAAAATAGTTTTTGTAAGCGGTATTCAAGTTTTAATTGCACTTTTCCCACTTATTATTGGGATAAAGTTTTTTAAGAAAACCAATAAAATAAAAGAGGCTTAACATGATAAAAAGTATTTTTTTATTTTTAATAATTTTATTAATTATGTTAGGTTGTGATAATTCCATTAATAAAACGAAAAGTGATATACTAGAAAAACATAAAGATGGTATTGAAAAAAAATACTATGATGATGGTAGCTTAAGATTTGAAACATTATGGAAAGATGGCAAACAAGAAGAATATGCAAGAACTTATTACAAAACTGGTGAGCTACAGCATGATATGAAAATGAAAGACGGATTTGAAACAGGTATACATAAAACTTATTACAAAAGTGGAAAGCTAAAGTTTGAAGCACCGTACAAGAACGGTAAAATGCATGGATTAGCAAAAGAATATTATGAAGATGGCACTATTAAGTCAGAAACTTTTTGGCAAAACAACAAATCTAAGGGTGAAGCAAAAAAATATTATAAAAATGGACAACTAGCCCTTACTGCTTATTGGGAAGAGAGCAGAAGTTCGGGAGTGTGGACATATTACTATGATGATGGAAAAACATGGTTTATTGCAACTTATAAAGACAACGGAAGAGTAAAAGGGATACTTTACGATAAGGAAGGTAATAGTAAAGAAGTAAGAAAAGCTTATCTTTTTAATGAACTAGACAGAATATTTGCTTTTTATGAAAAACCTAACAAAACAGAGTAACCAATAAATTACCTAGCGGCAATTTATTGGCTATCTTCAACCGTTATATGAAAATAGAATTGGAGTTTAAATGAAAAAAATATTGTTATTACTACTTATTAGTATTGAAATATTTGCTGGCACACAAATGTGTGGTTCAGGAACAGTTATTAGATTACTCAGTGATGATAACCAAGGTAGTCGCCATCAAAGATTTATAATAAAAGAGTCATCTGGAAGAACATTACTAATTGCTCATAATATTGACTTAGCACCAAAAATTTATTCAATTCAAAAAGGTGGTTTAATAAAGTTTTGTGGTGAGTATGAAAACAATACAAAAGGTGGTCTTGTTCATTGGACACATCATGACCCGCAAAAACGTCATACTGACGGTTGGTTAGAATATAAAGGTAAAAAATATCAATAAACATATACAAGTAATAGGAGAGAAATATGAAGCCATAGCGTGGCTTCATATTTCTCAAGACAAACGTTAACCGTCAAAACTAATTACAAAAGGAAAAACTGATGAAAATACTAATAATCTTTAACCGTGTGCCATACGATAATACCGATGTGACTTGGAACGGCTTGCGCTTGGCCGGAAAACTCTCAGAGATTGGAGAGGAAGTTAGAATCTTCCTCATAAACGACTCTGTTGATATGGCTCGTGATGTTTGTAAGCCACCACAAGGGTACGACCAAGACTTGTCACAAATGCTCAAAGACCTTATTGTTCAAGGTGTTACTGTAAAGGTGTGCGGAACATGTATGGCACGGTGTGGAATGTACAAAAATCATCCCTATTTTGAAGGGGCTGAGAAATCTACAATGGCAGAATTAGCGGAATGGGTCGTTGATAGCGACAAGGTTATTACTTTCTAGATCAGCACACGTTCAAAATCGGGCGAGTGCTGAAGCCCAAGGATCTCTTATTGTCGGATTTGTGGACAGAATAATAGCAAGTTAAGTAAATTAATATATATATTTTTAGAGTTAGAAAGTCATTAAAGTATAGTGGTACTAGAGAAGCAAAAGTAGAAAATATATTATGACATGTCATAAAAACTATGACATGTCATAAAGAAGTTTATTTGATTTGTGCGTCTTTGAGTGAATCTGCGATTAAAAATGCAAGTTCAAGTGCTTGATCAGCATTGAGACGTGGGTCACAGTGTGTGTGGTAACGTGAACTTAAATCTTCTTCTGTTACGATAAAAGAACCACCGATACATTCTGTAACATTTTTACCAGTCATCTCTAAGTGAACTCCGCCTGCAAATGTTCCCTCAGCTTTATGGACTTGGAAAAACTGTTTCATCTCTGTAAGAATTGCATCGACTGGACGAGTTTTGAAATTGTTTGAAGATTTGATAGTGTTTCCGTGCATTGGATCACAACTCCAAACTACATTTAATCCTTCACGCTCTACTGCGCGGATGAGTGCTGGCATGCCAGCTTCAACTTTATCAGCGCCCATACGAACGATTACATTTAAACGACCTGCTTCATTTTCAGGGTTTAAAATAGCTGCTAAACGGATTAAGTCATCTGGGTCCATGGTTGGTCCAGCTTTTACACCGATTGGGTTTTTTACACCACGTAAAAACTCTACATGTGCACCATCGAGTTGACGTGTTCTATCACCTATCCATAACATATGCGCTGATACATCATACCAATCACCAGTAAGTGAATCTTGACGTGCAAATGCTTCTTCATATGGAAGAAGTAATGCTTCGTGTGAAGTAAAGAAATCTGTTTCTCTAAGATTTCTTGATGTTTTAGAGTTAATTCCTACTGCGTCCATAAAACGAAGTGATTTACCAATCTCTTCTGCAAGCGCTTCGTACTTCATACTTACTTCATTTTTTTGTGCAAAATCAAGTGTCCATTTATGTACTTGATTTAAATCTGCCAAACCACCCGATGCAAATGCACGCAAAAGGTTCAGTGTTGCAGCAGATTGGTTATATGCTTTTATCATTCTTTGTGGATCTGGTGTGCGCGATTTTTCTGTAAAATCTACACCATTGATAATATCTCCACGGTATGCGTCAAGTGTGATACCATCGATTGTTTCCGTATCACTTGAACGAGGTTTTGCAAACTGTCCACCTAAACGTCCAACTTTTACAACAGGCAAACCACCTGCATACGTCATAACGACTGCCATTTGCAAGAGTGCTTTAAATGTATCACGAATGTTTGATGCTTTAAATTCACTAAAGCTTTCAGCACAGTCGCCACCTTGAAGTAAAAATGCTTTTCTATTAGCAACTTCTGCAAGTTGGCTTTTTAAAGAACGTGCTTCCCCTGCAAATACAAGTGGTGGATAGTTTCTCAATTCTTCTAGTGCTGTTGTAAGCTCTAAATGATTTGGATATGTAGGCTGCTGTAAAATAGGTTTTTCTCTCCAGCTAGAAGGGCTCCATATGCTCATATCATTACCTCATATTATATAATTTTGGGAA
>JAVETY010000144.1:0-4307 GCA_034005815.1 Sulfurimonadaceae bacterium | reverse complement strand
TGATTTACAAACAAGAGCTTCAGGCTCTACGATTTTCATCAATGTACATGTGGTTTTTAATGACAAGATATCTTTAGTGGATGCACACGAAGTGACAGATATTTTAGAGGAGAAATTTAGTCAATGTTTCTTAGATAAAAAAGTAATCTCGCTTGTACATATGGATCCCTACGATGATTCTAAATAATGTTTATTTGATTGATTGCAAGATAATATTTGACTCTAGAAGATAATTGTTATGACATGTCACTGTTGACATGTCATAGTATTTATTTAGCGTATTCTACCGCTCTACTCTCGCGTATCACATTGATTTTAATCTCACCTGGATACTGAACGCGTTCTTCAATCTCTTTTGCTATTTCACGTGCTAAGAGAATTGATTCATCATCATTTATAAGTGTAGCATTGACAATTACACGTACTTCACGACCGGCATTGATAGCATATGCTTGTTTCACACCATTGTGTTCACTTGCTATCTCTTCAATCTCACTTACACGTTTTAAGAAGCTCTCTAGAACTTCTCTTCTAGCTCCTGGACGTGCAGCAGAGAGTGCATCAGCGGCACATACAGCGCCACACTCAATAGAGTGTACTTCTTCTTGTCCATGGTGTGCATAGATAGCGTTAATCACTACACTATGCTCGTTATAACGGTTACATATCTGCGCACCCAAATCAACATGGTTTCCATCATGTTCATGGGTGAGTGCTTTACCTATATCATGTAAAAGCCCTGCTCTTTTAGCTAGTGCGCTATCACCACCCATCTCCGCAGCCATAATACCTGCTAAGTGTGCTACTTCTAAGGTATGCGCAAGAGCATTTTGTCCATAGCTTGCACGGTAGCGAAGTCTTCCTATAAGTCTCATCAGTTCAGGATGCATAACACCAATCTCTAAAGATGCAACAATCTCTTCACCTTCGCTCAGGATTGCATTTTCAAACTCATCTGTCACTTTATCAAAAATCTCTTCGATACGTGCCGGTTGAATCCTTCCATCTTCTATAAGAAGTTGCAATGTTTTTGTTGCAATCGCACGACGGTAAAGGTTAAAACTACTTACCAAAATCGCATTTGGTGTATCATCAATAATGATATCAACACCCAAAAGTGTCTCAAGCGTTTTAATATTACGCCCCTCTTTTCCAATGATACGCCCTTTAAGCTCATCATTTTCAAGATGGATAATATTTGTTAAACGCTCTGAAGCAAACTCTCCCGCGTAACGGCTTGTTGCTTGTGCAAGTATATAGTTCGCTTTACGCTTACCTTCGTTTTTCGCTTCATTTTCATAGCGTCTTACTATGTGGGCAATTTCACTACGTGATTTCTCTTCCACTTTATCAAGAAGTACTTTTTTCGCTTCCTCTTGCGTCATGCCAGCACTATGCTCTATGGCATGGAGCACCTCATCTATCTTTTCGTTATATTTTTCTTTTAAGAGGTTTAAAGATTTTTCATTTCTCTCTACATCAATCTTTTTTGCTTTTAAAGCGACACGCTCGTCGTGAAGATTTTGTTCTTCATTTTGTTTATATCTTTTAAAGTTTTGCTCTTTTCTAATTACATCGTCTTCTCTAGCAAATAAGTCAGATTTTGCTTTTTCTTTCGCACTTTCGTACTCTTTGAGAGCATCTAGCTCTATCTCTCTTGCTTTAAGAGTTGACTTTTGCAAAAGGAGTTGCGCTTCGCCCTCTATCGCATTTGCTTTTGCTTTTGCTTTATCGATATAAATTTCAAAATTTGCATTTGAGATTTTTTTAGAGATGAAAAAACCGATAAAACCACTTACTGTAGCAATAGAGCTACCGAGTAGTATTTCGTTTAACATCCTTTGTTCCTTTGTTTTCTAACCGACCTTTTGGTGTAAGGAGTAAATCACATTTGACATCATAATGATCACAAATAAATTCTTTAGTTCTACAAAATTCTGATTGTACAAAAATAGTATATGGTTTCTGTTGCAGCTTTGCAAAGAAACGATCATACATCCCTTTTCCAAAACCAACCCTTTGTAAATTCCCATCTACCCCAACCGCAGGTACTATGGCTATATCAATTTTTTTAATAGTTCTTAGTGTATTACCGGCTTCAAATATATCAAACTTTTTCTTCGTAAGCGGTAATCTAAATGGTACCACTTTAAAACTTTCACCTTCCATAAATGGTAAAAATATTTGATTCCTCTTGCGTAGCTTTAAGAGTGCTCTACGTATATTTGGCTCAAATTTGAGTGGATAAAAAAACAGTATTTTCTTGTTGGTAACATTTTTTAATTCTTCTAATAAATAATTATTTATGAGATTATTTTTATAATGTTTATTGTGCATTGATGCGTTTCTCATTTTTTCTAAACATATTTTTCGAAAATTCTTCTTTGTAAGAGCCATGTAAATTCTTTATAGGTATAATTTCATTTCATTTTACTAAAAAATCAAAAAAAAGGTCTTGAAATATGTTTCAAAAAACGCTCTTTTACTCTCTTTTATCTTTATCACTCTTTTTCAATGGTTGTTCAGACAACTCTGAAGAGGTAAATAGTATCTTAAGCACAAACGAGTATGTGCTCACAAGTACTGATAACACACAGTATATCGTCAAAAAACAGAGTGAAGGGTTTGTTGTCTCTTCTTTGGAAGATAAAGTTGTGATATTTGATATTTTTGCTACTTGGTGCCCACCATGCCAAGACTCTGCTTCACATCTAAGTGCACTACAAGAGAAATACAAAGATGACCTTATCATACTCGGTGTAACTATAGAAGATCCTATCACAAATGAAAAGCTCAATATTTTCAAAACTAAATACAATGCAAACTATACATTAGTTAACTCTTCTGAAAATCATCGTTTTGTAGATGCTATCGCTTCTGAGTTAGAGCTAGGTGCACGTTTTCCTATCCCTGTCATGGCGATTTATAAAAATGGTAAACTTATTAGTCATTATTTAGGTGCTATTCAAGAAGAGTTTATAGAGAGTGATATCAAAAAAGCATTGGGACAATAATCTATGTTTGGATTTATAAAAAATTCTCTTCAAAAAACAGTAGATGCGATTAAAACAGTCGTACCTAAAAAAAAGATAAGTTTCACAAAAGATGAAATCGAAGATATTTTATTAGAAGCAGATGTGGAATATCCACTTGTTGAGATTATTTTAAATGAAATCTATCAAGATAAAGTAACACGTGAGATACTCCGTTCAAAGCTTTTAGCAACGCTTAGTCTTACATCGTATAAAGAACCAGAATTTACAGCACCTTTTGTAGACCTTATCATCGGAGTTAATGGAGCTGGTAAAACGACTACTATCTCAAAACTAGCCCTTTATTATAAAAATCAAGGCAAAAAAGTACTTTTAGGTGCTGGAGATACTTTTCGTGCTGCTGCGATTGAACAACTCACTCTTTGGGCAAACAAGCTTGATATCCCTATCATCTCTTCTAAACAAGGACACGATAGCTCAGCCGTAGCCTATGACACAATAGACTCTGCTAAAGCAAAAGGGTTTGACCATGTTATCATCGATACAGCGGGAAGACTTCATACTAAAACAAACCTCGCAAATGAACTTATAAAAATCCACCGTATTTGTAATAAGGCACATGCTGGCGCACCGCATAGAACTATCCTTATCATCGATGGAACACAAGGAAACTCGGCAATAGCGCAAGCCAAAGCATTTAGTGAAATGGTACGAGTCGACGGGATAATCATCACAAAACTAGATGGTACAGCAAAAGGTGGAAGTATCTTTAGTATCGCCTATGCATTAAAACTTCCAATACTTTTCATAGGAACAGGAGAGCAACCAGAAAACCTCACACCGTTTGATAAATATGAGTTTGTTGATGGTTTACTAGATGCTATTTTTACTGAGGATGCAAAAGAAGTTTAACCTTTTTTGAGTTATATCTTTTATGACATGTCAATATTTGGGAGTTGGAATTTTACAACTCCTTCTCCCAAAAGTTTTAAAGAGTTTTAAAACCCTCTTTTTTCTCTTACTATTTCTACCGCTTGTACCATATTGCTCAGGCTTGGTTTTACCTCTTCCCACTTTCTTGTTTTAAGTCCACAATCTGGATTTATCCATAATTGCTCTTTTGGAAGAACTTCTAAAAGTAGTTCTATCTGCTCTACCATCTCTTCTACACTTGGGATTCTTGGTGAGTGGATATCGTAGATTCCAGGTCCTACTTCTTGTTTGTATCCTGTCTCTTTAAAGATTTTTAAGAGTCTATTGCCACTTCTTGCAGTCTCTATCGAAATCACATCCGCATCCATAGCTTCGATAGTT
>JAVETY010000143.1:0-4419 GCA_034005815.1 Sulfurimonadaceae bacterium | reverse complement strand
CGATAGAAGAGGGTGCGGATGCAATCACCTATAGCCCGATATTTGAAACTCCCAATAAAGGCGAGCCAAAAGGAATAGAAGCACTACAACATGTTATAAAAAAGTATCCTATAAAAATATTTGCTCTTGGTGGGATAGTAGAGTCATCACATGTTATAGATGTAGAAAAAAGTGGAGCATATGGATTTGCTTCGATACGCTATTTTTACTAAGAAATATTATGAGAGTAACTCTCCAGCAAGCGCTCCACTAGAAAAACTCCACTGTAAGTTATATCCTCCACAAGGTCCATCTATATCCATCACTTCACCACAAAAGTAAAGCCCTTTTACGATTTTACTTTGCATTGTTTTTGGGTCTATCTCTTTGAGACTTACACCTCCGCGCGTAATCATCGCCATTTTAAATCCATCGTGACCTGTGATAGTAAGAGGCGTGGCCGCGAGAGTTTTTATCAGGCGTTCTTTTTGTAATCCTGTGATATTTTTCCATACACTTGATAGCTCTATCTCTGCTAAAAGTAACATCTCTTTTGCAAGCGGAGTTGGCAGAAGAGTTTCAAGTAGCTCTATGGCATGTCGGTTTTCTTTGGCATGTTCTTTTAGATGCGTATGAATTTTATCCTCATCCATACCTTTTAAGAGATTCATCACAAGTGGAACTTCACCATATTTTTCTAAAAGTGGTGTAATCTCTCTTGCAAAATCTAACACAACAGGACCACGGATACCGTGATTTGTAAAGATTAAATCCCCTTGTGCTTTTATATTTTTGTGTTTTTTCATAGCTACTTGAAGCTCTGCTTTAGGAATTGTGTCCGCGCGGCAGTTTTTGACCCACGTCTCTTTTGTATGAAGTGGCATCATTGCAGGAAAGAGCTCCGTGATAGTGTGACCTAAGGCTTGTGCGAGTGTAAAGCCATCTCCCTCAGCTCCAAGTGTTGGATAACCCAAACCACCGGTTGCGATGATGATATTTGTAGCTTGAAATATATCATTTATTGTATGAACC
The DNA here is from genome assembly GCA_034005815.1 of Sulfurimonadaceae bacterium. GTDB lineage: Bacteria > Campylobacterota > Campylobacteria > Campylobacterales > Sulfurimonadaceae > Sulfurimonas. The sequence continues at coordinate 3,408 of JAVETY010000143.1, read as the reverse complement.
TCAAATGACATGTCATCTTTTTGTAGAAGCCCAATTACTTTTTGTGAGGTTAAAAGTGTGATGTTTTGCTTTTTTAACTCATCTGCAAGTGCTTCTAAAATAGTACTAGAGCTATGAGATGTGGGAAATACACGGTATCCATCGGGTGCGTGTGTTGCAACACCTAAAGTTGCAAAAAAAGCTATAAGTGCTTTATGGTCAAACGCACGAAGCGCATCTTGCATAAAGCGACCGTTGCGTCCAAAGCGAGACATAAACTCTTCATTGCTAAGAGTGTTGGTAAGGTTGCATCTTCCACCACCTGTTGCTTTGAGCTTTGCTGCAATTTGGGGGAGTTTTTCTAACAAAAGCACTTTTTTACCACTCTTGGCTGCGATGATAGAAGCGATGATACCAGCAGCGCCAGCACCTATTGTGATAAGGTCAAAGTTGTTGTTTTTCATAAATGCAATTGTAGCGAAACTATTGACGAGGGTCTAGATTTTGTACTTCTGGGCTAAATACTGTTGGCATGTTCACAAAAGCACTTGTGTCTTCTGGATTGATACGAGGGCGAGTCGCTGCAAAAATTGCCAAAAAGAGGCCTAAGATAAAAAAAGAACTGAAGATAAACTCAGGAAGAGCACTTCTACCAAAACTAAGAACAAGCGGTGCAACAAAAGAACCAAATCCATAGATAAATAAAAGTGCGCGACTAATCTCGATAATATCTTTATGCTCATCAAGAACATCATTGGCGCGTGCAAGTGCAAGTGGATAGATACAAAATATCCCCATCCCAAGCAGTGCAGCTAATATATATAGAAAAACTCCCGAAGGATTGAACAATATAAATACAGCAGCGATAAGAGCCACAAAAAATCCAGCAAAGCCTAGTAGTAATTTACGACCAAAATGATCCGAAAGTATCCCAATAGGCCACTGCGAAAGCATCGCACCAAGAACGGCACTTCCCATAAAGTAAGATACAACTTCTACAGAGGTAAACTTATCTAAAATATAGACAGGAATCATAGTCATAAAACCACCAAATAAAAACCCTCCAGTAAATCCACCCAAAAGTGCAAGCGGAGCAATAGAAAATATACGAGGTAGGCTATAACGCTCAAAAGGTTGGAGTTTTGGTTCTTTTACCTTTGTCATCGATATAAAAATGATAGAGACAAGAACTAGCATAGCTCCGATGATAAAGATAATAGTGCTATTTTGTATATCAAAACTAAGGATGAATTGTCCTATCGCCATAGAGAGATAAAAGATAATCGAATAGACAGCTAGAATCTTACCACGATGGCGTTCTGGACTTTTTTCATTGAGCCAGCTTTCTAAAATTATGAGTAAAGCATAGTAAGAAAACCCAGAAGTAAAACGCATATATGCCCAGAAAAATTCATTAAAATAGAGTGCTTGTGCCAAAAATGTGATAATCATAAGAGAAGCAAAAACAGCAAAAGAGCGGATGTGTCCTACATTAGAGATAATTTTTTGACTAAAAGTTGAAGCGAGCATGCCACCGAAAAAAAATGAAGCGTTGATAATCCCAATAGCGATTTCTGATGTTCCTTGCTCTTTGAGATGCACCCCGATAAAAGTGATCGTAAGCCCATATCCAATCGCTAAAAAAGCAATAGCAAAAAAGAGTGAGGAGATAGGTAAAACTGAAAATTTATCGTGAGAAAACATAAAAAACCTTATAAATAATGTCGTATAGTAGCATAGATAAAAAAATAAACTTTTCATAACAAAGTAACAAAACAAAGCTACGAAAAATATCTACTACAGAGTATAATCAAACAAAAGGGAGTGCTATTATGGGATGTACAAAATGTATAGAAAAATTTGAACTTTCACAAAAGGAATCAAAGATATTTTTTGTAAGTGAGTTTGAAGAGTTGGTGAGAAAGAGTCGTATGTTTATTATGGATATGGGTTTTGATGTACTTAAGCTTCACGATTTGAATTATATTGTAGTACCAAATCCCAAGCTCTTTTTTGAAACACATTTAGAAACTATAAAAGAACACTATAACGAACTTGAATTAGCAGATATAAAACTTTATATCATAGGTATTTCGGACGGATTTAATTACCAAGCACTTTTAGGAGCAAAATCATTACAAAGATATATAAATCTCATAGATGACAAAGAGTTTTTTGATATCGTAAATAATGAGAGTCTTACGTCTTACTTTCAACCTATAGTAGATATACATGCCAATGAAATTTATGGATATGAAGCGCTTATACGTGGAGTAAAAGAGGATGGAAGCTTGATGTATCCAGATATACTCTTTGAAAAATCAAAGCGAAATGATTTAAACTTCAAGCTTGATAGACTCTGTCGTGAGAGTGCGCTCAAAACCGCAGCAGTGAAGAAAATCCAACAAAAAGTATTTATAAACTTTATCCCTACTTCTATCTATGACCCAGAATTTTGTCTTAATTCTACTGTCAAATGGGCAAATCAGTTAGAATTTAATCCCAAAAATATAGTTTTTGAAGTAGTAGAGACAGAGCATGTCAAAGACCAAGCACATCTTAAAAAAATTCTTACATACTATAGAGAACAAGGATATCAAATAGCGCTTGATGACGTGGGTGAGGGCTTCTCTAACCTTAATATGTTAATTGATTTAAAGCCAGATATCATTAAAGTAGATAGAAATATTATAGACCATATAGACAAAGATGATATGAAACTCTCTGTCTATAAAGCACTCTATGATATAGCAAGTAGTAGTGGAATTAAGATTTTAGCAGAAGGATTAGAAAGAGTAGAAGAGCTTGAAGCGATAAAAAGTATTGGCGTGGATTATGTTCAAGGATACTACTACGCAAAACCTCAAGCAGAACCAGTACGCAAGCTTTTAGTATGACAAAATGCAAAGTTATTTACAAATAAAATATATTTTTAGTACGATGAGGTTATGAAAAAAGATATCTTTGCAAAGATGCAAATACTAAGCGATAGTGCTAAATACGATGTAAGTTGTAGCTCAAGTGGAAGCGAAAACAACTACAAAACAGGAGAACTCGGAGCAACTCAAAACAGTGGAATTTGTCATAGTTTTACAGCAGATGGCAGATGCGTCTCGCTTCTAAAAGTTCTTCTAACAAACTTTTGTATCTATGATTGTGCATACTGTATCAACCGCGTGAGCAATGATATTCCTCGTGCTGCTTTTAGTCCTCGTGAACTTGCAGATATTACGATTAACTTTTATAAGCGTAACTATATAGAAGGGCTTTTTCTAAGCTCTGGAATTATAGAGAGTGAAGATAAAACTATGGAGCTTATACTTCGAGTCTTAGAGATATTACGGTTTGAGCATAAGTTCAATGGCTATATACATGTCAAACTCATCCCTGGAAGTGACGCGGCACTTATAGAGCGCGTCGTACATCTTG
>JAVETY010000026.1:0-18956 GCA_034005815.1 Sulfurimonadaceae bacterium | reverse complement strand
CAAAGTCATCTATCGCTATTTGACATCCAAATGATTTTACCTTATCGATGAACAGTTTTACTTCCTCAAACGACTCTATCCCCTCAGATTCTACAAGTTCGAAGATAATATTCTCTGTTTTGTTTGATGCATTGAGTTGGTGAAAGAGAAACTCTTTTGTACCTTGGTTTAAGATATCATCGGCTGTGATATTGATAGAGAGTATATGATTTGACTCATGGAGAGCGACAAACGCTTTTTCAAGCACCCTTTTTGTTATTTGTGGATAGAGCTTTGATTGTTTTGCAATCTCTAAAAATTTATAAGGTGCTATCACTTTACCATCGTTGTCTATAAGTCTTACAAGTGATTCGTATTTGGTTATCTTTTTTGTTTTGTTATTAAAGATTGGCTGAAATGCAAGCTCGATTCTATCATTTGCGAGTGCCTCGATGATTTTTTTCTTCCAGATAATATTGTTTTTGTACTCCTCATAAGAGTGTAATTCTTCAGAATAAAGCACATAATCTTTCTTAAACTTTTTTGCCTCTTTTAAAGCTATATCTGCATATTGTAAGTCGAATAACCCTAAAGATATCCCTGCTGTAATGCCTATGTGGATCTCCTCTTCTTCAATAAAAAATGAGATATTCTCTATATGGCGGAGATGTTTTTTTATTTTTTCTAAAAAGATACTATCTTGCTCTTGTGCTAAAACCGAAACGATAGAAAACTCATCAGCATGATTTCGATACACCTGATATCCATCAAGGGATGCGAGCTCTACAAGTTTATTTGCAAAAGCTCTAAGCACGTTATCCCCAAAACTCTCCCCATAAAAATCGTTAATATGTTTAAAATTGTCAATATTTAAAATAGCGATACAGGGGTGTTTTGCATTTTTTAAATCCTCTAAAAGTTTGTGACGGTTGCAGAGATTTGTAAGCCTATCTGTAAAGAAATTGTGTAGCAACGCATTCTTACTATCAATAAGCTCTGTAACATCCTCACGAAGCGCAAGATATTCGATAATATTTTCTTGTGTATCCAAAATTGGGATGATTGTTGTTTTAGCATAGAAATAGAGTCCATCTTTTTTGCTATTTTTTAGAAGCCCTTTCCATGTTTTTTTATGTGAAATAGTTTCCCAAAGTTCTACAAATACTTCATTATCGACTTCGCTATGACGAATGATATTATGGTTTTTACCTAAGAGTTCCTCTTTTGTATAGCCACTTATCTTTTCAAAGTTACCATTCACATAGGTTATCTCTCCATCGATATCGGTAGTACTCACTATATTTCCCTCATAGATAGCTTTTTTATATTCTGCTAAAAGATGTACCGATTGTGTAAGGTCATCGTTTTGTTGGATATGTTTTTTTATGGAAAGCTTGAATTCTTTTATAGTTGTACAAAAGGTTTTAACAAGAAAATAAAATGCTATAAGATAAGCAGAAAAACGTAAAATATGCCATAACCACCAATGTAAATCCCAAAGTGAAGAGAAGAAAAAGAGTAGTCCAGAAGACCCAAAGAGCATAGTAAGACCTACATAAAGAAGTATATTAGTAGTATGAGTCTCAAGATAGATTTTTATAAAATAAAAAGAGCTCACCACAAACATAGTCCCACCCATAATATTGAGAAGATGCAAAAATGAAGAGAATTGATAGTTTTGTGTTGTACTAACCGATTCAGAATCTACAGAAAGAAAAAGGATGCTAAGAGCAAGTAAAAGTAGTAACATGCCAAGAATAATAGGAATAAAAAAGTAGCTTTTCTGAGATAACTTTTTTGGGTTAAGCCAAACAAGCATAAAAAAGAAACCACCAAAGAAGAGAGATAAAGGGTGAAAAAATATAAAAACTTCTCTTGTTTCTACGAGTGCATGCAACGCATCAAATATTCCCATAGCGATAAATCCAAAGGCGCTGTAATGGTAATGGTTATAGGTTGACTTCTCACGAAAGAGTATAAAAATAATAAAAGCCAAAACAAACCCAATCACGCTTCCTGTAGCTTCTAGAAAAGAGTGTAAGGGTAAAGAGACGAAGCGCCATGAAAAAAGAGTTTGTAGATATATAGCCAAAAGCATAGGAAGTACAAGAGTGAGCGCTATCACACCATAGAGTTTGCTATTTGTATATTTCATGTAACCTACCAAATGAGTTAATTTAACTACTATGATTGTAGCGAAAATATTACAAATTCTTAATTTTCTTATCCTTTATAAAACGATTCCTCTATCCTCTTGATGAAAATTTTAGATATAATCGCACAACTTTATTTGTGAGACGAATGTATGGATATTAGAGAAGAGTTTTTAAGATTTTTTGAATCGAAAAGCCATGAAAGAGTAGCAAGCGCGCCATTGGTACCAGATGATGCAACATTGTTGTTTAATAATGCTGGAATGGTTCCGTTTAAGTCGATTTTTACAGGGGAAGTTCCAGTTCCAGCTAATCCTAGAGCTGCTTCATGCCAAACATGTTTGCGCGCAGGTGGCAAGCATAATGACTTAGAAAATGTTGGACATACAGCAAGACACCATACATTTTTTGAGATGCTTGGAAACTTTAGCTTTGGGAACTATTTCAAAGCTGAAGCAATCGATTATGCATGGGAATTTATTACTGAAGTATTAAAATTTCCAAAAGAAAAACTTTGGGTAACAGTACATGAGAGTGATGATGAAGCAGAAGAGCTTTGGTTGCGTCATGTAAACAAAGATCGCATTATGCGCTTAGGTGATGCTGATAACTTTTGGCAGATGGGTGATACTGGACCATGCGGACCATGTAGTGAGATTTTTTATGATCAAGGTGCAGAGCATTTCCATGGATCAGAAGATTATATGGGTGGCGAGGGAGATCGCTTTTTAGAGATTTGGAACCTTGTTTTTATGCAGTATGAAAGATCAAGCGATGGAACACTCACGCCACTGCCAAAACCATCTATCGATACGGGAATGGGACTAGAGCGTGTAACAGCAATTCAAGAGGGACATCTTAGCAATTATGAGTCTTCTCTTTTTATGCCGATTATTCGCCATGTAGAAAGCCTTTTGGGAGCTGAATATAGCTACGCTTCAGGAGCTTCTTACCGTGTTATAGCGGATCATATACGGACTACAATGTTTCTACTCTCACAAGGGACAAACTTCTCTAATGAAGGGCGTGGATATGTTCTAAGAAGAATCCTACGCCGTGCAGTACGACATGGATATCTTTTAGGTTTTAGAGAACCATTTATGCATAAACTAGCAGATACACTTGTATCGCTTATGGGTAAAGAGTATGGGTATCTCAAAGAAAAACAAGCAAGTGTGAAAGAGCAAATAGAGCTCGAAGAAGCACGTTTTTTCAAAACAATAGAATCTGGGATAGAGCTTTTTGAAAAAGAGTTAGAAAATACAAAAGAGATTTTCAATGGTGAAGTTGCATTTAAACTTTACGATACTTTTGGTTTCCCACTCGATTTAACAGAAGATATGCTTAAATCAAAAAATCTAAAAGTGGACGAAGCAAAATTCTATGAGCTTATGGACGAACAAAGAATCCGTGCAAAAGCAGCATGGAAAGGGAGTGGAGATGAAGCAGTGCATGGAGATTTCAAGGAACTTTTAGAAAACTTTGGTGAAAACACATTTGTAGGGTATGAATTTACAGAGCATTCTGGAGAAGTTTTAGCACTTTTAGATGCAAGCTACAAAAAAGTTACAAGTTTACAAACTGGAACAACTGGATGGGTACTTCTTGATATCACTCCATTTTATGCAGAGAGTGGTGGACAATGTGGAGATATGGGAGTACTCGAAGGATTTGCTGATGTGCTTGAAACAAAGAAATTTTTTGGACTTAATCTTTCAAAAATCACACTTAAAAAAGAGCTCAAAGTGGGAACTATAGTAGATTCACACGTAGATATTTCACGCAATGAGATTATAAAACATCACTCTGCTACACACCTTTTACATGCAGTACTTTTTGATATACTCGGTGAACATATCTCTCAAGCGGGTTCTTTAGTGGAGGTAGACCGTTTACGTTTTGACTTTTCTCATCCAAAAGCAGTAAGTGCTGAAGAGTTAGCAGAGATAGAACGCCGTGTAAATCTTGAAGTGCTTCGTGGTATCCCTACGAACACGCAAGAGATGGCTATCGAAGAGGCTAAAAAATCAGGTGCAAGAGCACTTTTTGGCGAAAAATATGGCGATAGTGTTAGAGTTGTGAGTTTTGCTGATGCTAGTATAGAGTTTTGTGGTGGGGTGCATGTAGAAAATACTGCAAATATTGGCTCATTTATCATTACAAAAGAGAGTGGAGTAAGTGCTGGTGTGCGCCGCATTGAAGCGGTTTGTGGACAAGCAGCATTTAACTACTTTAAAGAGCAAAGAGAACTTTTGCACAAAGCACAAGCAGAAGTTAAAAATCTCGACCTTTTAGCTGGAATAGGGCGCTTAAAATCAAATATAGTAGAGCTTAAAACGGAACTTTCCTCTGCACAAAATTGTGCAAAAGTAGAGATTGAGGTGCAAAAACTGGGAGATATCGCTATTGTAGTAGCGGAGTATCCATCAGGAGACATCAAAGAAAAAATTGATGAACTCAAAAACCAAAATGAAAAACTTTGTGCCATGCTATTTCAAGTTAAAGATGATAAAGTACTTATCGCAGCTGGTGTTAAAGGGTGCAACGCAAAAGCAGGTGATTGGATTAAAAATATCGCTCCACTTCTTGGTGGTGGCGGTGGTGGTCGCCCTGATTTTGCACAAGCGGGTGGTAAAGATATTACAAAATTAGATGAAGCGAAAGTTGCTTCATTGGAATATATAAAAAATAGTGTAAAATAACTTCAGACGTTTGAAGTAAAGGATATACATGGAAAGTTTTTTTATAGAGTACAAAACTATTGTAATATTTCTCCATGTTATCTCTGCCATTGTCTGGATTGGTGGGATGGTTGCCATGCGTTACGCTGCACACCCCTCTTTTTTAGAAATTGAATCTCCTCTTAAACGGCTTGAACATATTTCACATGCCTTAAAAAATCTTTTTACTATTGTAGTTCCATTTGTGATAATTTTACTTGTTACAGCTGTGATTATGATCCAAGGTTATGGGCTTAGTAAAAGCTCACATGCCATACTTTCACATGCCAAAGAGGCTCTCTGGGTTGTAATGGCGATAAATCTTTCTATCATGATATATCGTCGCAATCAAGCAGAGAAAGCGCTGATTCGTGGCGATGCAACAAGAGCAAAAAACCAACTCTCCCCCATAGCAAAAATTATGGTGCCTCTCAATATTGCCCTAGGTGTTCTTGCTGTCTATTTGGGTACTAGCCTCTCTGGGAGTTTTTAATGCTTCGTTTGGCTTCAAGCTCAAAAACCCGTGCTGATCTTTTAAAAAAAGCAAATATCTCTTTTGTGCAAGAGAGTGTCGATTTTGATGAAGATAGTATCAAAGCCACCTCGCCTAAAAACTTTGTTTATCAAGCAACGATGGGAAAATACCATGCCAATAAAGAACATTTTGGTATAAAAGATTATCCACTTTTAGTTGCTGATACTGTAGTGACAGCACAGGGGAAGATTTTACGAAAAGCGAAATCAAAAGAGGACGCAAGAGAGATACTCCTCACACAAAGTGGGAATATCACTACTATTATTACCTGTATGGTGTACCATTCAAAAGAAGAGATGATAGTTGATATTTCTACTACAGAGTACTATTTTGCACCCTTTGATAGGGATGATTTGGATCGTTATTTAGAGAGTGGTGCGTGGAAAGGTAAAGCGGGTGGATGTATGGTTGAGGGATTTTGTAAACCTTATATCAAAAAGGTGAGGGGTGCTGAATCAACCGCTATGGGACTTCATGTAGAACTACTACAAAGGTTTATTTCCCATGCGCTTTAGAATAAAAAAACAATACAGGTTTTATGGACTTGTTTTCCTTGGAATTTTTATCTTTCTTAATCTTGCATTTCAATATCTTGATTTTTTAAAGTTAGAAAGAGAGAGACTAGAGAGCGAAGCGTATCAAAAAACATCAGTAGAGATGAAACAAAATCTTGAACAGATGATTTTAGTAAAGCAAAAATCAACGACCGCTATCGCTTTGAGTATTGCTAACGATAAAGAATTTATTCACAATGTGGCACTTAAAAATGGGGATTCTTTCAATTATAGCAAGCTCATAGAAAACTTTAGAACCCATACCCTGTATAAAAATATCTGGATACAGATAATGGATAAAGATGCAAATGTGCTTTATAGAAGTTGGACAAAAGAGCATGGGGAAAATCTACTTGCAATCCGTCAAGATTTACAAGAAGTAATAGAAAACCATAAAATTGTCTCTTCCGTCAGTCCAGGTCGTCACAATCTATCTTTACGAGCCATCGTTCCTTTGATATATGAAGATAAATTGGTAGGAATGCTTGAAGTAATCTCCCATTTTAACTCTATAAGTAAGTCTTTAATGCAAACACAAATTGAGTCAATTGTAGTACTCAAAAAAGAGTTTAAAAAGCAATTAGTTCACCCAGTTACACATCTTTTTATTGGAGATTATTATGTAGCTAATTTAGATGCATCACATAGTTTAATGGAGTATCTAGACACCCATACAATAGAGCGTTATTTCAATGATAGCTATAAAGTAGAAGATGGAAGAATGATTGTTTCAGAATCACTAAAAAATGTAGATGGTGTTGAGGTGGGTTATTACATTATGGTAAAAGATGTATCTGATATTTCACAAAGTGATTTAGATCTTTACATGTTTAAATGGAGCTCTTTTAGCATTATAGTACTTATGGGTATTATGATTATTTGGAGTGGATTTTTATATTTTGCTAAGGCAAGAGATAAAAATTACTACCTCAATGTTATAAATACCTCCAACAATATAATCATTATTAATGATAAAGAGAAGATTATAGAGGTTAATAACACTTTTTATAACTTCTTTAAAGAGTTTAGCTCGATAGAACAGATTAAAAAACGCAAGGTGTGTTTGTGTGAATATTTTGTAAAAGATGATGGCTATATAAGTGACATGCCAAATAATACAAATTGGGTAGAGTACCTTGTCGAGAATAAAGCAAAAGAGAATAAGGTAAAACTAAATCTTTATGGAGAAATTCATTACTTCTCCATCAGTGCTTCACTTATTTCTGAAGACTCAAACCATTTTGCAATTATTATGTCAGAGATCACAGCTCAAGAAAATTACAAAAAAGAGTTAGAGTACCTCAGTACTACAGATGCGCTTACACGTATAGGAAATCGTCGTTATTTTCAAACAAAACTTCAAGAGGAAGTAGCGCGTGCTAAGCGGTATCAAACCCCTTTTTCTATGATTATATTCGATATAGATTTTTTCAAAAAAGTAAATGATGAATTTGGCCACGATGTGGGAGATCAAGTTTTAGTGGAGTATACAGAGCTTATCGATGGTATATTAAGAGATAGTGATATTTTTTGCCGTATCGGGGGTGAAGAGTTTGTAATATTAAGCCCACATGCCAATCTCGATGAAGCGATGCAAATAGCGCAAAAGGTACGTATTTTAGTGAAAGAGTATAAGAAAATAGTTCCTATTACTATGAGTTTTGGAGTGGTGAGCTATGAGATGGGTGAAAATGATGACGCAATGTTTAAGCGCGCAGACCAAGCACTCTACAGAGCAAAAGAGTTAGGGCGCGATCAGGTTGTGAGTAGTTGATGTACTATGAAAATGAATTAAAAGCGCTCAAAAAAGTAGGTCGGTATCGCACAAGAGAGATTGTTGATTATAGATTACTTGATTTCTCCTCTAATGATTATTTAGGTTTAGCACATAAAAAAGAGCTTCATTCTCTCACATGCCATCAACTCTCTTCTTTAGAAATCAATAGTTCAAAAGCCTCTTTACTTGTGAGTGGATACCATAAAATCCATCAAGATTTTGAACAAACACTTTGTGCTCTTAATCATTTTGAAGATGGGGTGGTGCTAGGAAGTGGATTTAATGCAAATATAGCTCTTATAGAAGCGCTTGTTCGTAAGGGCGACGTACTTTTTATGGATGAAAAATACCACGCTTCAGGGGTTTTGGCTTCTACATTTAAAGGGATAGAGGTACATTTCTTCCCTCATAATGATATGGAAGCTCTAAAGAAACTCTTCACAAATATTAATGATAAAAAAAGAAAAATCGTAGCCGTTGAGGGTATCTACTCCATGGATGGAGATATGGTTCCTCGTGAGGTTTTTGAGATTTGTGATAGAGAAGATGCTTTACTTATCGTCGATGAAGCACATAGTAGCGGAGTGGTGGGTCCAAATCTTTTGGGTGTATTTGATTTGTATAATATCTTACCACGGAAAAATCATATAAAGATGGGAACTCTTGGAAAGGCGTATGGTAGTTTTGGCGCATATATACTTGCAAGTGAGCATATAGTAGCATATTTGCTCAACCGCGCAAAACCGATTATCTATGCGACCTCACTTTCACTCTACGATACACTTCTCGCGCATAACGCACTCAAATATATGCAAAAAAATAAAGAAGAGTTAAAAAAAGAGATACAAAAACGTCAAGAGATTGTAAAAAACTCACTCGGGATACAAACACCATCTTTAATAGTTCCTATAGTTATAGGGGACAACAAACATGTTATGAAGATAAAAGAGGAGATGGCATCTCTTGGATTTAGTGTTGGTGCAATACGTGAGCCTACAGTTCCTAAAGCTATTATACGAGTGATTGCAAGGCTTGGACAAACTTCAAATGAGTTACAAGCGCTGTGTGACAAAATCAGACAATTGCGATAAAATACGCTTATGAAAATATCCAAGCTCCATATTACTTTAGATGAAAAAACTCTTGTTGATATAAACCTCACACTTCAAAGTTCTTTAGCACTTGTGGGACAAAGTGGTAGCGGAAAAAGCTTAACGCTCAAAGCACTTTTAGGGATGTTGCCTGATACCATGAAACTAACTCTTGATATGGAGAGTACATTTCCTCTTGTCGCAGGGACTACAGTGGCATTTGTACCACAAAACCCTTTTACAGCACTCTCTCCTCTAACTAAAATTAAAAAACAGTTTTTTAGAGAGAAAGAGAAAGTTGTAGAGTTATTTCAAGATGTGGGTTTAGAGCTTGATTTGCTAGAACGTTTTGCGCCCGAACTCTCAGGTGGGCAGCTCCAAAGGGTGATACTAGCTATCGCACTCGAAGCAAATCCAAAACTGATTTTATTAGATGAACCAACCACAGCGCTTGATCCAGAAACGAGGGTGATGATTTTAGCCCTTTTAAAAAAACTTCAAGAGCATTATGGGTTTAAGATACTTTTTGTCACCCACGATATATCTGCTGCGGTATCACTTTGTGAAGATATATGTGTGTTACAACATGGTCGAGTGGTTGAAGCAGGGGATTTAAAAACGATAATGCAAAATCCAAAAGAGCAATACACCAAAGAGCTTATTGCCTCTAATTTTGCAAATAGGGAATTTAGGAAATGAGAAAAACGATAAAAAAAATATTATTTGCGCTTATAGGGTTAGTTCTTGTAGCACCTTTTAGTGTTTTGGGATATTATTTGTACACATTTGAGTATGATCTCTCACCTCTTATAAAATATGACCCACCCACTACAACAAGAATCTACGATAGTAATGGTGAAAAAATAGCAAATCTTTTTCTTGAACATCACCGTTACTATGCACCATTTGAGGAGTTGCCTCCTCGTATGATTGAAGCGCTTATCGCGATTGAAGATACAACTTTTTTTGAGCATCCTGGTATTAATGTAGATGCTATTTTTCGTGCGGGAGTAAAAGTGCTCAAAGCTGGTAAAGCAGTAGAAGGTGCAAGTACAATCACGCAACAACTTGTTAAAAATGTACTCTTAACGCGTGAGAAAAAACTCTCAAGAAAAATAAAAGAAGCGATTTATGCACTTAAAATTGAGAGAGTTTTAACAAAAGAACAGATTTTAGAGCGCTATCTCAATGAAATTTATTATGGTCACGGATATTATGGTATAAAAACTGCCGCAGATGGATACTTCCATAAAAAACTCTCAGAACTAAGTCTCAAAGAGATGGCACTTTTAGTGGGACTTCCAAAAGCACCATCAACCTATACGCCAACAAAGAACTATGAGATGTCTATGGGACGAGCGAACAGAGTTTTGGAAAGAATGTTTACTCTTGGATGGATAGATGAGCCAACTTATAAAGGGGCCGTAGCAGAAAATCCAAAAGTATATGATGACACGCTCACACAAAACAGAGCGCCTTTTATTGTCGATGAGGTGATGCGCCAAGCAAAACTTTACAATATAGAGAATATAAAAACAGGTGGATATGAAATATACACAACTATCAATTTACGTCTTCAAGAAGCAGCAAGAGAATCTCTAAGAAGCGCATATGAAGAGTCTTTGGAGAGGATAAAAGGGTATGATGACATGATTGCGGATGAAGTTATTGATATCAACACTTCACTTTTAAATGGCGCAATAGTAAGCGTTGAATCTAGAACTGGGGCTATAATCGCCCTTGTAGGAAGTGTTGATTATGTACAGAGCCCCTATAATCGTGCAACACAAGTAAAACGCCTACCAGGCTCTGCTTTTAAACCTTTTGTCTATCAAGTTGCTATCGATTTGGGGTATTCAGGTGCTACAACACTTGTAGATATTGCTCGCACATATACGTATGAAAAAAATGGGGAAGAACATAAATGGCAACCAAAGAACTATGAGAAAAACTATAAAGGGCTTATAGGACTTCGTGAAGCACTTATCCATTCAAGAAACCTTGCGACGATAAACCTAGTAAACGAGATAGGACTCTCACAACTTTTAGCACAGTTTGATAAGTTTGGGATAGAAAATCTTCCACGTGACCTCTCTATCGCACTAGGAACAATTTCACTCTCTCCGTTAGAGCTTGCCAAGTATTACACCTCTTTTGCAAATGAAGGGGTTCAAGTAGAACCTTATCTCGTACGTTATATAGAGCAAAAAGGTGAGATTGTCTATGAGTGGCAAAAAAAGGAGAAGCTTATCACCTCGCCCGAACAAGCGTATATTATGACCTCGATACTCAAAGATGTAGTAACAAGAGGAACAGGTAGACGTGCAAGGGTACAAGGGCTAGAAATAGCAGGAAAAACAGGTACAACCAATAATAATATAGATGGATGGTTCGCAGGGTATTCTCCAACAATTGAGACTATTGTATGGTTTGGAAATGATGATAATACACCGATGCACCCAAGAGAAACGGGTGGAAAAGTAGCAGGTCCAGCATTTTCTATGTTTTATACAAAACTCTTAGAACTTTATCCGCAAATCCAAAGAGAGTTTGTGATGCCAAAGGGGATTACGGTGGTAGAGATACAAGGGAAAAAAGAGTATTTTAGTGAAATCTCTAGACCTCCTCGTGCGGAAGCAATAGAGGACCCAAGTCAAGAGCTTCTCTTTTAACCTTTATTAAGGTTAAATGTCTATAATTCTACTCCAACTATCCGCCGACATAGCTCAGTTGGCTAGAGCAGCTGATTTGTAATCAGCAGGCCCGGGGTTCAAATCCTCGTGTCGGCACCACTTTTAACTATTTATCTTTCTCTTTCTTTTTTAACTCTTTAATCATAAATGTTTTACCAGTTTTCTTTGGAGCTATATCATCAGCACCACGTTTTGATCCATCATATTTATGGTTTCTATCTCCACTTTTACCAGCAAACATAGCTTTTCCATTTTCATCATATCCTAGGAAATTATTACTTTTTTTCTTTGACATGTCATATGATTTTTTATCATGCGAAAATGGTTTTTTCTCACTTGAATAAGGTTTTTTCTCATCGCTATAAGACTTTCTTTCTCCATCATAAGGCTTTTTGTCTTTGTCGTATGGCTTCTTCTCACCATCATATGACTTTCTATCTTTGTCAAAAGGTTTTCTCTCACCAGAGTAAGGTTTTTTGTCTTTATCATATGGCTTTCTTTCACCATCAAAAGGCTTTTTGTCTTTATCATATGGTTTTCTTTCACCAGTAAAAGGTTTTCTATCTTTGTCAAACGGTTTTCTGTCTTTTGAATACTCTGTTTTTTTGAAAGTTTTTTCCTCTTTTGGCTCAGGTTGTGGATATCCAAAGCCATCACGTATCTCTTGTTTGATAGTACGTCCAAGTATCACTTCGATAGGATAGAGTGCATTTTGTTCCGATTCTAGGAGAAGTGCAAAAGCATTGATTGTTGCTTTGGCAACTCTTTGAAGATAGTTTTGTGCATCTACAGCTATCTCATAGCTAATCACTATATCGTAGCTTGTATCTGTTGTTTCACTCAGGAGTGCAAGGTTTGGATGTGTTAAGGCAGCTTGTTCTAACAGAGTTATATCATTACTAAAAATAACAATAGATTTATCTTGGTTCTCTGACAAAAGTAGTTGGAGAAGTTCTAATTTTTTCTCAGGCGTTACTGGAAAGATTTTGTGATTGGCATGTTTTATAGAGATGGTGGTTGGCATAAGAGATCCTCAAGGAAAATAATACGAATTTTATCTCATATTGCCAAAAAGTTTAGTATAAAAGTTCTATGACATGTTAAATAGTAACATGTCATAAAGAATGAAACAATTTTTAGTTATCAAATGCTCTATTTAAAGCTGAAAAAAGTGCTTTTATAGAAGCTGTTGCGATATCCTCATCTTCACCAGCTCCAAAGCAAGAGATAGTGTTATCATTTTGAATCTCTATGTAAGCGATAGCAATAGCGGAGCTTTTATCTCCACATGAATGCTCTGAATAGGAGTGGATGATGAACTCATTTTTGTAATTTTGCATCAAAGCATTTTTACATGCATCGATGGGACCATTCCCTGTTCCGTGCGTTACTATCTCTCTACCTTCATAGATATATGTAAGGGTGCAATTCGCTATTTTTTTATCAGAGCTAAGGGTAAAATCAACAAGCTCTATATGCTTTTTAGGATTATAATAGCTCTCTTTGAAGATTTCTAAAATCTCTGCTGGCTCTAAGACTCTTCCCTTTTCATCTGTGACTGCTTGAACAACGCGCCCAATCTCAGGGTGCATCGCTTTTGGAAGTTGATATCCGTAGTTTTTTTCTAAGATATAGGCAACTCCACCTTTCCCTGATTGGGAATTGATACGGATAATACTCTCATAGCTGCGTCCTACATCCGCAGGATCGATTGGTAAATAAGGTACTTCCCAAAACGAATCTTGTTTTTTCTTCTGATACGCAAGTCCTTTGTTGATAGCATCTTGGTGTGAACCAGAAAATGCGGTATAAACAAGCTCTCCTACATAAGGGTGACGGCAATGTGTACCTATTTCTGTACAACGCTCTACAATCTCTATCACATCATCAACATTAGAAAAATCTAACTCAGGATCTATCCCTTGTGTAAACATATTAAGAGCTAATGTAATAATATCAACGTTTCCAGTACGTTCACCGTTGCTTAAAAGTGTACCCTCGACTCTATCTGCCCCTGCTAAAAGAGCAAGTTCAGTGGCAGCTACAGATGTTCCTCTATCATTATGTGTGTGTGTCGAGATAATGACATGTTCACGGTTATCAAGGTGTCTACCCATCCACTCGATTTGATCTGCATAGATATTTGGTGTTGCCATCTCTACGGTTGCTGGAAGATTGATAATCACTTTTCTATTTGCACTTATTCCCCAACGATGTGTTACAGCATTACAAATCTTTGCTGCAAAGTCTAACTCCGTGCCCGTAAAGCTCTCAGGTGAATATTGTAAAAATATCTCTCCATCATGTGTAGCTTCATACTTTTTAACCAAATCAACACCAGCCATGGCAAGTTCGATTATCTCATCTTGCTCTTTTGCAAATACTATCTTTCTTTGCGCTATTGAAGTTGAGTTATAGATATGAACAGTTGCTTTTTTTACACCTTGTAATGCTTCAAAAGTTTTGGCAATTAAATGCTCTCTTGCTTGCACCAACACTTGAATTGTCACATCGTCAGGGATAAGTTTATCATCTACCAAACGGCGTAAAAAGTCAAATTCTACCTTAGAAGCAGAGGGAAACCCCACCTCTATCTCTTTAAATCCCAGTTTTAATAAGAGTGCATAAAGTTCAAGTTTTTTATTCATATCCATAGGGTTAACAAGTGCTTGATTTCCATCACGTAAATCAACACTACACCATATTGGAGCTTTTGTAATCGTGTTATTTGGCCATTGTCTATTTGGCAAATCTATTGTTGGATATGGGCGATATTTCCCTTGTTTCATATGATTCATTTGGAATCCTTACCTTGAAATTTATTTGATAGTGGCACTCTTATACTGCTATCAGTGGCGCAATTATAGCGAATTTGTGGTTATATAATAAGTTGGAAGGAAATAATAATGGGAAGTTTACACAATATGTGTAGATATTTATGACTTGTTATAGAGATTCCGTGTCAAGCACGGAATGACGAATTATCCGTTGGAATGAACCAAAACTCCGTCATTCTGAACCAAAACTCCGTCATCCTGAACTCGATTCAGGATCTCATGAGCCTATAAAATGTTTAACACTGATACGTTGTTTTAAATTCAAAAGGGGTAGGGCGCGCTTCGTACGGCCAAACATCTCTTGAGAATTTATAGTTTTGATAGGTTTGAATCATCTCTTTTGTAAACACAGGTTGTAAGAACTCATTATCACGGATAAGTGCTTCTAATGAACCTCTTAAAGTATGTGGCATTTGAGGAATACCTTTTTCACGAATCTCATCAAGAGTAAGCTCAAAAAGGTCTTCGTCCATTGGTCCAACTGGGATATCTTTGTTTTTAATCCCATCAAGTCCAGCCATCATAAGTGCAGCAAAGGCAAGATAAGGACATGCACTTGAATCTGGGAAACGCATCTCGATACGTGTTGATTTCTCACCCGCACCATAAGGGATACGGCAAGATGCAGAACGGTTTTGAGAAGAGTATGTCAAAATACTTGGAGCTTCAAATCCTGGAATAAGTCTTTTATAAGAGTTCGTTGATGGATTAGTAAATGCAGCAACAGCGCGTGCATGTCTAAAAATACCACCAATATAATGCAGAGCCGTATCACTTAAGTGGCTATAACCATCTTCTTTATAGAAAAGGTTTTTACCATTTTTCCAAAGAGATTGGTGTACGTGCATACCGCTTCCATTGTCTCCATAAAGTGGTTTTGGCATAAACGTAGCTGTTTTACCATTGAGGTGTGCTACCATTTTGATAACATATTTGAGTTTTTGAACATTATCAGCTGCACCGATAAGGTCAGAGTACACGATACCAATCTCATGTTGCCCTTGTGCTACTTCGTGGTGACCTAAAATCACTTCAAGACCTACTTGTTCAAGAACTAACATCATCTCAGCACGTAAATCAACCATGTTGTCAGTTGGAGCTACAGGAAAGTAACCACCTTTAACACCTGAACGGTGTCCAGTGTTAAAGGAATCGTTATAGTGTGTGTTAGAGTTCCAGCTACCATCTTCTGTATCTACTTTATACCCTGCTTCATTGATATTATCAACAAATTTTACGTCATCAAAAACAAAAAACTCATTTTCAGGACCAAAATAGGCAGCATCAGAGATTCCTAGTGAATCAGCATGTTGTAGAGTTTTTTTAGCGATAGAGCGTGGACATTTCTCATATGCTTGATTTTTATAAATATCATAAACGTCACACAATACAATGATGGTAGGATCAGCTGTAAAAGGATCTAAAAATGCAGTTGGAACATCTGGTTTTAAAAGCATATCCGATTTATTGATTGGTTGCCAAGCTTCTACAGAAGAGCCATCAAATGGAAGTCCACTCTCTAGGATTTCAGATGTAACAGCTTTCATGCGATACGTAACATGGTGCCATGTACCTTTCATGTCAGTAAATCTAAAATCTACAAACTGAACATCATTTTCTTCACAGAAACTATAAAAATCCTCTATGTTTTTTACAAACTTACCCATCATTTTCTCCAAAATTAAATCTAATAAAAGTATATCTTATTTAAAAGATAAATTATATCCGAAAACCCTTTAAATTTTAAAGAGTTTTCTTTTTGTTTTCTTTATTTTCTACTATTAATTGTTCAATTGCTTGTGTAAAATTATCAAAAATATGCTCTCTTGGTATAAGATTTGGAATCACTTTGATTCTCTCTAACATCATTTTAGGTTGTGGTTGCAAAGCTGAGATAATCACTTCAATATGTTTCTTTTTTAACTCTATAAAAGCATCTTCTAGCGCATACATCCCACTTTGGTCAATATAGGGGACATTATACATCCTAAAAATCACCTTTTCTACCTTTGGCATGTTACGGATAATCTCATTAAACGCAAAGGTAAATCCAAAAAATATTGGACCCTCGAAATGTTGTAGATAGACTTTTTCTTTTATCTCTTTTGGCAAGAATTGTTCATCTGGAAGTGGTTCATCACTACATGTAGTTAGGGTACTGCCTTTTGATTTCTCTTGGGCCAAATCTCCCATAAGTTTTATAAACCATAATGCTGCCATCACCATTCCAGCTGCCACTGCTTGAAGTAAATCCACAAGTACAGTCAAAAACATAACAGCAAGCATAATAACAGCATCAGCACGTGGAATATACTTGATATCTTTGAAACTTTTATAATCTATTATATTGATCCCAACTGTCACAAGTATCCCCGCTAAAACTGCAAGGGGAATCATCTTTGCGTAGGTTGCAGCTCCAAGAAGAATCACCAAAAGTACAACTCCGTGAAAAATACCTGAGAGTTGCGTTCTTCCCCCTGAGTTGATATTAACAACTGTTCGCATCGTAGCTCCTGCACCTGGCAGTCCACCAACAAGGCCTGCAAAACTATTTCCAATCCCCTGTCCTATGAGTTCGCGATTAGAGTTATGTCTTGTTTTTGTCATATTATCAGCGACCACAGAGGTAAGTAAGGAATCGATAGCACCCAAACTTGAAAGGGTAAGCGCGGCTATAATAACTATCATAGGGTCACTCCAGTTTAATTGCAAAAGTGCATCAAAATGGAAGTCAGGTAAACCTTGAGGAATTTCTCCTATAAGTGGTACATGAAGATGTAATGTACTCGCAATAAGAGTAAATGTGATAAGTGCAACAAGTGTAGAGGGGATTTTTTTGGTGACTTTTGGAAAAAGATAGATAGTTGCAATAGTTCCCACAGCTAAAAATAAAGCTTCTTTGTTGGCATGTGTGATGGCATGTCCCATAGAGCTTAGCGTTTGGATAATCGAAGCTGGAGCAGAGAGTCCTACAAGTGGGAAAATTTGCAAGATAATAATAATAATCCCAATGCCACTCATAAACCCAGAGATAACAGGGTATGGCATGTAGCGGATATAAGAACCAATGCGCAGAGTTCCCATAATGATTTGAAGCACGCCGGTGAGGACAAAAGTAAATACGATGGGGCCCATAGCCGCTTCAAGTGAGCCAAAATGGGCAATCTCTCCAGAAACTACAGTTGCTGCAACCACAGTCATAGGACCCGTTGGGCCACTGATTTGGGTTTTTGTTCCCCCAAAAAGGGCTGCTAAAATCCCCAGAGTGATAGCTCCATAAAGCCCTGAAATCGCACCCAAACCTGATTGAACACCAAATGCTAAAGCAAGAGGAAGTGCTACTATTGCTGCGGTAAGCCCACCAAAAAGATCTCCTAAAAGAGAGGACGGAAGTCGCATTGCTTAAGCTTTATTTTGTTTGAGTCAAAGAAATGAACGCATGTTCATCAGGATCGTAGTACTCGATATCACCTGTTTCTATATCGTACATCCATCCATGGATAAAGAGTGTTCCATTTTCTACACGCTCTTTTACATACGGATAGGTAAGAAGATTTTCTATTTGTGTAACAACGGAGAGTTTTTCAGTAAGACGAAAAAGTAGATTTTCATCTGCATCTTTTCCAAGGGATAACAGTGCAAGAGATTTTGCTTTATTACCCAAAGAGAGCCATTTTTTTGTGTGAATAAGATGTTTATCATCTATATCTTTATAAAGCGTTTCAATCGCTCCACAATGGGTATGACCGCAGATAATAATCTCAGAAATATTCAGCTCAGATACTGCATACTCAATCCCTGCAGCCGTAGCATGGTAATCTTCATCAGGTTTATAGGGTGCTACAAAGTTACCAACATTTTGAAGTACGAAAAGTTCGCCCGGATCCGTGTAGGTGATAAGTCCTGGAACAACACGTGAATCAGCGCAACAGATAAAAAGTGCTTTGGGTTGTTGCCCATTTTCAACAAGGGCTAGAAGCTCTTTTTCATGTTTTTTAAAATAACTTTTTTGAAAAAGCTCATTCCCTTCAAGTATGATACTTGTCTTTTTCATTGTGCTCTCCGATAGTAACAACTACTCTTAAAATAGATAGTGTGATGAAGTTATAGTGGCGCATACGCCTACTTTTTGAATTAAAAGTGTATCCACAAAATATATAAAAAATATTGAAATTTTAAAAATAGTAGAGATTTAACCACTTTATACAACGACAAAGGAGAATATATAGAGTTTGATTTGCCTATCCAATAAAGATATAATCGCGCTTTAATTTAGAGATAAGGTTTCATACAATGCAAAAGATATTTTTCTTGGCATGTGCGATGTTTTTCATCTTGGGATGTTCCAAAACAGACACGCCAAACTCAAACGATGTAGTATATGATAAAAGAGACCATAAACTCCAAAGTAAAGATCTCAAAGAGATTATGTTTACGCTCGATATGAGTATCTATAACACCTATAAAAGTGAACTAGAAAAAGAGGACACAAAAGTACGTTATGCACTAAAGCTTTCTGATGATGTACTTCGCATTGCGCTACGACTCGAAGATATGGCAACAAAAGATTTCAATCAAAGACTCTCAGAACAAGATAAAAAAATCTATAATGAAAGT
>JAVETY010000142.1:0-4496 GCA_034005815.1 Sulfurimonadaceae bacterium | reverse complement strand
CGATCTATTTGCACTTATGGGATACTATATATTTCCTACTGAGATGGTGAGTGATATCATGAAACAAGAGGGTATTTATGACTCTGAATTGTTATATAACATGCCACTCTCACAGTTTAATGATTACTTTGGTGCGGACGCAGTTTTATTTACCAATATAAAAAAATGGCATGTCTCCTATGCAGTAGTCGCATCGAGTCTTACGATATCGATAGAAGCTAAAATAGTTTCAACGAAAACATCAGAAGAGCTATGGAGATACACAGGAACAGTCGTAGTAGATTTAGGCGGTGGAAACAACAGCGGTGGAAGTCTTATAGGATTACTAGTTCAAGTTGCAGCAACAGCGATAAGCACTGCAAGTGCAGATTATGTGAGCTATGCAAGAGTTGCAAATAATAGAATAATTTCCACGCTTCCAGTCGGACCATATAATGAATATTATATGAATGACCAAAGTATGGAACTTTTCAATCAAACAAGTAGAAGATAACTTTTTTTCTTATTTAGTTCAAAATGATGATTTATTTTTCGTCATTTTGAACTTCATTATTATCATGTAGAATCTCGATATTTTCATCTTTGATTTCATCATTTCCATCATCCTGAACTTCATTTATTATCTCTTCTTTATACTCTTCTAGTATATATGTATTACGTCCTCTTTCTTTTGCAAGATAGAGCATCTTATCCGCTACAGCTATATATTCCGCTATCTCTTTCTCACCTACATAACCCCATACAGCGCCCAAAGAAAGTGTGACAAACTCACTCACACCTGAATCGCAGTGCTGTATTTCTAAAGCTTCTATACTTTCACACAATTTTTGTGCGAGAGCTATCGATTCCTCTTTTGTTAGCATTGTAAAAAGTATCCCAAACTCTTCTCCTCCTAAGCGAAACACAAAATCAGTGGGGCGTTTTAAAAGAGATTGGAGGGTTTTTGCTACATTTTGTAGGGCAATGTCTCCTGCTATATGTCCGTAGGTATCGTTGTACTGTTTAAAATAATCCACATCAAGCATCATAAATGTAAAAGGCTGTTCTTCTCTTTTAGCACGGCGAAGTTCTCTTGGAAATACCATCTCGAAGTAGCGTCTATTATAAAGTCCGGTAAGTGAGTCAGAGTGAGAAGCATTTTCTAGTTCTTTGTTGACCGTTTTTAATTTTTTAGAGCTGCTTTTTAGTTTGTGATGGTCTTTTACTATCGCTTTAAAAACATAATATATAAGTCCTAAAACTATCAGAAAAACAAAGCCAAAACCAACAGCAAGAGAGATGAGTCTTTGGTTGTACTCTTTTAAAAACTTTTTTCTTTCGTACTGTGCTAAATCCATCTCATAACGTATAAGCTGCTGCAAAACATTATGTATATTTGAAATCACCTCATCCACTTCCAAAACAGATAAAGATGCAAGTGCATCAACATCCATCTCCTCCGCTATGAGAGCTTCAAGATAGCCATTGGTGTTTTCAATCTCTAAAGAGGTGTATCCTACATAGAGAAGTTCATCATCACGTTTAAAATGTGTTTGGTAGGTTTGCCATAACTCTTCTATCTTTACTATCCCATCACCCATAATCGCTTGTGCTTCGCTTGAACTTATCTGCTCATTTTTGACTCTATATATATTCGAAGCTATGGTGCCGTGGTAAATTTCTACTATCTCATGAAGTTCACTTACAGGAAGAAGTGATCCAAAATAAAGAGTATCAAGATTTTTCTTTGTTGCTTTTACATTAAAAACACTTATAAGTGCTATAGAGAGTAAACCCACACCTATAGATATAATAAGTATAAGAAGCTTTCCCTTTGGACTTGTAGAACTAAAAAATTGCATTCATATCTCCATTGTTTTATGAAAATAGCAATCTTCATTCCATAGGTTCTACCTAACTCTAAAACTTTAGCTTAGTGTGACTTTCTTATGTTAAAATCTTCGCTTTTATTAAGGGATTTATTATGGCAAAAAGAGAGTTTAAAAACAAACGTATCAAAGAGATAATCAAAAACATATCAGAAGATTTTCGTTATTCTGGTGAGATGGGTGATTATGCACTCTTGTTTTATAAAGCAAATACGGCAGGATTAATTAGTGGAGCAGATATAGATACGATGCTTGAATATGTTACCACAGGGCTAGTAGAACTAGAAAAAGATATAGGCTGGCGTCAAGATTTCTTGCGTGAAAATCAAGGAATTGATGAGATAAAAATGTTAGAAAATTTAAAAACAATTGAAGAAGAGTATAAAGAACTCAAGAAATTTCTAGAAAAATAGGAACATGCCATGGAATATAAAGCGATTCAAACAAACGAATATCTCACATCTATAGAGATAGAAGATTATCTCTTCAATGTAGAGTTTATCATCCTTGCAGCTCCTGCACCCGATAAGTTTACAGATACACCCATACACTTTACCCTCTTTTTAAATACGGATGCAGCACTTCCAAAAGAGATAGAAGAAGCAGTTCTTTCTAAGTTTTTGGCAGACCATAGTATCTCTCGTCCAAAAGAGCTTTTAGCACGTCTTATGCCTGTTGGATTTGCTAAAACTACCCAAGATACATTTATGCCGATGCTTCTTATAAAACCTGAGGATAGAGGAACAATTCCACATGTGCCACTATTTGTTTATGATTTTCTAGCTGATTCTGATATGTTTTTAGAGGTAAAAGAGAAGAGTTTAACAGGTTGGAGTTATAGTTATACTTCATAAGATTTTATGGCATGTGAACACATGCCATAAAGATTAAAGAACTACTGCAAAAATAGCACCTCTCCTGTAGATATAGATACGTTTTTTCTCTTCGCCTATTGTTGCATTTTGAAAATCTTTTAGATTTTTAATCTCCTTATTTTCTATCTGAACAATTATATCTCCTACAAAAACACCTAATTTTTGTGCCGCTGAGTCTTTTGCAATTTCACGTACAACAACACCTTGAATAGTATCGTTTACACCATACTCTTGTTTATTTGGCAGGGTAAGCTCTGCTACAGATATCCCTTTATAGCTTGTGCCACTCTCTTGTTTTTTTGCCATTTGTGTTGTGAGATTTACCTTTTTGGTGATGGTTTTTTTATCTCTTAAAATATCTAGCATAATTGTCGCATCGGGTGCAAAACTACCTATAACATTTTTGAGCTCACTTGCACTATTAATCGCTTTATCATTGACGCGCATAATCAAGTCTCCACGTTTGAGTCCCGCTGTTTGTGCTGGTGTCCCCTCCTCTATACTTGTGATAAGTGCGCCAAATTTCCCATCATAAAAAAGACTCATATCATCACTTACATCAGAGATACGTACACCCAAATACGCACGTTGGAACTCACCATTTGTTATAAGTGCCGTAGCTATTTTTTCTACCATATTGGAGGGTATCGCAAATCCTATCCCCACATTTCCGCCACTTCTCGAAATAATTGCAGAGTTTATCCCGATAAGATATCCTGCCGAGTTTATAAGTGCTCCACCTGAATTTCCTGGATTTATCGAAGCATCTGTTTGGATAAAATCTTCATACTCCACTATCCCAACACTACTTCTTCTCGTCGCTGAAACTATCCCTTGTGTCACGGTTTCACCCACAGCAAAAGGGTTTCCAAGTGCAAAAACCACATCTCCTACTTTGACATCATCTGAGTTATAAAAAGTGATTGCTTCAAGATTTTTAGCTTCTATCTTAATAATCGCTAAATCACTTTTTGGGTCTTTTCCTATAAGTGTTGCTTCATACTCTTTTTGTTCCCCTGCAAGGTTAACTACTATCTTCTCCGCTCCATCTACTACATGGTTATTTGTAACAATGTAGCCATTTTTAGAGATTATTACACCACTTCCCAAAGAGCGTTCTACCCTCTCTTGTGGCACTCTTGAATCTTCTAAACCATAAAAAAACTCTCTAAATAATGGGTCACTTAGAAAAGGATTTGCATAACCATTTTGTGTTACACTTTTTTGGGTTGCTATGTTGACCACTGTTTTTCTTGATTGCTCTAAAACACCACTATAAGAGAGTAAGACTTTTTCCCCCGTTGCATCTTGGCGCGGTAGTTTTTTTGCATAAGTTATCTCTGCATTTTCTTTTGAAAGTAACAAAGATGATACTAGTAAAAGTATGAAAACAATTTGTTTCATAACGTGCTCCTTGTTTTTTATATCAAATATTGTATCTCTAAAAATTATACCAATGACCAACAAGAGAGAAAATTTAGTTGTTATATCTATAATAGACTTGACAAGTAATAATTATTTTCCTATAATTTGGCGTTCAAGGAGAAAAAATGAACTTTGATATGGATAGCTCGTTAGGGTTTGTGCTCAATAAAACAGCACTTTTTTCAAAAGTAAATTTTAATGCACGGATAAAAAAATTTGCTATTTCACCTGAGCAATGGTCACTTTTATTTCGTATAGTTGAGCAAAGTGGACTCTCACAAAAAGAGCTCTCAGCTTGTACCTATAAAGACCAAGCAAATATCGGGCG
>JAVETY010000141.1:1251-4496 GCA_034005815.1 Sulfurimonadaceae bacterium | reverse complement strand
TTCAACTCCACACGCTGCAAAACTATCTACATTTTCTAACTTTACTCCACCTGTAGCAGAAATCAAAATATAAGGGAATTCACTTTTAAGAGTTACACATCTACGAAGTTCAT
The DNA here is from genome assembly GCA_034005815.1 of Sulfurimonadaceae bacterium. GTDB lineage: Bacteria > Campylobacterota > Campylobacteria > Campylobacterales > Sulfurimonadaceae > Sulfurimonas. Next base: position 4,383 of record JAVETY010000141.1, on the reverse strand, counting down.
CTGTCGTCATCTTTTCACATTGGAGTACATCAGCGCCGAGTGAAGCAAAGTATCTTCCACTCTCATAATTATCAACTTCTACGACAATTTTCTTTTCCATAAAATTTGATTTGAGTTCAAAAAAAGCTTTTTCCAGCTCCTCTTTTGTAGGTAAAAAGTTAAGATGTTGCTCAAATACCAGCACGGAATCATACAGCCCAAGTCTATGTGGTGTAGCTCCACCAGCGATAATCGCATCGATACTCAGCTCTTTTGTCATTGGGAAGTTTTTTCTGGTCGTTACTATCTTGACATGAGGATTTATTTGCTGTGCTTTTTGCACCATTAATTTTGTATAGGTTGCAATGCCACTGAGATATTCTAATGTGTTTTGAGAGATTTTCCATAATTTGTGTAAATCTTTTGCCGAGCCTGTTGCCTCAAGAACAAGCGTTCCTCCAGCAACATTGTCACCATCTTTGCAAAAAATTGTAAAAACAACATCAAACTGTTGCATCATAGACTTTACATAGTCGATACCACAAAGAGTGATATCATCTTTTGCACGAAACTCTATCTTTGCACTTTTAGAGCCTATCCCAAGCCCCAGAGTGGTTATATCAAGAGTACCCACATCCTCTCTTAGAAGCTTTTGTACTATCACGAACTTCCTTTAAGGGGTTGTAAAACCGTACTTTTGAAATACAGTTTGTGCTTTTGGTGAGAGTATATACTCAGCGAGTAGATGGACCGATGGCTTCTCTTTTGCATATTTTGTGATAACAAAAGCTTGCATGAGAGGTTTATACATCCTTGGGTCTACAAGGAGATATTCCCCCTCCTCAGCAGAATTTTTTATAAGTGAATATGCCACAAATCCAACATCTGCTGCACCACTATCTACAAACTGCACACTTTGAGAGATATTATCCCCTTGTACTATTTTGCCACTTACACTCTCGTTGAGTTTATAGCTTTGTAAAATCTCTAGTGCGGCAACTCCATAAGGAGCTAAACGTGGATTAGCGATGGAAATTTTTTTCACTTTATCCGTTGCAAGAACTTCTATACCCTCTTTGATAAGCGCTTTATTTTTACTATAAAGGGCTACTGCTCCGTGTGCATAGATTTTTACATCACTTAGTGCATCTCCTTGTTTAGCAATTGACTCTGGATACTGTGTATCCGCTGCTAAAAATATATCGTACTTAAACCCATGTGTAAACTGTGCGTACGCTTTTCCTGTTGCACTAAAATAGATCGTTATTTTTGTATCTGGATATATTTTTTCAAAATCTTTTACAATCTCTTGCATCGCAAGCTTTGTACTTGAAGCTGCAAAAACAACAATATCATTTGCAAATATACTTACTACAAAAAACAACAATCCTACTATTATCTTACTCATTTTCTACTCCCACTAATACATCATTTGCTTTTATAAGCGCAGTTACTTCTAGCCCCACTTTGAGACCCAACTCTTTGGCTGCACCCACCGTTATAACTGAAGTGATAGTTTGTTTAGCCCCTATATCTATCACCACTTCACAGTTTACTTCGCCCATTTTCATAGACGTGATTCTCCCTTGAAGCTGATTTTTAGCGCTTATTTTCATCTACAGCCCTTTTTTTACAGTAAGCGCAAATTGTATCGCTATGTTTATTAAAATATAATGAAAAGAAATGTTTAGAAAAGGAAGTTGTTAAAGAGTAAAAAGAGATTCGATGGCACATTCGATGCGCTCAGGCACATCTTTTGCCTCTTTGTTCATAAAATCAAGTTGTATTTTATACACAAGTGTTTCATCAAGTAAAAAGTTAAATACCAAGTAGCCCGCATAGAGTTTTGATTCTAATGTTTTTTTACCTGGATCTTCTCTATCGTTTTCATATATCAAAACATCCACCACAGCCTGCTTCATAGGGTTTAAATCACCCTGATGCTTTTTGATAGCTTGTTGAGTAAGAAAAAGTACATCATCTATAGAGATATAGTTAAAAAGCTCCGATGTTGCGTACTTCGCTCTTTGATCTCTCACTCTCACGGTTAAGTGAGAATGTTTGATGTTTTCCTGAAACTCTTCTATAAGTTCTGGACGTTCTACCTTTTCAAAGACAGTCGTTTTATTATGGCATGTCATACGAACTGACTTTGCTCCAGTTTTTGTTGCCTCTTGATAGATACCTACTGCAATAAAAATTACAAAAGATAAAATAAGTAGAGTTACAATAGAAGTTTTTAGATAACGCATCATAAATCCTTAGTTGCCAACGAGCTCTTCTAATTCTTTCACTGTTGCTAGATAAGCAATATCTTTTATAACATATTCTTCCAAAGAAACGACAACTATTTTCTCTAAATCACCATCAGGACGAAGTTTTGTTGCAGTCTCTTTCTCATCTAACACTAAAATGGTGTGTTCAAAATCTTTGAGTCCTGGTGCGATAAACATACTACGGACAAGGGATGGAGCATTACTAATATCTGCTACAAAAAGTATTTTTTTTGCAGCTAAATACTCTTTTGATTTTGTTGCCAAAAAGTCATTACAATCGTGTCCTGTTTGTTTAGAAAAAGCAAAAATTATTTTTTGTGTCTCCGCTTTTACGCTATGAGGTTTGTCAAACTGATCATTCAGTGTCAGCTCCTCCATAGAGTTACCAACTACGATTTGTGGCACATTAAGCGCTACTGTTTCTTTTGAACTACATCCTATAAAAGTAAGCACAAATGCAAGTGCTAGCATCATTTTTTTCATTATCATTCTCCATTAAAAATTGTTGTAATGATACAATCAACTTATTAGAAGTATAATTTTTTAGAAATCTATCAACTATTTTTAATACCTACTAAAGGAATAATATATTGGCACATCAGAGATCCTGAATCAAGTTCAGGATGACGAGCTAGGCACACTCCGTCATTCCGCACTTGTGTCTCCGTCATTCCGCACTTGATGCGGAATCTCATACATCACGACATGTTCTAATTTATACATAATAATTCGCTAAAATAGCACTATAATTTTATAAAAAGGATATAACATGGCATATGCAACAGCAAGACATATTTTGGTTCACTCAGAAGAGGAAGCAAACACATTAAAATCAGAGATAGAAAGCCAAAAATCAACTTTTGAAGCGATAGCACAA
>JAVETY010000141.1:0-1151 GCA_034005815.1 Sulfurimonadaceae bacterium | reverse complement strand
GCAACAGCAAGACATATTTTGGTTCACTCAGAAGAGGAAGCAAACACATTAAAATCAGAGATAGAAAGCCAAAAATCAACTTTTGAAGCGATAGCACAAAGTTATTCACAATGCCCATCAGGTAGAGATGGCGGAGATTTAGGTAAATTTGGACCAGGACAAATGGTACCAGAGTTTGATAAAGCAGTATTTAGCGGTGAAGTGGGCGTTCTTTATGGACCTATCAAAACACAATTTGGTTTCCATCTACTAGAAGTTACATCAAGAGGTTAATCATGGTAAAAGTAAGTGCGATTCAGATGAGTATGAGTGATAATAAAGCCCAAAATATAGAAAAAGCGGAACGACTTGTACGTGAAGCAGCTAAAAATGGTGCAAATATCATTCTTCTCCCTGAACTTTTTGAAGGTCTTTATTTTTGTAAAGATATTGATGATACATATTTTTCATGGGCATCTGCACGTGAAGACAATGCACTTATAGAGCATTTTAGTACATTAGCAAAAGAGTTAGGCGTGGTTCTTCCTCTGAGCTATTTTGAAAAAACTGACACGGAGTATTTTAACTCTCTTGTAGTGATTGATAGCGATGGCGTTGTACTTGAAAACTACCGCAAAACACACATCCCAGATGGTCCAGGATACGAAGAAAAACACTACTTCAAGCCAGGCGATACAGGCTTTAAGGTTTATAAAACAAAGTTTGGCACTATCGGTATCGGCATATGCTGGGATCAGTGGTTTAGCGAAACAGCACGCGCACTTACACTAATGGGTGCAGAGATTATATTTTATCCTACTGCTATTGGAAGTGAACCTGAGATTCATCTCGATTCAAAAGAACACTGGCAACGTGTACAAATGGGTCACGCTGCAACAAACACAGTCCCAGTTGTAGTAGCCAATAGATACGGCGAAGAGCAAGGTGCGACGTGTAGCTTGAACTTCTACGGTTCATCGTTTATCACAGACTATACGGGAGCGAAAATCGCTGAAGCTAGCCGAGATACAGAAGAGATACTCTACGCTGAATATGACTTAGAAGATCACAAGAAGCAACGTCACTATTGGGGACTCATTAGAGATCGCCAACCAGATAAATATGGGATTATTACAAAGAAATAACTATGATGGCATGTTATAAAAGTATGG
>JAVETY010000140.1:0-4505 GCA_034005815.1 Sulfurimonadaceae bacterium | reverse complement strand
ATAAAGAGGTCAAGCTTTTTTCCTCTTGGCATGTCATATTACTTTTTGTGCGAGGACACTGAGATTTTTATCTGTATAGTTTTTATTTTTTATCATCTCTTGCATTGCATCAAATGAGAACTCTTTGTGGTTATAAAGTACAACAATTATCTCATCATGAGGAGCTAAAAAAGTCTCTTCACCGTACGTCGTATAACGTGTTGCTCCGATGCTTATGATGGCATGTGCTGGATTATTACAAGCTAAAAAGTATTCTTCTAGAGGTTCGAGTGGTCCAAAATCTTCTTGTGATATGATTTGATTTTTCATCCACTCTGTAAGTTTTTCATAAAAATAGCTATATCCCAAAAGGGCTACATTTTCACCATATTGTGTAAGGGTATTATCACGGCGTAAAAAACTACAAATGGAGTAGTTATCCATAATGCCACCCTCGCTAAATGTGTCAATAGCGATGAGTTCATTACTAAAACCTTTGGAGTATTCACCCCAGTTTTTCTTATCACTGATTTTTGAAGCACCTGCAACTCTTATTGAGCAGTCATTATACGCACCAAAGTAGGTTGGTTTTATATCGCTGAGTTTTCCAGCACTATAGATAAGTTCACACATGAGCCCCACTTCAGGTTCTGCTTGAATCTTGAGTCCATTTTGTGGATGACGAATCAAATCACTTGAGAGTGGATAGGTACTTAAAATCTTTTTGGCATGTAAAGATGCTGCATCGGTAGGGTTAGAAGGGCGTGGCAAATAAAAAGGAAACATCCCTTTAGGTGCTGCTTCATCTGTGGTGATGATATCTTTAAAATCTTCTAACTCACCCGCTTGTGCTAAATGCAAAGCGAAATTTCCAGCAATCCCTAAACCTATAAAGTTTTTATACTTTGGCATGTAAAACCCCTTTTATGTGCCTCTAAATTAGATTATATTTCACCATTTCTTTTTGCTTCAGCAAATTGTTCGTACGTACCTTTAAAATCAACAACGCTTCCATCTGCTCTTAGTTCTATCACACGTCCTGCAAATGCATCAAGAAGTTCACGGTCATGTGAAACACAGATAACATTTCCTTTGAAATCATAAAGCGCTTCACCTAGTGCGATAATTGCTTCAAGGTCCAAGTGGTTTGATGGCTCATCAAGTACTAAAAAGTTTCCACCTTCAAGCATCATTTTAGAAAGCATCATACGGTGTTTTTCCCCACCAGAAATACTCTCTACAGATTTTTCTTGTTGTTCACCACTAAAGAGCATACGACCTAAACAGTTTCTAATCTCTGCGATATCACGCTTTGGATCAAATCCACGAAGCCAATCATAAAGCGTACCGCTACCTTTGATGGTGTCCGCAGTATCTTGTGGAAAGTAGCTACTTTCAATCGTAGCACCCCAGTGAATTTCTCCACCTTGACTTGGTTTAATCTCTTCCATAAGGATTTTGAGAAGTGTTGTTTTACCCACACCATTTGGTCCGATAAGTGCGATTTTTTCACCTGGTTCAATACGGAGTGATATATCTGTTAAAACTACATTATCACCATAAGAGTGGCTGATGTTTGAAAGAGTGAGGGCTTCATCTCCCATCACTCTTTTTGCTTTAAACACGATACTTGGATCACGTCTTGAAGATGGTTTGATATCATCAATTACAAGTTTTTCAAGTTGTTTTTGACGTGATGTTGCTTGTTTTGCTTTAGAAGCATTTGCGCTAAAACGGCGAACGAACGCTTCGAGTTCATCTTTTTCTTTCAGCTTTTTCGTATTATCTAGCTCTTGTTGTTTTGCAATAACGTTTGCAGCGATATACCAATCATCGTATGTTCCTGTAAACTCACGGATTTTTTGATAATCCACATCGAGGATATGTGTTACAACAGCATTTAAGAAGTGTCTATCGTGAGAGATAACTACCAAAGTCCCCTCGTGACGTTGCAACTCATTTTCTAGCCAGTTAATAGTATCTATGTCAAGGTTATTCGTAGGCTCATCAAGGAAAAGTATGTCTGGTTTAGGGAACAATACTTGTGCTAAAAGCACTTTAAATTTATCAGCACTATCGAGTGTACTCATAAGCTCGTGGTGATGATCTACTGGGATTCCTACGTTTTCAAGTACTTTTGCGATATTTACATCGTACTCGTATGTTGGGTCTTCTTCTACACAGATAGTTTCAAGTTCTGCAAGACGGTTATTTACAGCATCATCTTCAAAGTCACCTGTTGCATAAAGTTTTTCTTTCTCTTTTGTTGCATGAAAAAGTCTTTGATTTCCATAAAGAACAGCATCCATAATAGTGTAGTTTTCAAAAGCATATTGATTTTGCCCTAAAACTCCTACTTTGAGACCATTTCCTATGATTATTTCTCCCTCATACTCATCAATTTGACCAGAGAGGATTTTTAAGAATGTTGTTTTTCCAGCACCATTTGCACCGATAAGACCGTATCTTTTGTGACGGTCGAGCTTTAGATTGATGTCTTGAAATAGAACTCTATTTCCAAAACGCATGATAAGTTTTTGTACTGTAACCATTTATTATCTCTTTATTAAAGGCGCAATTGTCGCCCAGTATTTTCGTGGAATTATACCCTATAGTAGATTAAAACCTGATTATGAAAAAATGGTAAAAATGTGATGTTAACCTCTGTTTTTGTAGAATAACACTAACGAGATTTTATGAAGCAAAATAGGTGATGAGATGCAGATAAGAGCACTAGATTTAAAAGAACTTTATGAGATTTATGAGATTGTAAAAGAGCTTTATCCTCTTCGTTATGAAGAGTTTGAAGATTTAGTTTATGAGATGCGTGAAACATATAAAATGTTTGGAGTTTTTGAACGAGAAACGCTTGTGGCTTTTGCAGGGTGTGTAGTTCAAATCACGTTAAAACAAGGTCGCCATCTTTATGTAAATGATTTTGGAATCAAAAAAGGTTTCGACAAAAGAAAATATACAAAGCTTTTAAAAGAGTTTTTAGAGGATTGTGCAAAGACTTTTATGTGTGAAAATGTACTCTATGGCATGGAGCACTAAACTCCAAAAAAAAGCGAAGTCGTGTTACAATGAGAGAGTAATCTTAGAAGATATAAAACAATCAAATAGGTGAAATTATGAATATAAAGTCTTTGTACATAGCTGCAAGTGAAAAAAATGTAGGGATGCTTTTTGTATCGATGGGTATGATGGAGATTTTACGAAAAAATCTCCCAAGAGTTGCATTTTTTCGCCCGATAGTTGCATCAAAAGATGTGCGCGACCATGATATAGAATTTATGTTAGAAAAATATGAGCTTGAACAGTCTTATGAAGAAGCATGTGGCTTTGATTTAGAGTATGTGGAGTTTATGATGGCCTCAAAACTCGAAGATGAACTTCTTAACAAGATGATAGAAAAGTTCAAATATCTTGAAGATAAATATGATTTTGTTCTTTGTGAAGGGATCCGACGAAGCTCTTTTGGAACTGTGGTAGATTATGATCTAAACGTCAAACTCGCACAAAACTTTGGAAGTGCGTATATCAATATTATCAATGCAAAAGAGCGTTCAGCTCAAGAGATATATGAAAATATTTTGATAGAAAATGAACATATCATCAAAAGTGGATCTACGCATTTTTCTACTTTTGTAAACCGTTTGGATGAGAAAAAAATCCAGATACTTCAAGAAAGACTTGTAGGAAATAATCTCAATGTCTCACTCCTTCGTGAGATTAAAGAGCTTGACATGCCAACAATTGAAGATGTAGTAGAGGCTCTTGGTGCAGAAAAAATTAGCTTCCGTGAGGAAGATAATGCAAGAGTTATCAAACGGTTTAAAATTGCAGCACTGAGCGTTAATAACTATCTTGAATACATAGAAGAGGGTGATTTTGTTATTGTACCAGCAGATCGTTCCGATATTATTCTTGCACTTATGTGTTCCCTTTACTCACGTGAATATCCAAAGATTAGCGGGATAGTATTTCCTTTTGGTATGAAACCACATGAGAATATTCAAAAACTTATGGATGGCCTCAAGCGTCTTAATATTCCGATTTTATCCGTCAAAGAAGATACCTACCAAACCGCTGCAAAACTTCAAAACATATATGCAAAGTTAAGAGTAAAGAGTGAGCGTAAAACAGCACTTGCACTTGGACTCTTCCACGCAAGTATCGACATGGAAAAACTAGAAAATACTCTCGCAAATCAAAAAAGTGAAATCCTTACACCAAAGATGTTTGAGTATAGACTTTTTGAAAGTGCGAGACAAAACAGACAACGTATCGTCTTGCCAGAGAGTAAAGATGAGCGTGTACTTCGTGCAGCAGAGATTATCTTACGCCGTAATGTGGCAGATATCATTTTGTTAGGAGATGAGCAAAAAGTACGTGAACATTATCTGAGTTTGGGACTTGATTTAGCAGATGCGACTATTATAAACCCACTCACATCACCACTTCGTAAAGAGTTTGCAGAACAATTGTATGCACTACGAAAAGAAGAAGGGATGACAGAAGCAGCA
>JAVETY010000025.1:0-19293 GCA_034005815.1 Sulfurimonadaceae bacterium | reverse complement strand
AGATATCGCAGCTACTGCAGAGTTTGTGAGGTAGACTTTTGAACTTCTACTCCCCATACGCCCTACAAAGTTACGGTTTGTGGTAGAAACTGCTACTTCATTATCTCCGAGAATTCCCATATATCCACCAAGACACGCGCCACACGTAGGATTACTCACTACACCGCCAGCATCTATGATGATATCGATATATCCAAGTTTCATCGCTTCACGTAGGATAGTTTGTGTTCCAGGAGTGACGATAAGACGTACATCTTCGTGAACTTTTTTACCTTTTAAAATCTCTGCTGCAGTTTTTAAATCACCAAGGCGTCCATTTGTACAGCTTCCTATAAATGCTTGATCGATTTTGATTTTATCTTTTACTGCTTGTGTGATGCTATGACCATTGGATGGTAAAAATGGATACGCGATTACAGGCTCAAGTTTTGCCACATCAATCTCTAAAACTGTATCATACTTCGCATCCGTGTCAGAGTGGTGTATTTGTGCAGGACGAGCAAGATTTTTATCTGCTAAAAATACCTCTGTAATACTATCAACTGCTACAATTCCACTTTTTGCACCCGCTTCGATAGCCATATTACACATAGAAAATCTATCATCCATAGTAAGGTGTTCTATCGTGCTTCCTGTAAATTCCAAAGTCTTATAAAGTGCACCATCAACCCCAATAAGGCGAATGATTTCAAGGATAATATCTTTTCCCGTTGTATGTTTTGCAGGTTTACCAGTTAAAACTACTTTGATAGATTCAGGCACTTTAAACCAGTTGCCACCCGTAACCATTGCAAAGGCTAAGTCAGTGGAACCCATACCAGTAGAGAATGCTCCAAGAGCTCCATGTGTACACGTATGTGAGTCCGCTCCGATGATAACATCACCAGGAACGATAAGCCCTTTTTCAGGTAGAAGTGCGTGTTCTATCCCCATATCTTTTTCATCAAAAAAGTTTTTAAGTTTATGTTTTTTGGCAAAGTCACGACTAACGCGTGCTTGGTTTGCAGATGCGATATCTTTTGCAGGGATGAAGTGATCGAGTACGATAGAAAAACCATCTGGATTTGCTAGTTTTGTAGCACCACTATCTTCAAATGCTTTGATAGAGATAGGTGTGGTAATATCATTTCCAATAATCATATCGATATTACAACGGATGATTTCACCTGCATAAACAGGCTTTCCTACGTGCTGGGAGAATATTTTTTCAGTTATAGTTTGCGCCATATATAAACCTTACGATATAAAATAATGTCGCGATTATACCATTTCAGGTTTAAGTTATAGTGAAGCCGAGGTGAAAGACGAGTGAAAGCTTATTATATTTATTACTATAGCAACTGCCAATAACCACTTTTTAAACTACCTTTTCTCTCTAATAAACCTTGTTCTTTTAGTTTGTTTATATCTCTTTTGATAGTCTTATCGCTCACTTTGCAGATTTGTGCGAGTTGATCTATTGTCACACTACTATTTGTCGCTACTAAAGAAAGGATTTTATCTAGTCTTTTTATTGGGACATTTTTAGGGACATTTATTGGGACACTGTTTTCATTTTTGAGTTCATCTTTACATGCTTTTAGTATAGATGTGAGCATAAACTCTATAAATGGCGTACTCTCTCCTAAAGTGCCCAAATAAATTTATTAATTTAACTTTCTGAACAAACAAGCTAAATTAACACAAGTAGTATAAAATAAGAAGAATGAAAGAAAAAGGTCTAAAAATAGAATTATTTTCATAGATATTTATTTTTTACATATTATGTTTATGGTATTATGTAAAAAACATAAAGGTAATGCACATGAAAAAAAATCCTTTTTATTATGGGGGAACTATCAAAGATGAGCACTTTTGTAATCGTGTGGATGAACTCAAAGAGCTTAAGGTAGATATATTATCAGGACTAAATACTCTTATATATGCACCAAGGAGATTTGGCAAGACTTCACTAGTGCTAAAAACACTAAATGAGCTAAAAAAGACAGATGATATAAAATATATCTTCTTAGACCTCATGTATCTTACAACTGTAGAAGAGTTCATAAACAAATATTTCAATGAACTAGCCAAAAACCTAGAAGAACCAACCGATAAAATCATTAATTTTTTTAAGTCGATTTTAAAAATACGACCAAATATCAATGTAGCTTTTGATATGAGTGGAAATCCTAATTTTTCACTAGCTTTGAGTGGTGAAGATATAGATAAAACATTAGAAGATGTTCTAAATATCCCTATGAAGTTTGCTCAAAATGGCAAAAAAATAGCGATAGTATTTGATGAGTTTCAAGAAATAGCAACCCTAGATTTAGAATCTAAACTGCGAAGTGTTATACAACAGCACTCTAGTAATGTAGCGTATGTTTTTATGGGGAGCAAAAAGAGTCTCTTGCATCAGATGTTTTTGGACAAAAATAGACCATTTTACAAATCAGTAAAACACTTTAAAATACAAGAGATAGGGCGAGACTCATGGCTAGAGTTTATTCAATCAAAGTTTATACAAACAGATAAAAAAATAGATGAGACAGTTATAGACAAGATAGGAGAAATCACAAAAGGCTTCCCCTACTATACGCAACAATTTAGTTATGAGATATGGAATATCACACAAAAAGATGCAGATGAGGAACTCTTTTTGCAAGCTCTTAAAATCATACTAGCAAGAGAAGAGGATCTCTTTAGTGTAGAGATAGACAACCTCACTCCAAATCAGAAAAAAGCTATAAAAATAGTTACAGCAAAAGATGGACAAAATCTCTATGATGAGCAATATCTAGCCAAATTTAAATTAAAATCAGGTTCATTTCAAACAGCACTCAAAGGTTTGCTAGAAAAAGATATGCTAGATAAAAATGCACAAGGCTACTATTTTCAAGACCCATTGTTAGAGTATTGGATAAAAAAGAATATGTGAAGAATCATCTCACCCCAATAGGAAAATCATTACCCATAATGTTTGATTGTGGTACTTGCTCATAACCCCATTTCTCATACGTTCTCTCTGGTAGAACATCTTCTACATACGTTGCTAACTGTTTTATAGTTATTTGGTTATTTTTGCCGTATCCTTTACCTTTGAGCGCTTCCATCAACGTGTAGGTAAACACTCCGTGACCTTTGTATCCCTCTAGTGCTACTTGGTCTTTACTAGATGCTACAAGAGTGGCTGTTCCTGTGGCACGAGTGAGTTTGTTTATAGCTGTTTTTTGTAGTACTCCACGACTTGCCATTGCTTCTGCGAAGCTTCCGCTATTACATGTATCTAAAATAGTGAGTGATTTCATCGCTTGGATTTTAGATAGTCCTAGCTTGAAATCATCTTGACTAAATCCAGCTATTCTAACACTCTCATCATCTTTGTATCTAAAATCTACTGGCAAGTAAAAGTATGCTCCCGTTTTTGTATCTGTGATGCCATGTCCTGCAACAAAGAGGATAAATACATCTTCTCTGGTAGTTTTTGCTCCAATAGTGCTAAAAGTCTCTAGCATCTTAGATTTTGTTGCATCTTTGTCTAACAAATTATATGTGTATATATTCTCAAACAATGGCGCTGCGACCTCTTTGATAGTCTTTGCAAACGCTATAGAGTCTGCTTTGGAATAGTTGAGTAATAAATCTCCATCTCTATATTTATCTATACCTATACTGAGTATATAAAGATTTGGTTTAGCGTTACTTCTACCCTTATAGTTTATGATTATTTCATCGATATTGGATTCAATATTTCCTGCGCCATTTGTTGCTTTAAACCCTATGTGATTCTCTCCGCTTTGGAGCGAGATGAGTTTGTTTAGCGCGACACACTCTTTTCTTGTCTTAGATGGCTTGATGAGTTTGAGCGCTCTATCTCTACTTATGACATCGATAGCTTTGCCATTGATATAAAGAGTAAGATTGTCATATCCTCCACCATCGTATTCGCACACTTCGAGGTTTAGCGTTATATCTCTTGTTTGTGTAGTGCTTGAGCTAGTTGTGATTTTCACTTCTGGTGCAAGTCCTGCTTTTAGGATAGTGTTGATATCTATCCCTTTTGCATAACTTCTAATATCTTCGCCATTGAGAGCTTTTAGGACTAAGTCGGGTCTGTAATATGTGTCGTAGAGTTTATCTACTGAGACATATTTAGCTTCTTTGTCTGCTCCTTGATTGATGTGGTAGCCTATAAACTGAGCTGCATTTTTGCTTGCATCGAAAAAGCCTTCTTTTGTCCATGCGATGTATTCGTCATCTTTGCTTACGAATATGTTGAGGAGGGGGTGGAGTTTTTGAGTATTGTCGAGATATATTTCTTTTATATTGTTTTCTTTTGCAATTTGTAAAACTTCACTTCTTGAATAATTATATTCTTTCATAATCTTATTTATATATTCTTCATCATACTGCAACTCTCTATTTCCACTCTCTACCTCACTCAGATTCCAAACCTTCATCGTCTGATCACTGCTTCCACTCACAAGTCTATCCCCATCGACTGCTATCGACCATACATCTCCTGTGTGACCTACGAGAGAGGCTACTTCAGCCCCGCTTATGTCATATACTTTGAGCTCTCCATTCATACCACCACTGATGATATAGTTTTTGTACCAGCCATAGCTTCTATGACTATATCCACTTGTACTATCTTTGGTAATAGAGGCGAGTGTCGTGCCATCTTTTTTGATATCCAATACTGCATCGTCTCGTCCATATTCCCCTCCAGCTCTGTGAGAGAGGCTGTATCTGCCGTTGGTGGTCTCTATGCGATTATGAGTGTTTAATTTTGAACTTTCAATTGTGAAGTTTTTTAGATTGATTGATTTTTGAAACTCGCTTTGACCTTTTGTTTGAGTCCACTTATTCCCCCAAGTCAAACTCTCTCCCACTATCCCAACACTCCAAATAGTCTGACCTACTCCCTCTATCTTCTTTTTTACCTTGGCTGTGTTTATATCCCAGATATATATCTCGCTATTATCTCCTCCGCCACTTATCGCTGTGGTGCTATCCAAAAATGCGACTGCCTGAGTGAGATTTCTATGCTCTTTAAATGAGGTTTTAAGCGTATAGTTTGTGGTGGTGTAGATATTTACATAGCCTGGATGTGACCCTGCTCCTGCTATTAGATATTTCCCATCTTTGCTATAGGCTAAACCTGCGGGTTCTGTCTCACTCTGTATTGTTTTTATGTGACGCAGATCAAGGTCATAAATATCTATACTCTTAGCATCTCCTGCTACTGCAATATGACTAGAGCTTACTGCTAGATATTGTAGTTTATGTCCTAGTCTATGCGTCTTGAGTGTTTTTTGGTTCTTTATATCATAGAGTGAGATTTTATTGTCAAATCCTGCTGTGAGCGCGTAGTAGCGAGAGCCTTTTTGAAATATCTCTGCAGCATAGACTTGTGCTGTATGTGTAGTAAGAGTACTCAGTAGTCTAAAACCATCTGCCGCGTCCCATATCTTTGCAGTTTTATCAGCTGAACTACTTATGAGATAGCGACTATCCTCACTAAAGCTTAAATCTTGAACCACATTAGTATGAGACTTGAGAACTTTGAGCAGCTTTCCTGTGGAGTAGTTGTAGATTCGGATGCTTCCAACTTTATCATCATCTACACCATTTCCTTTTGCTAAAAATCCCCCAACAGCCAAATACTTCTCATCATGACTCAGAGCAATGGCATATATCATCCCCTCACTTCCTGCACCAATCTCTCCTAGTATCTTTCTCTTCTCTAGCCCAGACTTACTATCCCATACTCGTATAGTTTTATCATCACTTGCAGAGATGATATCTCCACTTTTTGTGACGATGATGTCTTTTATCATTCCTGTATGTCCCTTTGTATCAAGAGAGAGTATAGCCTCTGCAAAAAGTGTGTTAGAGAGTAGTAAGAGGGCGAGTAGAGTTTTTAGAAGCAGATTTGTTTTCATCTATTTTAGTCCTAGGGTGATTTTCGTTAATGAGGGTTTTATTATAGTGTAAATCTCTTTGAAAGGCTTAGTTTTATATAATTTTTCATAATTAAATTTTGGAGAAACTATAGATGCAAAGATTACTTTTTACTCTTTTACTAACAGCCTCAACACTCTTTGGCGTGAGTATAGAGGGTTATGGTTATGAAGAAAATCAGGTGGAATCGAAAAAACTAGCACTTGATGACCTCTCAAACAACATTAGCGTCTATGTTAAGAGTGACTATAGCTCGTTTGTAGATGAGAGCGATAAGGAGTTTAGCAAGAAGATAGTCTCGCTTATCAACATAAAGTCAGAGCTTCCTATCATCGGGGCATCGTTTAGCTACAACGAAGCACAAGCGGTAGCCACACTCTCAGCTAAAAATGCTTTGCATCTCTATGAGCAAAAACTCTTAGACTACAAAAAAGAGCTTGATGGACTCAAAAGTAAGATAGATGCAAGCAAGAATAGTGAGCAAATGTACGCTCTTTATGAGCTTGCTCTTTCACTCACTCTCTCTTATGAAAAACACGAAGTAGTAGCTTTGATACTAGGACACAAAAGAGAGAAGCCATTAGAGTTTACTCAGACACATATAAAAGCCAAAATGATAGAGCTCTCCCAAAACATCACTTCCATAGAACTTGCTTCAAAGATACTCGCATCGAAGTTTACAAATGAAGATATTTTCGTTTACGCTCCTAGTGTTAATGGCTCAAATGAAGTGACATCCTTTGCAAGAGTTTTGCGAGATGCCATAAGCTCAAAAGTAAAACAAGCTTCAAGTCCAGCATCTAGCAAGTATAAACTTGTAGGAAACTATGAGACTTCAAAAAAAGGTGCATTTGTCACTTATAATCTTCTAGATACACAAAACAACACCCTTGCATCTAGCTCTGTTTTTATCCAAAAAAGTGCTTATGATGGACTTGAGATAGAACCCAAAAATATCTCTTTTGATGAAGAGGTGGAACTAAGTAGTGCTAAACTAAAAAGTGACCTGAGAGTAGACTTGAGCATCAAAGAGTTTGGAAGTAAAAATGTTTTACTAAGAGATGGCGATGAAGTGGAACTGGTGGTAAAGTCAAACCGTCAGGCTTATTTTTATCTAGTTGGGCACATACTTCATGAGGATGAGAAGTTTTCTTATCTTGTAGAGCTTCAAGATGGAGTTGGAGATGAACGCTTTGTTTATACCATTGGAGCATCTGATGTAAACAAACCTTTTTTACTTCCACTTAGCTTTAGTGTGAGTGAGCCTTTTGGATATGAATCTCTACAAATGTTCGCAAGTACAGAGATACCAAGCGAGATGCCAAAGTGCAAAATGCATGATGGTTACTGCGTCATAGGTGGCAAACCTGAACAAGTTGTACAAAAGACAAGAGGATTAAAAGCAAAAAAGAAGAGTGTTTTAAAAGCGGAGGCTACGCTAAACTTTACTACGATGCAGAGATAATTTATCTCACTCTATAACATGTCATATTTTATTAGACTCAGGAGATCCTGAATCAAGTTCAGGATGACGTGCGTTGAGTTCAGAATCACGCATTTTGCGTTCACCACAGTTCGTCATTCCGTGCTTGACACGGAATCTCTATTTCTCGTTCTCACATTCAACTAACGACGCTTTAACTGCTATAATATCGCATACGATCTTCGAGGATGAAAATGAACATTATTCATATATCAAAACAAAAAATATTTGACAATAAAAATCAGCTTTTTGCATACGAACTTGTTTTTAAAGATCAAGAAGAAAATGAGATGGGTTTGGCATGTAGCGTCAAAGGCACTTCAAAACTCATCATAAGCTCTATCACCTCCAAAGAGTTAGATAAATTTTTACTTCCAAGAACGCTTGCTTTTATTAATGTTGATGCAGATGTTCTTCTTCGAGGGATATTGGATGTGCTTGATAAAGATAGATTTGTATTAAATATCCTCGATACTATTACTCTTGATGATAAGGTTGTAGCAAAAATTATTCAATACAGAAAGCGTGGATTTCGTTTGTGTATAGAAAGCTTTGATTCAAGCTCTGAAATGATTATAAAGTTTCGCCGATTATTTAATTTTATAGATATTATCAAAATGGATGTCGTGCTCTCAGAACCTGAAAATATGAAAAAAGTGATGGCAAAGTTTAAAGACTCAAGAGTAAAGCTTTTGGCACAAAATATCGAGACAAAAGAGGATTATATAAACTACCAAGAGATGGGATTTGATTATTTTCAGGGGTATTATCTTAATCGTCCAGAGATTATAGAGCTTATAGGTTCAAAAGAACCAGCACAAATTATTATTTTGCAACTTGTAAAAATCATCAAAGATGAATATAGTACACAGGCCTTAGAACGCTTTATCAAGCAACAACCAGACCTCTCTTATAAGCTGATACAGTTTTTAAATAATACGAAGAAGTTTCAAGTGGTTATCACCTCTTTAACGCAAGTCATCACCCTTATGGGACGTGATACTCTGTTGCGATGGCTTCTTATCTATCTCTACTCTGAAGCTTCTAAAAATGCAGCTTCTAAAACGATTTTGCAACTTGCACTTAAGCGTGCGGAGAGAATGGAAGCAGAAGCTTCACTCGAGAATAAAGACAAGGCATATCTTGCAGGGATGTTTTCGATGTTAGGCTCTATTTTTGAGACAGATATAAAAGAACTGATGGAACACATCAAGATGGATAAAGATATCACTTCGCTTGTACTAGAGAAAAAAGGGATTTTTGCTGAAAGTCTAGATCGTGCTGAGAAAATGGAAAAAGAGTATCTCAAAAAAGTGATGATAGATAACTTTGAAAAGCTCAATACCCAAGAGATAATCTACACACTCGAAGATGGTGGAGTCTCCATAGATAATGAAAAATTTTAACAAAAAGATAAGATATGTCAAATAGTTTCAAACGCCTCGATGCGCACCTCTCAAGTCTAGGATATTGTTCGCGAAGTGAAGGTATCAAGTTTTTAAAAATGTTTCGTGTTTGTGTCGATGAGGTGAGAGTTTTTGACCCACGTCTTAAAATCTATCACGACCAAGTAACCGTAGATGGTGAACCTTTAGATGCTGAGGTTCTAACTATAATAATGCACAAACCAAGTGGATATATTTGTTCACATAAAGAAGCAGGAAAACTCATCTATTCGCTCCTTCCATTACGATGGCAAAACCGTAATCCTAAAGTCGCTACGATTGGACGACTAGATGCGGATACAACCGGAATCATTTTACTCACTGATGATGGCGCACTCAACCATAGGCTTTCAAGTCCTAAAAATGAAATAATGAAAATCTACGAAGCAACGCTCATCGCTCCAGTAAAGGGGGATGAAGTAGAGATTTTTGCAAGTGGCACACTGATGCTTCGTGGAGAGAAAAAACCACTCTCCCCAGCAAAGCTAGAAATCTTAAGCTCCAAGCATATTAGACTCGAGATAAGTGAAGGAAGATACCACCAAGTAAAAAGAATGTTTGCTGCAGTGGATAATAAAGTACTCACACTTCATAGAACACGTTTTGGAGAATATACACTAGAGAATCTTGCTGAACGAGAATATAAAATCATCTCTTAAAAATCTACATGCCACAGAAAATTCATGGCATGTAGTAAAAAATTAAACAGAATCTCTTGTATAAGTTGCTCTATAGCCCAGTTTAATACAATTTAAGGTAAAGTGAAAACTAACAATTTTTATAAAAAAAGAGTTTCCTATTAAAGCTTTACTACTTTTTCTTATTTTTAATCTTACTATTTGCGCATTGAATGAAGAATCAGATAAACCTATCCAGCAAGAAGTACATGAATACAAAATGCAACAACTTTTACGCAAACAATTTATTTCATTAGATGATGATTTGCACAAAGATTATGTACCTAAAAACATAGATGTTTTAGAAGGATTTGATTACAAAGAGAAAAAACTTTTAGAAGATTTTATGTATATGCAATTAGGGTTAATAAGTGGTGTGGTAGTACTTTATTTATCACCTGAATTTATTAGTCAATGGACGACTGAACAAAAAAAGATAAAAGGTATGGACAAAAAGTGGCTAAAAAATGTTAAAGAAGGACCGAGAGTAGATGATGATCAGTTTTATATAAACTACATAGGACATCCAATATCTGGTGCATACTATTATACAATGGCAAGAAATGATGGATATGATTGGTTTGGTTCCTTTGTGTTTTCATTTTTTGTATCCACCTTTGTTTGGGAATACGGGTATGAAGCTTTTGCTGAAGTTCCATCTGTTCAAGATATCATATCAACACCAGTTTTAGGGTCTTTGTTGGGCGAAGGGTTGTATTACTTAGAAAAACAATTAGATGAAAATGGTGGTGTTATTTATGGGTCTAGAACGTTAGGAAATGTAGCGTACGCTTTTTTAAATCCGCTTGGAAGAATATCGGATACCCTAAGTGAAACATTTGGTATTTCTACAACTATGAGAATTCAAACATATCAAACATCCACTATGTTTACTCAGGATTACAACCATCTGATGCAAAATAGACCATATCCATATAGCAACTATAACTATGGGATAGTTATCAGTTTTGAATTTTAAAAAAGAAGTGTTTTATTTTCTCTATGGGCTATAACAAATACTTTTTAGTGATTTTATATTTATGACATGTCATAAATATATTGAAGCTATTTTACTTTTTTTGTTGCTCTAAAATCTCTTTGGTCTTGACATGTCGATAGGTAAACATCTTTATGACATCACGCTTGAATAAAGAATCTATTAAAGTGTTCAATATACCAAATGGAAGTTCATACTCTATAATATCACGAAGCTCACAGTAGCCATCATGCTGGATAAATATGTGTGAATGTCGCCAATATTTGAGTGGAGAGCGCTGCGCTGTATCGATTAAAATATTTGGGCGGTCTAGCTTTTCTATAAGCACTTCCCAGTGTGTTGGGACAAAAAGTCGTGTAGTTTTTAGCCGAACTATTTTGCCCTCATAGGTTGTTGTATCTTCGTTTAAAAGCTCTACTTTTGTATTGGGTGGTGTGATTTTAGTTATATTGTTTGAGTCTGTATGAAAGTCAAATAGCTCTTCTACGCTACAGTTTATATTGGATGTATATATTATTTCTTTTTTCATTCTTGAACCGTCCAGAGTAATTTTTGTGTATCAAAATCAAGCGAAGTGATTTTGTCTAATAGCAATTTTTTCGTCGTGTCGTCTATCTGTTTGTGACTTTTACATCTCCATCAGATTTTATAGCATACGAGGCAGAGACATTTTTACATCCTTTTTCAAAAAAGTGTTCAAATCTCGCTATCTCAAACCACGTACCACTATATTTATCAAGCTCAACATGAGGAACTGTTGCCAAAGGAGGATGAGAAGCACTACACCCAGCAAAAAATAAAAAGAGAAAAACAAGTAGGAAATTTTTAAACATGCCATACCTTTATATATTTTGGTTACAGTATAAAGAAATAAAATAAAATTTTGTAGCGTTTTTATGTTCATTCAAAAAGAGCATATATTATAAAGAGCTACAGCGTGGATCACTTCATGAAAGAAAGCAATATATACACTACCCTTGTTCCTACTGTGCTAGGAGATATGTTTGTAGCATGCACAGAAAACAAAATCCTCCTCTTATGCTCTTATGATACAAAATATATCAATCAGCAATTACACTCTCTCAAAAAGCTTTATAACGCAGAAATAATAGAACAAAAGAATGATGTAGCGGTTGCGCTCCAAAAAGAATTAGATGAATATTTTGAGGGCAAGAGAAGAGGCTTTAGTGTGGCACTAGAGCTTAACGGCACACCATTTGAACAAGAGTGTTATAAAACTCTCCTAAACATCCCTTATGGTAAAACCATCTCCTACAAAGAAGAAGCACAAATGATAGGCAATCCAAAAGCCTACAGAGCCGTAGCCAATGCAAATGCACACAACAGACTAGAGATACTAGTCCCATGCCACAGAGTCATCCAAGCAAATGGCAAGCTAGGCGGATATAGTGGCGGAATAGAGAAGAAAATATTTTTGCTGGATTTGGAAAAAAGAGTTAAAGCTCTATAGATAGTTATAACATGTCATATTTTATTGGACTTATGAGATCCTGAATCAAGTTCAGGATGACGTTTTTGAGTTCAGAATGATGCACTTTGCGTTCACCACAGATCGTCATTCCGTGCTTGACACGGAATCTCTATCCCTGGTTCCCACATTCAACGTGAAAAATACACACATCAGCTCGCATGACATGCCATACAAATAAAACTATTTTTCTTCGTGTTTGAGTGATTTTTTTGTAAACTCTACAGAACAAAAGAACATTGCCATGAAGATTGGGTTTACGGTTGCGATATTATTTTCAAAATCGATTGTATTGAAGATACTAAAAGTAAATCCTTCTCCATTTGCCTCATTTTTGGGTTTAGCAGTAAACTCGATAGGTGCAAGAGTTTTTATCATATTGATAACGCGTTTTTTCTTTTTATCATTTTTAATATCTAAGAAGTTTGCATCGTAGTTTTCCGAGTCTTTATAGATGAGTAATACTTCTTCAAATGCTGTTATTTTGTCTTTGAAGATGATTTTGTTCCATTTTATATTTACGTTTTCTGCTTTTACTTCACACTTTGAAGTTGTAAGTGCGGCTGGTTTTGTGTTGCGGATGCTTTCTACTAAACCTAGTAAAAAGTTATGTCCACCGAGGGAGAGTGCACAGTTACTTAAAAGTTGGTGTAAAAGAGCCTTTGTTTGGTCGTCTTGTTTGTTAAAATTGCACATAAATGCTCCTAGCTATTGGCTATAAATTAAAATAGATTTTAGCTAAGATTCTATAGATTTCTACTGAGTTTTAGAGGAAAATCGATTCTGGATATCGTTTTGTTTCTATCGTATTGTTCGCTTTTGTGTGATATTTGAACTCTTGTAGAAGACCTTTTTTGATAAAAATCTCCTCAATCGCATCATCTAGCCCAAAGAGTGATTTGTATCTTCCCATCACTCTTCGTATAGACTCTTCATTTAGTTCTCTGTTTTCTATCTCTTTGAGATAGCCGAGTTTTAAACAGTTATCAAGTTTTTGGCGTAAAGATGGTGTAGATACATAAGGTTGTAGTAGAGCAATTGCTTTTGGAATTTGTTCTGATTGAGCCAGCGATGAAGCTTCTTGCATGACTGTTTCAAAAGTAGTATTAAATTCTAAAAATCCGTCTGTAAAAGTTAAAAATGGAAATTTATCTATAACTAGATAGATTTTTTTCACATCATTTTGTTCTATCAGTTGTGCTAAAAGTATGAGTGCATCGATTTTGAGGAGATACTGACGTGCAAAAGAGTTAAACATGCTAAAGAGTGAGAGTTGTGTGAAAAGCTCTTTTGCTTCCCCATAGGTTTTGTTACTATAAGCTTTGAGTGCATTGTTTCTAATATTGTTCGCGAGAGCGTCTACTTTTTTATACAGAAGTGTTTCTTGTAAAAATGTATAACTTCCCACAAGTGAAAAGTAGCTTTTGAAATCTTGATTTTTGATAAATTTTTCAGCAAGCAAAAACTTTTCTGAATTGTTTATGAGCTGTTTGACGAGCTCAGCTTTTTGTGGAATCTTTTCATATCTACTAAGAATCTCTTTGGCTCTTTGTTTTCCTCTGAGAGAATCCTCTTCAAGAGCATTGCGCGCTGCATTAAAAGTTCTTTCCCATATTTTTTCTAGCGTATCATAGAGTGCAAGTGTTTGAATAATAGGAAATTTTAATGCAATCGCATAAGCACTTTCAATCTCCTCTTTGTTGGTTGCTTCGATAAATGCAGCAATATATTCTTGTTGCATAAAAAGCAAGTCTATCTTGTGTGCAAACTCTTTATTACCCATAAAAGGAGCTACAAGTGCTGCAGCTGCTTCTATATCGCCTTTACTTACTTCCTCTTTTGCTTGTGTTAAAACCTCTTCAAATCCAGCGTTAAAAATCTCCATTGCACCATCGAGGTATAAAAAATGGTTTCTATCTAAGATATCTTTTGCTTTTGCATACTCTTTTTTTTCTATACACTCAGCAAAGATATCTTTTTTGTATCCAGTATCTATCACTTGTACTGTGGCATCAGCATAACTTATAAAAAGTACACCATTTTTTTGCGCTAGAGCACTTACACCTTCATGCTCAAGTATAATTTGCATTGCGATTGTATTGGTTTGTGGTTCTATGATGTAGATTTTATCTTGTCTTGTACCTAAGATAATATGTTTTTGGTTATCACTTTCGATAGCACAACTTATCCATTCATTGATAAGTGACTTTCTGCTAATCTCTTGATCTGTAAGTAAATCAAAAGTAATTGTATTGCCCGCTCTATCGCAGAGAAAAAGCTTGCTATCGTTATCAAAAAAAGTAGCACACTCTATAGGTTCGATAGTGTCGATGGCAATAATGGAATCATTTTGTAGATTGAGGATAATATTTTGGTTGTTGAAATATCCCACAAATAGAAAAAGAGAACGCTTAGAAAAAACAGCGTAAGAGCAGTGGTCAGGTCGGTTTGGAAGTATATAGCGCAGTGAATTGGTCGCAGTTGTAAGGATACGCGCTTTTCCATCTTCTGAGGCACTAAAGACAAAAGCGCCATCAGGTGAAAACTGTGTAAAGATGATTTTGTGCTCATAAAGAGGATGCTTTGTATCAATTGTAAATCTATTATCTTGAAATTTTCCTAGAATCAGTGTTTTTGCAGCTCCTAGAGAGACCATCCTACGAGCTAAAGAGTAACGATGAGAAAACGGGTGATGAGGAGTTTGATTTTTTAGTATTTGTTCTTTTAAAACAAGAGAGTAACCACTATCAAAAACATAAAGCGTATCAGTTGTATCTACAGCAAAAAGATTTCCTTGTGAATAATCGATTTGGATAACAGGATTTTCAAGATGCAAATATTTAATAGTTTCATAACTAACCATCGCTTTACCCTTTAAAAATTATTAATTAAAAGTGTCAATATACTATGATAAAGCTTTTTTATTGCAAAAGTGTTGCAAAATAGGGGCGATTTCAGTTAACTGAATTTAGAATTAACATATAATAAGCGATAATTAAAGTTAAGCTTATTCAAATATCAAAGGTACTATTATCCCATTAATCAAACAGGACAAAAAGAGTCTTATTTAACAAATGAGATTTTTAGCTCCTTTACAAAAAGGTATACAATGCAAGTTTATTTAGACAATAACGCTACAACAATGGTAGATCCACAAGTTGTTGAAGCGATGCAACCATTTTTTTCAGAGATGTACGGCAATCCAAACTCGCTTCATAAGTTTGGAACATCGTCTCATCCAGCACTTAAAAATGCGGTAAATCAAATCTACACGGCGCTTAATGCAAGTGATAGTGATGATATCGTTTTTACTTCTTGTGCGACAGAGTCCAACAACTGGGTTTTAAAATCTGTTTGGGTAGATAAGATTTTACATGGTACTAAAAACCATATTGTAACAACAGAGGTGGAACATCCATCTGTACTTGCAACTTGTAAGTTTTTAGAAGACCAAGGTGTAAAAGTTACCTACTTGCCTGTCAATGAAGAGGGCATCGTAGAAGCACATACTGTAAAAAGTTTTATTACAGAAAAAACAGCTCTTGTATCTATTATGTGGGCTTCAAATGAGACGGGGATGATTTTTCCTATAAAAGAGATAGGTGCAATC
Source organism: Sulfurimonadaceae bacterium (assembly GCA_034005815.1). Taxonomy (GTDB): domain Bacteria; phylum Campylobacterota; class Campylobacteria; order Campylobacterales; family Sulfurimonadaceae; genus Sulfurimonas. The sequence goes on along the minus strand of JAVETY010000025.1, from coordinate 3,643 downwards.
TGTAAAGATAAGGGGGTTCTTTTTCATACAGATGGCGTTCAAGCCGTAGGAAAAATCCCAGTAGATTTACAAGATGTGCATGTAGACTTTATGAGTATGTCAGCACATAAATTCCACGGACCAAAAGGGATTGGTGCACTTTACATTCGTAACTCTCAAGAACTCACTCCACTTTTAAATGGTGGGGAACATATGGGTGGAAGACGCTCAGGTACGCTTAACGTTCCGTTTATAGTAGGGATGGGAAAAGCTATTGAGCTTGCTACGAATAACATCGAAGAGAAAATGGCAAGGATAGCTGAAAAACGTAACCGTTTAGAAGATGCACTCTTAGAACTTCCAGATACTATGGTAGTGGGATTGCGTGAACACCGTACACCAAATACTATACTTATATCTATCCGCGGTGTTGAGGGTGAAGGTATGCTTTGGGATTTAAATAACGGTCAAATAGGGGCATCAACAGGAAGTGCTTGTGCGAGCGCAGACCTAGAGGCAAACACAGTAATGCTTGCAATCGGGGCTGATAACGAACTAGCACACACTGGAATCCGTCTAAGTTTGAGCCGTTTCACAACGGAATCAGAAGTCGATTACACCATAGCACACTTCAAAAATGCGGTAGCACGTTTAAGAGCAATTTCAAGTTCATATGCGATTCAACAACCAACAAAGGGTGGCGCAGCAATGGAGTGTAATATTCATCATTAGGATGAGTATTCATGTGATAACAATAGGGAAAAAATCCCCTTCAATTTATAAAATATATTAAAGGAAACAAAGAGATGGCAAAGAACGATTTACTAGGTGCTTCTTTATGGGATGCATACTCAAATAAAGTAACAACTCTTATGAATAACCCAAAACACCAAGGTGAGATATCAGAAGCAGATGCAACTGCTCGTGGAAATGAGCTTATCGTTGCAGACTTTGGTGCTGAGAGTTGTGGAGATGCGGTGCGTCTTTACTGGGAAATAGACCCAAAAACAGACGTGATTGTAAATTCAAAATTTAAAAGTTTTGGCTGTGGAACTGCTATCGCATCAAGTGATGTTATGACAGATTTATGTATTGGTAAAACAGTTGATCAAGCGGTAAAGATTACAAATATCGATGTGGAATTTGCACTTCGCGATGACCCAGATATTCCAGCTGTACCACCACAAAAGATGCACTGTTCTGTAATGGCGTATGATGTTATCAAAAAAGCAGCAGGACTCTACAAAGGCGTTGATCCGGAGAGTTTTGAAGATGAGATTATCGTGTGTGAATGTGCACGTGTAAGTCTTGGAACTCTTAGAGAAGTTATTCGTCTTAATGACCTTACAACGATTGAACAAATCACTGACTACACAAAAGCAGGTGGATTTTGTAAAAGCTGTATCAAACCAGGTGGACACGAAGCACGTGAGTGGTATCTAGTAGATATCTTAGCGGATACACGTCGTGAGATGGACGAAGAGAAGATGAAAAAAGCAGCCGATGCTGGTGATGCTGGAGATTTTGAAGGGATGACATTAGTACAAAAAATCAAAGCAGTTGATGCTATTATTGATGAAAATGTACGACAGTTCTTGATTATGGATGGCGGAAACGTAGAGATCATCGATATTAAAACTACGGAAGATTATATAGATATCTATATCCGTTACCTTGGCGCGTGTAATGGTTGTGCAAGTTCTTCTACTGGAACACTCTACGCCATAGAATCAACACTCAAAGAAAAACTCTCTAAAAAAATCAGAGTTTTACCTATCTAACTTTCTTTATTGCGGAGCTTTCTCCGCAATCTCTTTATACGAACTTACTTCATCGGCTTCGCAAGCATAGGGATATATCTCGCTCCCCAGATGATTAAAACCACCACCCATAAAAATACACTCAAATCAAAAAGCCAGAAGAAGTTATGCCCAAATAATAGTGAGAATAATATACGTACAACTACAAGGATGTGAAGAGCATAAAAGATACGCTTGGTGAAATTATCAGCATGTGGCGTACGTCCTGAATGTCCTAAAGTGACACGGGTTCCAAAACCTATAAGCATTACAGTGACAAATCCCAAAGAGAAGATATGGATCTGAAGTTGCATCAGAGGTGCTTCGGTAATTAAGCTAATAACTCCACCACCAATGAAACCAAATACTAGCCAATAAAGCCCAAGATGTAGTATCTTTAAGATATCAGCCATCCCCTTGAGTGATACATCCCACTTACGAATCTCTACAAAAATCCAAGCACCGATAATGATATCGATAAATGGTTCAAGAGAGCCAAAAAAGTTATGGCATGTCACTTTTACAAGAAGTGCCATAAAAAAGATTGGAGCGAGATATATATTTTTAGGAGCGCGAGAGTGACTAAAAAATGGAACCATTCTTTGCGCAATCACAAAGGTAAGAAAGATAAAATAAAAGTAAAAAACAAAACCAAAAGGGTTGAAAGTGGCAGTGAAAAAATAGTTTATGTAAGCTAATATCCCTATTAATCCTAAATAAAAAGCAATTAAAATCCACTTAGGGTCATCTTGCATATTTTTATTTGTTTTTAGAAATATTTTTTGAAGTTGAAAAATCACCAAAAAAAGAGCAAGAAGATGTACTGCTAAGCCAAAACCAACGACGTAAAGACTTACAAACGCACCAACCAAAAAGAGCAACGAACCAAGTTGAAACATCCAAAAAACAATACTATAGTAACGATTTTCTATTGGTGCATGCCCACAAAATCGTGGAAATGTAGTAAATACAAATCCGATAAAAAAGTTCGTAAAAACAAGATAGATAAGTGAATATGCATGAAAATCTATGCTTGAAATATCGAGTGCTATAATCCCTTTATAGCCCAACATAAAAATAATCATAACTACGATAGCATGAAAAATCCCCACTATGAAAAATGGTTGATGTACTTGAGAAAAAAGGTGAGCAAAAGCCTTTTCCATAATAGCCCCTTGTGTGTTAAAATAGAGAGTATAAACAAAATAAAAAAATATAACGTTGATATATATCAAGACGGTATCTATCAAAGTAGTGCATGATAAGAAATAATTTTAAAATGAAGGTTTATGGCATGTTCTATCTCTTTATGAAATTGGTACATATTTTTTCTGTATTTATTTATGGGGGATTTTTATTTACCGATAACCTCTTTTTTGCGCGCATACAAGAAAAAGTCACACAACAAGAGTACGCAAAAATGCGTGAACTTTTTATGACTTTTGTACGAAAAGTAGTGCCAAAAAGTTTGATAGTAGCTGTGATTTCTGGCATCTATCTCTTTTATGAAAACTTTGGTGTTATCGCTGATGAGGGGCTTAATAGTTTTCAAATAGTACTCCTTATCAAGGCATTTTTTGGGCTTTGGTTAGGGCTTCGTGGGATTTTACAAGTCTTTTTTAAAATCAATCCGCTGGTATTTAAAAGTCATCGATTTCCATTTCTTGTGGTTATTATCATTATCGCTCTTTCACAGGTGATGCACTTTGTATAAATTCATAATTTAAAGAGCTAGAAAGAGTGCTAAAATGTCAAAATATTAACATAAGTTGGCATCATGTCACACACTCTTTATGCACAAATTGCTGATGCCTTGGTGGAAGATGGTTACATTATCCTCAAAGATGCTTTAGATGAAAAACTCT
>JAVETY010000139.1:0-4515 GCA_034005815.1 Sulfurimonadaceae bacterium | reverse complement strand
AACGTCTTGCGCTAATGCACTCGCCCCTGCTACCATTGCGTAGCTTCCAATAGTTACAAATTGATGTATAGGTGTCATTCCACCCACTACAACAAAGTCTCCCGTCACAACATGTCCAGCCAGTGTTGCACAATTTGCAAAGATACAGTTATTGCCGATAATCACATCGTGTCCTACGTGTACATATCCCATAAAAAGGTTATTTGAACCTATCTCAGTTTTAGCGCCCCCGCCTGCTGTTCCAGGGTTAAAGAGGGTAAATTCACGGATTTTATTATTATCTCCAATGATAAGTTCTACATCTTCTCCAGCAAATTTCAAATCTTGTGGAATAGAACCAAGTACGGCGTGGGAAAATATTTGATTATTTTTACCGATAGTTGTTTTACCATAAATGCAAGCACCATGAGCGATGGTTGTGTTATCACCAATAATTGCTTGACTAGAGATAAAGCAATATGCACCAATCTCTACATCTTTGCCAATTACTGCGCCCTCTTCGATGATTGCTAGTGGAGAAATCTTCTTATTTGACATGTAGCACCTCATTTTCTTGGGCTCTAGTTTTTATACTCACATTCTAACCTTAATACTTATTTTGTTATTTATCTACAATCATCGCTTTGAGTTCAGCTTCTGAAACTAAAACATTATCCACATATGCTTCACCATCTAACATCCAAATAGGACCTTTGCGTTTGATTACTTTGATGCGGTACTCGAGTTTATCTCCAGGGCGTACTGGGTGTCTAAACTTTGCTTTGTCTATTGACATAAAGTAAACCACTTTATTTGCAGCTTCCTCTTCTGTCATATCACCCATACTTTTAAATGCTAATATTCCACCAGCTTGTGCCATACCTTCGAGTATCATAACTCCTGGGTAAATCGGGTGCCCTGGGAAATGTCCTTGAAATACTTGATCACCAATAGTTACATTTTTGTATCCAATAAGTGTTTCATTTTCTACAATCTCAGTTACACGGTCAAGAAGTAAAAAAGGGTAACGATGGGGTATAATTTTTTGAATTTCCATAACATCCATTATCATATGTAAAACCTCTGTTTTATAATTAAAGTTGGCTATTTTATCTAAATTTTTATTAGATAATGATTAGTTTTTCTCTTGTATCTTCATATATTTTCGCATCAAGAGTTATCTCTACTTTTGTCATCACAATCTCATTGGTCACAAAAATAGGCGTGAGATTATATCCCCCATATCCTAATCTCTCTCGTAGCTTTACCTCTTCTTCTATTGTGAGTGGATTGTAGATAAGCTCTTTAATATCTTTATAATTTGTATGGCATGCAGTATTAAAATCTTCCAAGGTTATAAAAATAATTTCATCTCTATTGTAATAATGCAAATTGTTTGCAGTGAAATGAAACGTTGTTTGTACATTTTTTCTAGGGAGGAGAGAATAGATAAGTGGATACACAGCAACAGAATTTTCTTTAGTTTTCATTGTACAAGAAAAAATGCGATAGTTTAGAAACTTCTCTTTTACAATTTTATACTCTTTGCCCTCCTCTTCTAACTCTATCCGCTTTGTATAAAGTTCTATTCTTTCCTCTATCGATGCAGGCAAAATACGATTTGAGATTTCACTCATCATCTCATCCATAAGCCTATCTTGATGTTTTCGTTGCATATCAAGCCCATAAATACATCCACAATAATCTTGTCTATAGAGTTGCTCCTCTTTTGTTACACGGCTTTGGTCTTGTGTACCACCACCACTTCTATAATCTGGTGCTATAAATTTTACACCATATTTTAGTTCAAAATCTTCGCCTGATTTTTTGAGTTGTTCTTGAGATTTGAGTGGGCTTACTAGAAGTGTTGTTGTAAAAGTTTTTTCACCTATTTCTAATGCTTTGTTTGCACTCTCTATAAAGCGTTTATCAAAACACACTTCACAACGTGCCCCCTTTTCAGGCTCTTTTTCTAACCCACGTACTGCTTCTATCCAATTTTCATAATCGTATGTACCCTCGAGTAACTCGATACCAAGTTTTTTACAACTACGCTTCACATCTAAAAGACGAAGTTTGTATTCTGAATAAGGATGGATATTTGGGTCATAAAAAAAACCTGTAAGTTTTTCCTGTGGATAATCATGCTGAAGTTTTTCTAAAAAAAAGTGTGAGTCAACACTACAACATATATGTACTAATATAAGAGACTCCTCTTCGCAGGGTATCTTTATGGCATGCGATACGTTTCAACATGCCATAAAATGCACATGCCATGAAAATATATCTATGGCATGTTATTGTAAAGTATTAAGCGCGTGCTTCTACTATTTCAATTTTTTCAATTGCATCTTGATTTTTAATAGCATCAAGAACAGCAAAACTTTCACTATCATCTTCAGGGATTCCACCAAAAACAGTATGAACTCCATCAAGGTGTGGCGTGCTTACAAAACAGATAAAAAATTGGCTTCCTCCTGTATTTGGTCCAGCGTGAGCCATGGAGAGGCTTCCACGTCTATGGCGTGTTTTATTAAGTGCTGTCTCACACGGTATTGCCCAGTCAGGTCCGCCTGTTCCAGTTCCTTTTGGACATCCACCTTGTGCCATAAATCCTGGGATTACACGGTGAAAACTAAGGTTGTCATAAAATCCTGTTTGCGCTAAATGTGCAAAGTTTGCAACTGTGTTTGGAGTCTCATCATTATAAAGTTTTATCCAGATAACACCTTTACTTGTTGTTACTTTTGCCCACTCTAACTTGCTCAGTTCTTCTTTGCTTAAATCATAAACTTTGAGTTCTTTTTTAAAAAACATATTCTACCCTTATAATAATTTTGCGTATTATAATAGATAATTCTAAATAGTATCAACCCATTATCGCTATAATATATGTTCTTAAAATTTGAACTCTATGGCATGTCATAAAAAAAGTGAGAATCTCCTGTGTTTATAAACTTCCTATCCAGATTGAAAAATCGCCTTTTTTCTAGATTTCAATCTATCACAATCAACCAAGCAAACTTTTTTATGATATTTTTATTATTTATATTTACTATTATATTTGCATATCTTCTTATCAAAGAAAACTATCAAGATTATGAAAAAGCGCTTATAAAAGAGCAGATAGCTTTTGAAGAACAATCCTATTTTGATTATGAAGAGGAACATATAAGCAATCAGAAAAAATTAAAAAAACTTCTTATAAAAAACACTATGGCGATCACAACCCTTGCATTTATTATTTTTGCAATTATGTTTGGGATGTCAAAAGTTTTTCATGCACTTTTACGCCGTGACATAGATAATTACCTCCAATTTTTCAAAAAAGCCTCCCATTCCCATGCCACGTTAGATGATGAAAAGTTTTTATTTCATGAATTTAAGATGATGGTACCCTATGCAAATACGATGACAAGTACTATCTCTGACCAAAAAAGAGTTCTCACAGAGCTTAACCAAGGACTTGAACAACAAATCTTTAGAAAAACAGAAAAACTCCTTAATATCAATAGTAATCTTTTAAAAGAGCAAAAACTTCGTGATGAGCTTATCAAAGCACAAAAAGAGTTTCTCCGTTATACAGTGCATGAAACAAATACACCTCTCAGTGTGATTCTTACAAACATCGAACTCTATAATATGCAGCATGAAAAAAATAAACATCTCTCCAAGATAGAAGTTGCTGTGAAGATGATTTTTAGTATTTATGATGATCTCAGTTACCTTGTAAAGAAAAATCAGGTTGCTTACCCAAAAGCCGCTATAGATTTGGAAGCTTTTGTATCCTTTCGGCTTGATTTTTTCGAGGAAGTGGCAGAGATGTCGCATCTCAAATTTTATTTTAGTAGTAGCGCAAAAGAGCTCTATATCTATTTTAATGAAACAAAACTCCAACGGATTGTGGATAATACCATCACTAATGCCATCAAATATACACCTGCAAATGAGGCTATCGATATTATCCTCACCGAACATGCCACATCTCTAGAACTAAGCGTAGGAAGCAAATCAAAACAAATCGAAGATAGAGATAAGATTTTTGAAGCCTTTTATAGAGAAGAGAGAAGTGCAGATGGATTTGGTCTTGGTTTGGGACTTGTACAATCTATTTGTCAAGAAGAAGGTGTTACAATGGAACTTCTTACACTAGAAGATAAAAATATATTTAGTTTTAGATTTAAAATGATGGGTAAATGATATGAAGATACTTCTTTTAGAAGATGATGTAATGCTCAATGAATCTATTTGTGAGTATTTAGAATCTTTAAACCATAAAGTGGATGGTTATTTTGATGGTAAAATGGTGTATGAAGCGCTTCAGAGTAACCTTTATGATTTATGTATCTTAGATATAAATGTTCCAAATGTAGACGGTATCACACTTTTAGAAAAACTCCATGAGCAGAAAGTTTTTATCCCCACTATCTATATAAGTGCGCTTGTGGATATAGAAGATATCTCACGTGCATATGCGCTTGGATGTTATGACTATCTCAAAAAACCATTTCATCTTAAAGAACTCGCTTTAAAGAT
>JAVETY010000138.1:0-4535 GCA_034005815.1 Sulfurimonadaceae bacterium | reverse complement strand
CATCAAACAAGAACTTTTTTTAGAACATATGCGCAATGCAATTGATAAAAACAAAGTGTATCCCAATAGCGCGCGTAGAAGAGCGATTGAAGGGGAAGTGCAGATAAGTTTTTTTCTACAAGCAGATGGAGATGTTAAAGATATTGAGCTTGTATTTGGAAAATCTATTTTTAAAGGCTCTGCCATAGAAGCAATTACAAAAAGCTTCCCTCTCAAAGTGGAAAAAGAGCTCTTTTCTTTCCCAAAAAAGTTTTATATTACACTCGCGTATAGTCTGAAATCTTAAAATAGTTTACACTACTTTACGTATGGCATGTAAAAGCTAAAGCCCTTTTCTACCTAGCACAACCATTATTGTTTTCCATACTACCTTCAATTCGAGCGCTACGCTCCAGTGTTTTATATAGTAAAGATCATACATCAGTTTTTGTCTTGTATCTTCAATATTTGAACCATAAGAATAGTTCACTTGAGCCCAACCGGTAATACCTGGTCTTACGATATGTCGTTCATTGTAATAAGGTATCTTTTTTTCATACTCTTCTACTAAAATATTCCACTCAGCTCTTGGACCTATGAAGTGCATATCGCCTTTAAGTACATTGAGCATTTGAGGAAGTTCGTCTATTCTTGTTTTTCTCATAACTTCACCCCATGGAAAAACTCTTGAGTCATTTTTTCTTGTGTATGGGTCGTGATGTACGTTTAAGTGCATTGAACGAAACTTATTACATTTAAAATCTTTCCCATTCAGCCCTACTCTTAATTGTTTAAACATACTCGTACCAGGGGATTCTTTTTTGATTTTGTATCGTGAATAATAGATAATAGGAGAAGCAAGTACATAAAGTAAAACTATTGCCACATAATCAATAGCTCTTTTGAGTGCATATTCCACAGGATTAAAAGGTTTAATACTTTCCAAAAAATCTAAGTTAGTATGATCATCTGGGATGTAGCATTTTTGTAGATAGCGTTCCATAAAGTTTTCTATACTTATGATGCGAAGAGGTTTTCTACCTTCTCTAAACTGTAGATTTGTCAAAAACTTGATAATATCATCGCCTACTTTTGCTTTTGTATTGAGAACCAAAAGTGTGTAATGCTCTGAGCTAATTGCTTCTTCTAGTTCTTGAAGCACATCATCTTGTACGCGCTGTGTATAGCGTGTAATCTTGATGTTTTTAAATTTTTTATTTAATTTTTGGAGTTCTTGTTCTGAAAATTTATGTTTTCTACCTAAGACTAACATTGGCTAAACTCTCCATTTGTATTCATTTTAATAATCTCTTGTATCAAGCTTGAATTCTACTTATTAGTCTATTTAATGCCACTGAAACCTTAACCAAAAACATGGCATGTCATAAAAGCCCTAAAAGTCTCTCTTGATACATGAAAGCATTCGTTGCACTGTCCGCTTCAAATCTTGTAACAAGTTTCGGTGTAGTATTACTCGCACGGACAAGTCCCCATCCATGCTCAAACACAACGCGCAAACCATCTACTGTGATAATCTCTTTTATCTTTGGAAAACCTACAGGGGGATGTGTAAGTTTTTCTTTTAATTTATCGATGATTTGAAACTTCTCTTCGTCTGTTGTGTCTATATTTATCTCATCTGTTGTAAAAAGCTGAGGAAGCGCTTCAAACTCTTTGTCATAATCAAACTCATTTGCCACAAGTTCAAGTGCTCTGAGCGTCGCATAGATACCGTCGTCATATCCAAAGTATCTATCATTAAAAAAGAGATGTCCTGATACCTCAGCGGCGAAGCTAGCGTTTGTCTCTTTTATCTTTACTTTGAGGTTACTGTGCCCTGTTTTATACATAATAGCTTTGCCATAAGTATTTATCATGTCATACATAATTTGAGAACACTTCACTTCCCCTATCACCACTGGATTTTCTATAAATCTTGAGAAGAAGAGTGCGAGTATGTCCCCTTTAAAATTATATTTGTTTGTGAGCACTGCTAGCCTATCTGCATCTCCATCGTAGGCGAATCCTAGAGTATATTTTCCCGAGCTAAGTTCTTTTTGTATCTCTTTTAGATTTTCGCTCTCGCTTGGATCTGGATGGTGGTTTGGAAAATTTCCATCTGGCTCTTCGTAGAGGATTTTACTATTGATGGAGAGTTTTTTGAGTATTTCACCCAAAACGGCTCCCGCTGCACCATTGCCACAATCAAAGATAAACTTATGTTTTTTTAGATTTAAATGTGCAAACTCTTTTACTAGATAGTTTATGTATTGCTCTTTTGCATTGATGCGTATGGCATCTGTATTATCTGGGATATGAAGTCCACATGCCATGATTATTCTGCCTAAAGCATATATATCTTCACCAAAAAATGGTTCTTTATCTAGGGTGATTTTAAAGCCATTGTACTCTGCAGGGTTATGACTCCCGGTAATCATAATAGAGCCACTTGTATACATGCCATCAAATGAGACAAAGTTACTAAAATAGTTTACTGGTGTGGGAGCAAGCCCCATTGTAAGCACTTCTAATCCTGCGTAGTTTATCCCTGAAATAAGCCACTGCTCTATCTGTGAAGAGTGAAGTCTTGCATCATATCCTACGGAGATATACTTGGCATGTGGGATTTTTTCTATCACTTTTTTAGCAAAATAGTAGCCTATTTTTTTAACTATCTGTTCTCTTAGTTCTGTGGGGTAAATCCCTCGTATATCATACTCTCTGAAAATATTTTTTGGCATTTTTTTTCCTAATTTTAATTTATTTTTATACTACTACAAACCACGGATTAAGAAGGTTTTCTTTGTTATAGATGAGTGGTGTTTCTGATGATGGATTTTGTGTATCAAAGTTCGAATGATATTGATATGTCATCTTGCCACTTTCTCGCACTATCGCATCTGCTGCTGCTGTATCCCATTCCATTGTTGGAGAAAGTCTTGGATATATATTTGCTTCATCTGTTGCTATCATGCAGAGTTTGAGCGAAGATCCCATTCTTATTAATTTTGAATTTTGGATTTTGAATGTTAAATTATTTATGAACTCTTTAGTTTTTTCTGAGAGATGAGAGTTACTTGCCATTACAACCATCGCATCTTTATTATTTACTACAATCGGCAATCGCTCTTCATTCAAAATTAAAAATTTATCATTCAAAATTGCCCCAAACGCGCCCTCGCCTTTTTTAGCATAATAGAGTTTTCCTAATGCTGGAGCAAATACCACGCCCAAAACTGGAGTATCTTTATGAATAAGTGCAATATTGACTGTGAACTCACCATTTTTTTTCACAAACTCTTTTGTGCCATCTATGGGATCGATACACCAAAAATATTCCCAATTTTTACGCACTTCGTATGGTACTTCTTGATTCTCTTCGCTGATGATTGGAATGTGTGCATAGTGTTTTTCTAAAAAACTACAGATAATCTCATTTGCTTTTATATCTGCTTGTGTCAGTGGAGAATTATCTTCTTTGAATTCTACAAGAAAATCTTCTTTGTAGATTTCCATCACCGCTTCACCCGCTTCGAGTGCTACGTCGCAAATATCTTTTATATCAATACGATCTAACATTTTCTAAACCGAATCATCTTAAATCTCTCTCCCAAGAACTCTGGCATGATGAGCGTTTTGACCTTATCTAGCTCTTGTTTATAGATAGCCTCACCTGCGTGCTCTCGGACTTTTTCTAAGAGTTCAAGAACCCCCATATTAATAAGTGCTGCCATTTGAGATTTAAACTCAACTAACTCTACTCCAGCTTCGATAAAGGCATCTTTTACATGCTCAAACGTTACATCATACGTGATATCAGAGTTTTTAAATAATCTCTCTTTGTCACACTCTTCATCAAAGAATGGATAGACCTTGTGATTTGCATAGATACGCAAAGATATATCAGGACGTGCTTGCATCTCTCCATAATCAAAACTCATAAACTCAAATTTTGGACATGTCATAGATAACTCTTTTGCAAACTCCTCATATCCGAGAGCTATCTCGCCTCTATCTTTGTGATATTTTTTCGCTTTTGCATCTATCTCGCTATCTTCTAAATCAAAAATAACTTCATGATTTTCTACTCTACCGATTTTGCCTTTATAGTAAAGCTCACAACTAAAAGCATCAAAAATCTCATTGGCAACAAAAAAAGCATTGTCACATCGTAAATCATTTAAAGATTTATAGTGCGTAAGATTCACAGCATCACCAAATGACTCTAGGAAATAGTTCTTTTGAAACTCTCTCATCGCATCAAATCGCTCTATAATCACAAACCGAAGTGATTGTAAAAGTTCAGGTCGCAAAGTATAAATAAACTCACATACATCTGCCAAAAAATATCCATGATGCGCGCCAATCTCGCACACAACACCATCCTTTGCTAAAAAGCCCTCATCGATAAGTTTGATTATATGAAGGGCAACACTTCCACCAAAAAACTTACTCGTACTTACAGAGGTATAAAAATCCCCCTCTTTTCCTATCGTTTTATAGCTTGCGTAGTAGCCATCCTCTGCATATAACCATTGGTTCATATATTCACTAAA
>JAVETY010000137.1:0-4556 GCA_034005815.1 Sulfurimonadaceae bacterium | reverse complement strand
GAAAACGGATAGAGACCCCATCCGCTGTTGTCGTAGGCTGCTTTTTCTTATCAGCATCTGCTTCTTGATTTGGGTTAAAAAGCCAAGAGTTTTTTTGTTTTTTTGGAGTTGCTTTTGTTTTGATATAAAGTAAAATCACAATCCCTAAAATCAAAATAGTAATAACTATATAGTAACTACTTGAAAGGTCATCCTCTTTTTTTGTTGGTAAAGCGTTTGTAGTTGTAGTTTGTGTCGTTTTTTGTGCTGCAGATACTGTAGTTGCAGTTTGTGCTTTAGCAGTAAGGGCAACAAAACGTAAACGAAGTCCATACGCATCTGATGTTTTAGAAACTTTGAGCTCAACTGAGGGTGGAACATTAGCCGTAATTTGCGTATATCCTGCCATAGGTGAAATATTTAAAGATGATAAAAACTTCGATGAGAGTTGTTTTACTTTTGCTGATTCTATCGAAGCATCTTCAAGTTTTATAATGATATTTGATTTACCCTGATTTTGTTTGATAACTCCCTCATAAGGTGTATCAAACGTTATCATCACATCAACTCTATCTGTTCTATCGTAGATGTTGTAGCTAAGGATTTTTGAGCCATAAAGGGCAAAAGGTAATAATAAAATAAATAAAAAACGGATCATAATCTCTCTTTTGAAAGGTGGTACAAAACAGCGCTAGAATCTAGCACCTCATTAATACGAATAGCAAGGTTTTTCTCATATACCATAACCTCACCTTTGCCAATAATACGCCCATTGACATATGCTTCAACGCTCTCACCTGCTGGTTTTCGCAGATCTATGATAGAGCCTTTTTTGAGTTTAAGTATCTCATCAATAGTGAGTTCGGTTTCACCAAGATCTGAGATAAACTCCACTTCCATATCTAAAAGCCCAGAATAGTCCATCCACGAGAGCTCTTTATCTGCGTCAAATGGAAACTCTTTATCAACAAAGTGATATTTATTCTTACCCATCTAATTCCTTAATCGCTATGGTCATTGTGTGAGAGTCTATAGTAAAAACCTGTGCAACTTTACCTACCATACTAAAAGTGTCAAACTTCACAAAATGGGGTGTTTCTATATTGAAACTTCCCTTTTGTGTTGATTGTACTAAGACTTTCGCATTGCCTACGATAAGATTGACCGTTTCTAGTGCCATATCGATGAGTGTTTCCTCATCGCTTTCATCCTCTTCCAAAAAAACTTTTGCAATCTTTTGGACAAACAAAGGATCAAAGGCTATATAAACTCTATATTGTGTACTACCAACAGTTTCTATATCTATATAAGCAATAAGTGTTCTCTTTTTTTCTAATCTTTGTGAAATGGTATAGGGCTCTCTAATTTGGTGGATACAGAAGTTCTCTGCAGCTTTAATAATGGTTTCTAACATAATTTTTCGCGCCTTATTATTGATAGATGATTATACTTTATAGAATCAAAAAGCAAAATTAAAAAAGCATCACAAAAGTATGCTAAAACTCCTATAAAGCCAGATGAGAGTATAATCCCGAAAATTTAGTTTGACCACTTCAAAAAAGGATAGGAATGATCTACTTAGAGCTGGTCGGAGCTGGGATTTTAACAGGTTTTCTTTCTGGCTTTTTTGGTATAGGTGGTGGAACGATATTGGTTCCCTTGCTCTTGCTTATGGGATTTGATACAAAAATAGCGATTGGAATCTCTGTTGTACAGATGGTTTTTAGTTCTTTGTTTGGTAGTTACCTTAATAAAAAATATGGCACTCTAGATGTAGGTATTATCGCTTATATAGGTATTGGTGGATTCCTAGGTGCACAACTTAGTGGTGGAATAACGGCAGGCTTTTCTAACGAAATACTAGAGTTTGTCTTTTTAGGATTTGCAGTTTTCGCATTAGTGCGACTTTTTATGAAACCAAAAGTGAACCAAATACCAAAAACAAAAGTCCATCCTCTTGTACTGCTAGGGATCGGTTTCGTTCTGGGAGTGGTGAGTATGGCGATTGGTGTAGGTGGAAGTATTATCCTCACTCCTATACTTGTTGGGTTTTTTTATTTTCCTCTTACGAAGGCTATATCAGCGGGACTCTTTTTTGTGGTATTTTCCTCTTTATCTGGGGTGATTTCACAGTCGATGAATGGTAATGTAGATTACACTTCAGGGATTATTATCGGGATTTTCTCTTTGTTAGGAGTTTATATTGGTATCACTCAAAAAGAGGGAATTTCACCAGTTTTACAAAGACGTTTGATAGTGATGTTTTATACGGTGGTCGTGGCGTATATGAGTTATAGAGTATTTTTATAAAGGTTGAAGATGTATAACAAAGATGTAATTAAAATAATTGGTGCAAAAGAAAATAATTTAAAAAACATTTCATTAACTATTCCAAAGAATAAATTGGTAGTTTTTACAGGACTCAGTGGAAGTGGAAAATCAACTCTCGCATTTGACACGCTTTATGCAGAGGGGCAACGCCGTTATATGGAGTCACTCTCTTCCTATGCAAGACAGTTTTTAGACCGTATTGGAAAACCAAATGTTGACAAAATAGAGGGGCTTACTCCTGCTATTGCAATCGATCAAAAAACAACCTCGAAAAATCCACGCTCCACAGTAGGAACTATCACAGAGATATATGACTATCTACGCCTTTTATATGCGCGTGTGGGCATACAACATTGTCACAAATGTGGTAAAAAAATCTCACAAATGAGTGTAACAGATATTATTAATGAAGTATTAAAACTCCCAGAAAATGCAAAGCTTGTCCTTTTAGCTCCCATAGTGCGTGAGAAAAAAGGGGCATTTACGGATACTCTAGAATCACTTGTACATAAAGGGTATGTGCGCGCGATGATAAACGGAGTGATGGTGCGTTTAGATGAAGAGATAGAGCTTTCAAAAACGAAAAAACATACGATAAAAGTGGTTATTGATAGATTGGTTGTAAGTGAAGAGAACAAAGAGCGTATAGCTTCTGGAGTAGAAAAAGCACTTAAAGAAAGTTATGGAGAGCTTGAGATTGATATCCTCAACCACGAAGAGCTAGGACTTAAAGAGAGCTCTATCCACTACTCAGAGCACAATGCATGTTTTGATTGTAAGATTAGTTTCGACCCGTTGGAACCTTTATCATTTTCATTTAACTCTCCTAAAGGTGCGTGTACTGAATGTGATGGCTTGGGTGTTCGTTATGCGCTTGATCACGATAAAATTATCAATCCAGACTTAAGTGTAGAAAAAGGTGCCATCAAAATTGTTTATGGATTTAACAAAGGATACTACTTTACATTTTTAAAAGGATTTTGTGAAGCAAATAAGATTGATATGACAGTTCCTTATGGCGAGCTAGAAACCTATCAACAAAAAATGATACTTCACGGAACACCTGATGAAGTAGAGTTCCTTTGGAAAGCACATAAAGTAAAACGAATTTGGCCAGGGGTAGTACGTATCGCCTATGACATGTTCAAGGATGAGAAAGAGCTTGCAGACTATATGAGTGAAAAAGTATGTAATATTTGTAATGCACATAGACTTAAACAAGAATCTTTAGCGGTTCGTGTATCAGAAAAAGGGATAGCAGATATCTTGGATATGCCTATCACAAAAACATATGAGTGGTTTGCAGATGAGGCAAACTTCAATTATCTCGATAGCCAACATAAAACTATCGCAGCTCCGATACTGAATGAACTTCGTGAGCGTTTATACTTTTTATATGATGTGGGTCTTGGATATATCACACTTGGACGTGATGCACGTACTATTAGTGGTGGAGAAGCACAACGTATCCGTATCGCTTCACAGATAGGAAGTGGTCTTACAGGTGTTATGTACGTACTCGATGAGCCTAGTATCGGTTTGCATGAGCGTGATACTCTAAAACTTATAAGAACTCTTAGAAGTCTTCAAGAAAAAGGTAATAGTGTTATCGTCGTAGAACATGATAAAGAAACGATAGAACAAGCTGACTTTATCGTAGATATCGGAAGTGGAGCTGGAAAATTTGGTGGGGAAGTAGTATTTGCTGGAACAATTGATCAGCTCAAAAAAGCAAAAACACTTACAGCAGATTATCTCTATGGACGTAAAAAAATCGACTATTTTTATCGCCGTCCACAAGAACAATGGATAGAGATAAAAAATGTAACTATCAACAATATAGAAGGACTCAGTGCAAAAGTACCACTTAATAACCTCGTATGTATAACAGGTGTGAGTGGAAGCGGTAAGAGCTCACTTATCCTCCAAACACTGCTACCAACAGCACGTGAACTGCTCAATCATGCCAGAAAAGTAAACAAAGTCGCAGGTGTAGAGATAAATGGATTAGAGCATGTAGATAAGGTTATCTCACTTGATCAAAGCCCAATCGGTCGTACTCCACGAAGTAATCCTGCTACATATACAGGTGTGATGGATGAGATAAGAAATCTCTTTGCACAAACAAAAGAGGCGCAAATCCGAGGGTATACAACGTCGAGATTTTCATTTAACGTCAAAGGTGGTCGCTGTGAAAAATGTCAAGGCGAGGGTGAAATCAAGATAGAGATGCATTTTCTACCAGA
>JAVETY010000136.1:0-4581 GCA_034005815.1 Sulfurimonadaceae bacterium | reverse complement strand
TTTTTTACCCACATGTTCCTCTGCAAAAATAGTTGAATATCTATCTAGCTTGATGATAAAGTCACTAACAGTACTATATGGATAATGTTTGATATCTCCAGTAAGTTGAAGTGATTCTAGTGAGTTTTTTATAATGTATTCATGTACCTTTGCATCTGTGAAAGATGTTATTTGTTTATTGTAAAGACGGGTTAAAATGTCATTTCCCCAGCAATACTTAATTTGTTGTTTTTTATAATAATTTTTACGCAAAAGTGAATAAACAAAATTTTCTTTTAGCTTTAAATGAGAGAGTTCTATAACTAGCTCTTGACTTAATACTTCATCTGCATCAAGGGAGAGAATCCAATCATTTTTAGCATAACTGGCTGCTTTGTTTTTTGTTGGACCAAAACCTAGAAAATCTCCATTAATAAGAGTTACATTTGAAAAGCTTTGCGCTATTGCATCTGTTTTGTCTGTTGAATTATTGCTATAAACTACAACATCTTGAAAACTATCTAGTGATTCTAAAACTTCTCTGAGAGTTGCTTCAGCATTTTTAGCGATAAGAACACATGATATGTTAGTAATCATTAGTCATTTACCTCTATACCTTTGAGTCTTTTTTTGAAGTTTTTTATCTTTTTATTTTTGTTAGAAAAATAAAGTACTTGTTTTGTAAAATCTGCATCTACTTGATGATGTTTTGCGTATTCTGTAGCGATGATTTCTAAAATATGATCATGTGCCCAAAGTTTTGAAAAGCTTTTTGCTCTTTGTTCTTGTGAGAGTGGAACAAATTTCATACGATTGATATCAACGATTTTAAAGAGATAATTGCCATTTTCTTTTTTAATAAGAATATTTCCAGGAGAGTAATCATTATGAAAAATATTGTTTTGATGTAGTAGAAGTGTAAAGCGTGCAAAAGCTTTAAACACTTCTTCTTTATCTTCAAAACCTGGATCAAGCAAAGGCTCTCGGATAGTAAAATCATACGCAAATTTCTCAGCTATAAAATAACTCTTTTCTAAAAGTCCAAAAGTGAAAAATTCAATGTACCCGATAGGTTTGGGAGTAAAATCTCCAATGCGAAGTGCATATTCGTAGGACTTTTTAGCTTTGGAAGATTTGAAAAAAGTATACACGATACGATTTATGGCATGTGGGATTTTAAATGATTTGACTACTACCTCGGTGTTTCCATAGTTTAAAACTTTGAGTTCATTTCTAGCTTTGTGAATTGTTTCATCTACGAGATCAAAATTTGTTTGGATGGATTGGAGTAAAGGTGTGAATTTTTCAAACCCTTTGTTTACTTTATAGTTCATATCTGTCGCTTTTAGTAGAAAATAATCTCTTGTTTGTTAAAATTTCATCATTATAACAAAGTGACTCCTAAAGAGTTGTTAAAAAGTAAAATAATAAAGCTTAAAAACGGTGCAAAATGAAAAAAATAATGGAAATCTGTCTCTCTCCTGATGCGGGAGGCTTAGAGCTTTATATGGTACGCGCAGGTTTATATCTTGAAAATAAAACACCAATATTTAGTGTTATCAATCAAGATGGTAAATTAGCCTCTTACTACAATGAAAAATCAAACCTTATAAAAATGAAAAAACCTTCTTATTTGGGAGCTTTTGCGTTTGCCAAAAAACTAGCACATGCCATAGATATACACGAGATAGATGTTGTTCATCTGCACTGGACAAAAGATCTTCCATTTGTAGTGCTTGCAAAAGTGCTTTCAAAAAGAAAACCAGCTTTGATACAAACACGAAATATGACTATGACACGATTTAAAGGCGATTTTTATCATAAATGGCTTTATAAAAATCTAGATATGATGCATGCTGTAACACATCAAGTAAAAGAACAATTAGAAACTTTTATCCCAAAAGAAGTGCGTCCAGATATTGAAGTGCTCTATATGGGTGCAGAAACTCCTTCTAAAATAACAGCCGAAGAAAAAGATAGATTGCGTAAAGATTACAAAATTAAAGAGCAATTTACTGTAGGAATAGTAGGGCGTATAGAAAAAGAAAAAGGGCAGTATCTTGTCATAGATGCAGTAGAAAAACTGATACAAAAAGGGCATGAAGCTCAAGTGCTTATAGTTGGACATGCCATGGATGATATATATTTAGAGGAGCTAAAAGCTGACGTAAAACGTAAAGATATGAATGAACATGTCATATTTACAGGTTTTACAAAAGAAGCACAAAAACTGATGCAGCTTTGTGATGCTCTGGTACTTGCAACTCCAAGAGAGACTTTTGGACTTGTTCTTATCGAAGCTATGGCATGTGGTATTTGCGTGATTGGTACAAACAACGGTGGACCTTTAGAGATTATCGATGATAATGAAACTGGACTGTTATTTCTAAAAGATAATAGTGATGATTTATCACAAAAAATAGAGCTATTGATAAATGATAAAGAGTTTAAAGATAAACTAGCATTAGCAGGACAAACAAAAGCAAAAGAGCAATTTAATGCTACAAACCAGTTTGAAAAACTTCATCTCATATTACAAAAATTAGCAGAAGATACTAAAAATAAGGCAAATAAATTATGAGTTATAAGATAGCAATCGCAGGAACAGGATACGTAGGACTCTCAAACGCAATCCTACTAGCACAACACAACGAAGTAGTGGCACTCGATATCATCCCAGAAAAAATAGAACTATTAAATCAAAAAATCTCTCCAATCGAAGATAAAGATATAAGCGAATACCTTCAAAAAACAACGCTCAATTTTAGAGCTACACTTGACAAAGAAGAAGCGTACAAAGGTGCCGACTTTGTTATCATATCTACACCCACAGACTATGATGAGCACACAAACTTTTTTAATACCAAATCGATAGAGTATGTTATAGCAGATGTTCTAGCGATAAATCCAGATGCGACGATGGTTATCAAATCAACTGTTCCAGTAGGCTATACAAAATCTATAAATCAAAAGTTCAATACTACCAATATCATCTTCTCCCCAGAGTTTTTAAGAGAAGGTCAAGCCCTTCATGACAATCTACACCCATCTAGAATAATTGTAGGAGAAAAGTCAGACCGCGCTATGGTTTTTGCTGGACTTTTAGAACGTGGCGCTATCAAAAAAGGCATTTCAGTTCTTTTTACAGATTCTACAGAAGCAGAAGCGATTAAACTTTTTTCAAACACATATCTTGCTATGAGAGTGGCATATTTTAATGAACTTGACTCTTATTGTGAGACATTTGGCCTTGATACAAAGGATGTTATCAGTGGAGTAGGGCTTGACCCACGCATAGGCACACACTACAATAATCCTAGCTTTGGGTATGGTGGATACTGTTTTCCAAAAGATACCAAACAATTAAAAGCTAACTTTACAGATGTGCCAAATAATCTTATAAGTGCGATTGTAGATTCAAATGAAACACGCAAAACTTTTATAGCGGATCAAATACTCAAACGCAAACCAAAAACAGTAGGTATCTATAGACTTATTATGAAATCAGGATCGGATAATTTTAGAAGTGCTGCTGTGCAAGATGTGATACAAAAACTCCAAGCTAATAATATTAATATCGTTATTTATGAACCAGTTTTACAAGAGAAAAATTTTGAAGGTTTTGAAGTGATAGAAAATCTAGAAAACTTTAAAAAACTCTCAGATGTAATCGTTGCAAATAGAATAGATGAAGTTTTACAAGACGTAGTAGAAAAAGTATACACAAGAGATATATTTCATAGTGATAAATAAAGGCTGATGATGAAAAAGAAGATACTAGTAACAGGTGGAGCAGGTTTTGTAGGAAGTCACTTATGTGAGAGACTCGCACAAAATACAAATTATGATGTGTATAGTTTAGATAACTATTTTACAGGAAACGAAGCGAACCATGTAGATAATGTCACTTATATCAAAGGTGATACAGCAGATATAGCGACACTTGTTGATTTTCATCCTGATATGGTCTATCATTTAGGTGAATATAGCCGAGTAGAACAAAGTTTTGATGATATTGAAAAAGTGTGGCGTTATAACAAAGATGGGATTTTCGCAGTACTAGAGTTTGTAAGAAAAGCAGGATGTAAAATCCTCTACGCAGGAAGCTCAACAAAATTTGGCGATGGTGGATTAGGACGAAGTGCATCTCCATATGCTTGGACAAAAGCAACCAACACAGAACTAGTGATGAACTATGGCATGTGGTTTAACGTGCCCTATGCGATAACGTATTTTTATAATGTATATGGACCTCGTGAGATACAAACAGGCAAATACGCAACTCTTATAGCACTCTTCAAAGAGAAGATGAAAAACAAAGAAATACTTACAATAGTAAGCCCCGGAACACAAAAAAGAAACTTCACACATATAGATGACATCATAGATGGACTCGTACTTGTTGGTGAAAATGGTTACGGAGATGAGTTCGGTATAGGAAGCGGTGAAGCGTTTACTATACTAGAAGTAGCACAAATGTTTGGTGGAGAGATAGAGATGCTCCCAGAACGCAAAGGCAATCGTATGACTGCGGATGTGATGAGTGCTAAAACAGAGGCTTTGGGATGGAAGCCTAAGAAGAAGTTAAAAGAGTATATAGAT
>JAVETY010000135.1:0-4606 GCA_034005815.1 Sulfurimonadaceae bacterium | reverse complement strand
GTTTGTGGACGGGAATTATAGACAAACTAGAATTCAATGTCAAGGGTTTTTTAAAAGAATGTGCGAATTTTATATACAAATTGATTTTTTACTCATTTGTCTCTTTCATGCTTACTTTAATATATAGCATTTACTAAAGATTTGTTTGATGTCATGTTATAAAATATGTGCGTATCCTGTTTCAGGCTCAATTGCTATGATTCTTTTTTCATCCGCACTAGCATTATCACAATTTGCTACACTGCATAAAGTGATTTGGCATTGTTTATGTATTAAGATATTTGTCTTTATAGATGATTTATAGGGTGCTATATAATTTTCTAGTGCTCCTCGTAGAGGTCTTCCCACATGGTCAAACGCTATACTCTTGCTATGTGCACCTGTTCTACATGGAGATGAAAACTTTATATCTAAAATCCCATAAGCCTGTCCAATATTGAGTTCTTGTGTCGCTCTTGGATCATTTGTATGAATAAATAAGTTTCCATTAAATCCACCTGTTAATCTTTTGGATTTATTCATAGGATTTACCGCTATCTCTTTTGGATCTGGGCTTCCTGTTGCATCCCCTGCTGTATCAGCCCAAACTGAATATGCCCAATAATTGTTTGTATCGGCACCATTACTAAAAGAAAGCTTCCATCTTCGTTTAAACCAATTCTTATCAGTTGTGGAGTAAAAATCTTGGTTGAGTGCTAAATGTTGAGTGTATCTTAGATGTGAGACGAGTTGGATTGTTGCACGATCAAGGTTATCAGATGGAGTTTTACGAAGAGTTACTACTGCAATAATACCAACTACTACAATGACAAATATGAGTTCTAGGAGAGTAAAGGAATTTTTCATATACCAGCCTTTTTAGGCTAGTATATCAAATTATGAAAGAAAATTAAATTAGATACTGTTATTTTACAGAGAAATATATTTATATTTTCTCTGCAACTTGTACATCATATAAAATATCATCCATTGGATGACGGTACATAGGCATTGCGAGACGTTTCTCATCTAAGATATGTCCTATAAAGCCGATACTTCTACCAACAATAAAAAATGCGTTAAGTGTTCCTGAAGTGATAAATTCATCAATCTCATCTTCTGGATATCCTAAGGCTCTCCACATATCTACCATTAAGATACCAATCGTTCCATCCACGTTAAGAATAAGATTTTCTTTCTTACTTGTAGTTAATTGCTCTACTGTAAGTGCATAGTCTAAAAGTGGTGTTGCTGGGAAAAACTCAGCTGCATATTTTTTAAGCCCTTCAACACGTAAGTCAGGGTTTTTCAAAGACTTAATTCTATGTCCGATACCTGGGATTGGAACGCCCTCTTTTTTCATATGATTTAAGAACTCTGCTGGAGAGAGTTTATTGTCATCTGCATATTTAAAGTATCCTGCAGCGCCGTCAATTGCTCCACCAAATCTTGGTCCAATAGTTAAAAGCCCTGTTACGAGTGACTCTACAACTGATTTTCCTGCACGCGTTGTTACTTTTGCATTATGTGCACCTGAAACAGCTGGTCCGTGGTCTGCTACAGTTTTTAAAACTGTTTCGATAAAGTCTGTTGCCCATTTTGGATACTGTTTTTTAAACCATAAAAGTGAAATAACATCACCAATGCCTTTACCAGTATCAGGTGTTGCGAGTGATGAGATTGGAAAGCCAGCATACGTTGCTTCGTCTCCTCTATCATCAGAGATAGTACAAATAAACTCTTTTGATTTTCTTACACTTGGACAAACATTCATATCTGGTTCAGCAATCTCTTTGATCACACCTTTTGCTTTTAAATCGCCATATACTCGGGCAATTACATTCGGTAAATCATTAAATGAGCTTGGAACATAGATACCAGCTGCTGCCATCGCTTTGTTTTTTGCTTCTGCTGTTTCTGTATCAGCATTTGCAGATGCACCCGCGTGACCAAATTGCACACCACTATCGTAGTATTTTGCAATTGTTCCGATACACCATGCGATGATTGGTTTTGTGATTTTTCCACTTTTTACTGCATCAATCACTTTGTACTCTTCAGTACCACCCACTTCACCTAAAAGTAGCATATATTTTACTGCTGGGTCTTCTTGCATACGAAGAAGATTATCAATAAATACCGAACCCACAAATCTATCTCCACCAATTGCCACGCCCTCTGCAATACCATCTGCATTGATTGCAATAATGTTTGAAAGTTCATTAAATAAACCACCAGAACGTGTAACAAGTCCACATGAACCTGCACGGTGAAGTTTTGATTGAACGATATTTTCGATTGTTCCACCAATATTTGCTATTTTAAATGCACCTGGAGAGATTGCCCCTACAGTTGCTGGTCCAATGATAACAACATTTTTAGCACGTCCTGTTGCGTTCATTTTACGAGCGAGTCTTTCAGGAATCCCCTCTGCTGTAATCATAATAGATTTAAAACCACCAAGTTCTAGTGCTTCCATAGTCACATCATATGCTGTTCTAAAAGAAGCAAAGTTCAAAAGAGCATCCGCATTTGGGTGCTGTGCTTTTGCTTCTGCTGTTGTTTTATAAAGTGGAATCATAATCTCATTTGGACCATAAAAAAACTTATCAAACTTGCTTCCTGCTGTTGGTGCAACTATCGCTGCAACTGAAGGTTTTGTTCTTTTGATTGTGTAATCATAATCCAACATTCTTTGAATAGCTGATTTATTATTATTCCAAAAAATTGCTTGTGTATCTCTAGTAAATAATTGTGACATATCTTCTCCTTAGTTCTCTACAGCCATACGCACGATATCTGTCACGTGAGTTTCTGGTCCATATACATCAATCCATAAGCCTAATCTAACTGCTGCTTCTTTAATATCTTTGAGACCTTTTTCATAGTTTGGTCCACCACGTCTTACGTAGATTTTGATACCAACCTCTTTCATTTTGTCTTGATAATTCTCAAATGCTTGAATAATTCCTGTAAAAGTTTTTGCAACATCAGTAAAGTTTGCAATCGCACCACCAATGATAAGGATTTTTTCTCTTCCTTTGATATCTTTTTTTCTTGTCATAAGGTCAAGTATAGTTTCGGCGTAAAATTTCGTCTCACTCGTCGTTGGTCCACCTGAATACTCACCATAGTTAGCAAGGTCTTCAATCCCTGCAAGGTCAGCAATAGTATCAGCATATACAACCGAGGCACCGCCACCCGCAACCATAGTCCAGATTCTCGCATCTGGTTTGAGGATTGTAAGTTTTAAAGAAGCTCCAGATTTACTATCTGCATCTTCGATTGCTAAAACTTCAGGAGATTTTTCTTCCATGCCAAAAGATGTAGGATAATCGATGTCACCCCACTGTTCTCTCATCATAAATCCTGCAGTATCATCAAGTTTTGCAACCATATCCAAAAGCTCGATTCTATCACCTTGCATCACAAATGGATTTATCTCAAGATATGCAAAGTTTAAATCTCTATATGCTTTAAAGAATCCAATTGCAAATTTTGTAAATCCTTCTCTATCTTTTGCAGCAATATCTTTTGGAATATTTGCAGCAATTTTTTTTGCTATCTCTTCTTCTGTATCAGTGATAGCAAATTTTACTTCTGTAACTTTATCCCAGTTTTCTTCAACTTCCATTCCACCTTCAGCGGACATATATAAAACATCTTCATCACCTACACAAGTAGCAGAGATATAGTATTCCTCTTCTTGCGCATGGGGTGTAAAAGGCTCCACTACGAAATGCGTTAACATATCAATTTTTGGTGCATCTTGTGGTGTATCACCATCAAATGAAAAATATACAGATTGCGCTGAGCTTGATTTCTCATCAATCCATGATATAGCTTTAGCTAAAGATACATCACCTGGTTTAGAATCTCTAAATAAAACTAAGCCATTTTTTCCTCTTTTTCCAAAGAGCATATCTGGTTTTGCAACCAATGCTTTTTCATTTAACCATTTTTTATCTTTTGCAGTTTCTTTAAGCTCTGATCCATTTTGAACTAGAACCGTTTCATAAGCATAAGTAAAACCTGAAAAGTAGGTATCCCAATGCTTTGCCAAAATCGACTTTGCATCAAATTCTCTTATTGATTTTTGAGCCATTTGCAACTCCCTGTTATAAATATTTAAAAAATATAGTACCACATTAGTATCTATTTTTTTAAGAGATTAAGAAAATTTGGAGTTATTTAGCTAGATGTTTGTTTACTTTTGTAACACTATAAAAAGCAACTGCTTTATTTATGTAACTAATTGTTACATTTGCGTTTTCATTATTTTTTTCTTGTAACTCTTCTAAAACAAAATCGTTACATTTTGAAATACCATAAAACTCTAAACGTAGCGCCATCGATTTTTTTGTTGTTACACAATTGATATTTTGCATTTTCAATTCTTGTGCTAGCTCTTTTGCAACATGCATCTTATATGCAAAGTGATCTGATGGAGTTTGTACGACCAAATAAAGAGCTTTATTGAAAAAAACAACACTACTATGCAACAATAAAAACCCCAGCGATATGGCAAAGACAAGCTTATATTTTTTACGAAATTGTTTTAATCTTACACGGTAGGAGGTATTGAATGTTTGCGCAGCCAAAGGCAGTGCTAGCACTATATAGGGGG
>JAVETY010000134.1:0-4646 GCA_034005815.1 Sulfurimonadaceae bacterium | reverse complement strand
TCCGATCTGACCCGTATGACAATAAAACAGAGTATATGTCGATAGGATATGAAGTAACAAAACTTGTAGATGCTAGAGCAGAAGCGCTTCAGGCATCACAAGTCAAAGATTATTTTCTCTCCAATATGTCACATGAGATACGCACGCCACTCAATGCAATTTTAGGTTTTGTAAGTCTTTTGATAGATGAGGATATCTCTAAAAAACATCATAACTATCTTAGTATTATTCAAAATAGTGGAGAAAATCTTTTATCGATTATCAATGATATTTTGGACTTTTCAAAATTGAGAAGTGGAGAGTTTACTATTGAGCCAAAAATCTTCTCGTTGCACGAGGAGCTCAACTACACGATGGAACTTTTTGTAGCGAGTGCTAGCTCTAAAAGTCTCACAATCACCTCTTTTATCTCTCCTGATATTCCTAAAGAGCTTTTTGCTGATCCACTTCGTATCAAGCAAGTGATCTCAAATTTTTTAAGTAATGCTATCAAGTTTAGCCCTGAAAATGGAATAATAAGCGTTGAAGCGAGTTGTCATGACAATATCCTTAAAATAAGTGTCAAAGATGAAGGGATAGGAATAGCCCAAGAAGACCAAGAGAATATATTTCTAGCATTTATGCAGGCGGCAAATAGTGATATAAAAAAACAAGAGGGTACAGGGTTAGGACTCTCGATATGTAATCAACTTGTAACACATATGGAAGGGAAAATTTATGTAGAATCGATTCTTGGTCAGGGAAGTACATTTCATATAGAGATACCTGTTGAGGTACAAGATGCACAATGTAGAGCATTTGATGATATGGTTGCATTTAAAGATTTGAAAATTGTTTTATATAAAAAAGAAAAAAAAACACCTTTTCAATATGAGGCTTTTTTACAATATGCAAATATATTTGCTATGGATGTTGGGGTGATAGATAATCTAGAAGAGCCATTTGATGTAGCCCTTTTTGTACACGAAAATATCGATTTTGAATCAAAAGAGCTCATCAAAAAAACAACCAATAAAAAGTTTATCGCTATGATGAGTAGGTTGTATGATGATTATGAATACTATCCACATATACAGCCGATGTGTTTTCCTCTTTATTGCTCCAAAATGCGAAGTGTTTTCTCAAGCTTTTTAGAGCCTGCTAAGAAACATAGTTTTACACATCAAGAAAGACAGAAATTTCAAGGTCATATTTTAGTAGCGGAAGATAATGAAGCAAATCAAGAGCTGATCAAAATATTATTAAAAAAATATGGTTTAACCTATGAAGTAGCACGTCATGGATTAGAAGCATTTGAACTTTATAAACAAAATAAGTTTGATTTGATTTTGATGGATGAGCAGATGCCAGTGATGGATGGAAACGAAGCAGTAGCAAAAATACTTGAATATGAAAAAGAGCATAACCTACCACACACGCCAGTATCTGCAATCACTGCTAATGTTATCAAAGGGGCAAAAGAGAGAGGACTCTCAAGTGGGTTTGATGAGTTTTTAGGAAAACCTATCATTATTAAAGAGCTTGAACGAGTTTTTGATAAATTTTTGCAACCTTCCTTTATGGCATGTGAAGAAATATCTTTACAAGAAGATGAAGCATTTGAGATAGAGGGGATAGATGTAGAGAAACTTTGTCGTGAGCTGATGCTAGATTACGAAGAGTTACAACTTCTCTTTGGTGTCTATAGGAGAAAAATGGATAGTTCATTTGTAGAATTAAAAGAAGCGATAGCCAAGAGTGATTATAAACAAATCGCACTCTTAGCGCATAGTATCAAAGGTTCAAGTGGCAATTTTAGATTAGAGAAACTTCAAAAGATAGCAACTACGATGGAAGAAGCTGCAAAAGAGAAACAAGAGTTATTTGATTACACAAAAACTTTAGAAAATATGTGGCGTATTATAGAAAAAATAGTAATTGAATAATTGTTATAAGAGAGTGTAGCACTTACTACTCCTCGATACAGTACCCAATTCCAGATGCATTTTTGATGATGTTTGTCTCAAGCTTATTGCGCAATCTCCAAACTAAGGTGCGCACACTATTTTCAGTGGCACCTTGCTCATCCCAAACATATTCCACCGCTTGCCCAAATGTGACAACACGCCCAAGTTGCGCTACTAAGAGGCGTAAAAAAGCATTTTCTTTTTTAGTAAGTTTGATTTTCTTATCTTTATAAAATGTTTCACAAACAGTTATATCTAAATGGTAATCTTCACCAAAAGGTACGATAGGTCTATCTGCTGATCTTTTACTATGGAGAAGCTCTTCGAGATTGAGTTTATCAAGCTTTTGTGTTTTTTCTTTCTCTTTACGCTTGTTTTCCATCTCAAATTTGAAAAGTGCCATCTGCATGGTGGCATGGAGTGAATTGGGATCAAAAGGTTTTACTATATATCCATAAGGTTCTGTAAGTTTTGCTTCAAAGATAATTGCATCATCGCTATAAGAGGTGAGAAAAATAAACGGAATATGATAATTACTACGTAGATGTTTTGCAAAATCTATCCCATCACAACTTTCTTTGAGTGAAATATCAACGATAATAATGTCAGGTTCTATAGTCAAGAGAGTGTCTTTTGCAGAATCTATATCATAGCATGTACGAATGACGGTATATCCCTGTTTTTTAAGAGATATACTGAGATTTAGTGCTGTAACTTCATCATCTTCTACAATAAGAACATTTTTATTTTTTGTATCATCTGACATTTTTAGAAAAACCTTTTAAGAAAATATGATAAATATGTGATAAATAATCTTACTCAACTATAATAGAAAATAATCATTAAAAAGTCAAGCAAAATGGTGAAAAACAGCTAATAAGAGTGTGAAAACAGAAGTAATCTTTTTTAAGCTAAAAATTATATACAGTTCACTATAATTGCAGTCTTCAAAACTTGGACGAATGGGTGAGCGGCTGAAACCACATCCCTGCTAAGGATGCGTACGGGTAACTGTACCGAGAGTTCGAACCTCTCTTCGTCCACCACTTTGAAGACTTCTTTTTTAAAAACCCCAGAAAATACCTTATATAAAACCTTAAAACTAAAACCAAAGATATTTTTATCATCTTTCACTTTATAACATGCCATGATTTCCCCTCAATCCACTTCTACTAATTTTTATATGTGTTGCACTTTAAACTTGAATTGGCGTGATTTATTTTATAAAAATGGGCATATTCCAAAAAAAATAAAGAAAAGAAATTAGAAATAGCATTTAAAAAGATTTTCTTTACTTATTTTAATATAAAGTGAATTTTATAGCTACGAAACTAAACAAACGCCTATATATTGGAATTTGCAAGCGATTGAATGGACTCAAAAGAGAGTTTTTGAAGCCTTCTTCTTTCTTTTATAAACACAAATAGTTACATAATTGTAAAAAAAGTATTAAATATTGCATTTCCCTCTTGCTATCCAATTTTATTGTCGTTATAATGCTCCTGATGAAAGATGAGGTTCGAGATTCATCTTTAGTGTAATACGTAAATATTCTGCTAGACCGAACGACTCTCCCTAAATCCTGATTCCACTTTAATAAAGTGTATTTTTCCTGTTAGAGGTATAAAAATGGCAGAATTGCTAAATGGAACTGTTAAATGGTTCAACGAAGAAAAAGGTTATGGATTTATCCAACAAAATAACGGAGGTGGTGATTTATTCGTTCACTTCCGTCAAGTAAACAGAACAGGACCAGGTCGTGTGTCTTTGGCAGAAGGCCAAGGTGTTACTTATGAAATCGGCGAGGGACAAAAAGGTCCTCAAGCTGAAAACGTTACAGCTCTTTAATCTACTCCGGTAGTTTTAAAGAACTTTCTTTATTTTCGGTTTTTACTCTTTTGTAAAAGCCGAAAATCCTCTTTTAAATTTCCTTTTTTTATCAATCAATCTTAATTTATTTTACTTATGTACTCAGGTACAATAGACTTCTTTTCTAAAATCCCCTATTATTAACTATTAAATTATTAATTCTCAGGAGCTACTATGTCAGAAATTATCGGAAAAATCGCACATATTGACGGAAAATTTTATGCGAGAGCTGAAGATGGTTCATTACGTGAACTCTCGAGCGGTGAAGCATTATATGTTGGAGAAATAGTAATCGGTGATACTATGAACCGCTCAATTGATAGCGTTATTATTTCATTGAATGATGGAAACGATATCGTAGTTTTGGGAAATCAATCACAAGCATTTGATAAATCACTTACAGACGTAGAATTTACAGCTGATGAAACTGTATCAGAACCTAGTAGTATATTATCAATGCTAGAGCAATCTGGTGATATCACAGAAGATGATATAGAAGCGATTGAAACTGCTGCCGGCGAAGATGGTGGAGCAGAGTCAACAGAAGGACAAAGTGCAAACTTTGCAGCTAGTAATAATGATCAAGGTGAAGATATCAATGTCGCACTAAGAAATGTTGACTTTGGCACAGAAGATGGCAATCCAAGAGAAGAAATGTTTGGCGATTTAGAAGAGTTAAGACGTGCAAATACGTTAGCTTCGAGCACTACAAATACTACAGGAACAGTTGTAGCACCAGACACAACAGCACCAGATGCACCAACAGTAACTGTAGATACGATTACAAATGACACAACACCAACAGTTACAGTAAAAACTGAGATCGGAAGA
>JAVETY010000133.1:0-4660 GCA_034005815.1 Sulfurimonadaceae bacterium | reverse complement strand
AGTGGGATAATATATCCTGCCATAGCAAGAGGAATCGTCACTGCATTATAGACAAGTGAGATACCTAAGTTTTGTTTAATAAGTCCAAAGGTTGTACGAGACACTTGAAATGCTTCCTCTAAAGATTTGAGTGAGCTATCTAAAAGTACTACATCACTCACGTCAATAGCTATATCACTCCCACTTCCCATAACAATCCCTATATCAGCATTAGCAAGAGCTAATATATCATTAACACCATCTCCCACCATCACAACTTTTTTGCCATTTTTATGCAGTTCTTCTACAAAAGAAGATTTTTGTTCTGGCGTTTGTTCATAGTGATAGTTTTGTATCCCTACCATTTCAGCTACTCTTTGTGCACTTTTTTGATTATCTCCTGTAAGCATAATAATATCAATACCACGTTTAGTAATTGCATTCAAAATCTCTTTTGCATTTGGTTTGATAGTATCTTGAAGTTCAAAGATAGCTATGATATCTCCACCCTCTGCAAAATAAAAAAGTGTATTTTCACTTATAAAATCAGTTGTTATGCCATGAAGATTTAAAAGTTTTACATTTCCACCTAGGAGTTTTTTACCGAATAGTTCTGCTTCTATTCCGCATGCAGGTACTTGTTTATATTCCGCTAATACTAATTGCTCTTTTATCTCATAATATTCTTTTATATAACTTGCCACACCCAACGATACAGGATGTTTTGAGTTTTGTACCATGGCATAAAGATGTATAGGATTAAAAGCTCCAAAGGTATGCATCTGTACCACTTGGGGATTTCCTATCGTAATCGTTCCTGTTTTATCAAGCAAAAGTGTATCGATTTTTGCCATCGTCTCTAACTGTGCGGCTTCTTTAAATAAAATACCGCGTGAAGCTCCAATACTTAGCCCCACTAAAGTAGCAACAGGAGTTGCAAGAGCTAGCGCACATGGACATGCTATGATGATGACGGAGATTCCTACCATAAATGCTGTGTTAAAATCATGAGGCCAGAGCCACCAAACTACAAAAGTTATAAGTGAAAATCCTAAAATTACAGAGGAAAAATGTTCTGAGAGTCTATTTGCTAGTTGCTCTATCTTTGGTTTTTTATTTAAAGCAGATTCTAAAAGACTCACAAGTGTAGCAAGTGTTGAGTGTTTAAAATCTTTTGTTGTTTCATAATGCACATCAGCATCGATACTAATTGTGCCACTGATAATAGCATCACCTTTTTCTTTGTATATTGGTTCACTCTCACCTGTAAGGTTTGACTCATCAAATGAGCCACTCCCCTGAAGAATCACACCATCAAAAAGAACTTTCTCCCCAGAAGAGACCACCACTCTATCCCCAACTTCTACTTCAGAGAGCTTAACTGCAACAATTTTCTCATCTTTTACAATATTTACTTCGCTAGGTATCTGTTTGCCTATAATATCTAAAGTATCAGCTACACTTTTTTTACTCAAAATCTCTAAAAATTTTCCAAATAATACAAAAGTGATAATCATACTTACAGAATCAAAGTACGCTTCACCCACTTGGATAAATGTAATATATATTGAATACAAGTAGGTTGATGTGGCTCCCGTGGCAACCAATAAATCCATATTGACCACTTTGTTTTTTAGCCCGTAGTATGCACCTCGAAAGAAAACCCAACCACTGTAAAATAGAACAGGAGTAGAGAGTGCCCACTCCGCCATATGGAGAATAAACTTTACATCTTTATCAATACCTGTAAAATATCCAGCATACTGTGCAACAGCAATCCACATAATATTCATCGTAGCAAAAAGAGCCACCGCCATACGGAGATAATACTCTTTTCGTTCTTTGTTGGCATGTGCCTCTTGCAAAGATGCATCGTATGGATACCCATTGTATCCAATGGCGCGAATCATATCGATAATTTGTGAGAGTTTAACAATATCATCCGCCCAAACAATAGTCGCTTTATTATTCGTAAAGTTAATATTTGCCTCAATCACTCCATCCATCTTATGGAGTGCTTTTTCATTGAGCCAAACACATGCCGAACAATGGATTCCTTCTATTATTAAAGAGACTTCAAAAAACCCATCATCTTTTTCTTTTACAAAACGATCATAAAATGCAGGTGCATCAAAATTTCTTGAATCTTCATACTGTTTTGTAGGAGGGGTAAGTTTAGCGTCTCCTGCTTTTTGATAAAAACTCTCCAATCCTTGATCACTTAAAAGATGAAAAACTCCCTGACATCCATTGCAACAAAAATAGTGCTCTTCATCCTCTATCATAACCGACTTACTAAAAGTCAAATTACAGTGAGAGCATTTTATTTTTTCAGACAAGTTCAAATCTCCCTAAAGTTTTATTCTTCTTTATCTCATTCCATGGTGCTACTTGGGCGTTCATACATATATAAACGCCATTTTTTTCGACTGCCTTTGCAAACCCACATGCCATACCAAGATTTAAACTCGCTTCAATTGGGTCAATCTCAAAAGGGCGCATCGCACCGGTAAGGATAATTTTTTTATCTTGAAATATGGCATCAAAAAACTCTGCAGTTTGATCCATAGTATCTGTGCCATGCACTAACACAAAAGTATCTTCTGTTGATTCAGCAATGATACTAGCTAACATCTTTCTATCATTTGCATCCATCTCTAAGCTATCTTTGTAAAGAACTCCAGCAACAGTATAGATGGCATGTGTGCTTTTTAAAATTTTTGTGATTGCATCATTATCAAAAGGAACTTCTAACATGCCACTGATCGGATTATAACGCTTGTTAAAAGTTCCACCACAATTTAAAATGAGCATTTTTTTCTCCATATAGCATCTAGGTTTGTAACGATTTTTGTAGCTTTGGAAGATGTGACGAGATTTTTTTCATCTAAGAGATAACTCTCACGAAGACCTGCATTTAGCCCCGCTTCAATATCTCTCTCTTTGTCGCCTACGATAATAGAGTTTGTCAAATCTAAATCAAACTCTTTTTGTGCTTGCAATAACATACCAGCATGGGGTTTACGGCAAGAACATTCTCCAGATATTTTTGGATGATGGGGACAATGATAGACTTGAGAGATTTTTATATCTTCTTCTGCAAATTTTGCAACCATCCACTCGCTCAGTATTGCAAAATCTTCTTCTGAATAATATCCGCGTGCTATCCCTGATTGATTAGTAACGATAAATATAATATATCCCAAAGAGGTAAAATGACGACATAAATCAAAAACCCCATTGATAAACTCAAAATCTTCTATCTTATAAAGGTAATCTTTTTCTACATTAACAACACCATCTCGGTCAAGAAATAAAGCTTTTTGCATCCTTTACTTGCTAACACCATCACCAAAAATCTCTTTTTCAATAATATCACAAAGAATATGCCCAATTAAAATATGGCTCTCTTGAATACGTGGAGTAGAGTCAGAAGGAATGACAATAGCAATATCTGCCATTTGAGCCATAATACCACCATCACGACCAACAAGTGCTACACACATAATCCCTTTTTTCTTTGCAACTTCAAATGCTTTGATGATATTTGCAGAGTTACCAGAAGTTGAAATTCCTATGAAAATATCTCCAGCTTGCCCCATACCTTCAAGCTGTCTTGAGAATACTTGATCATACCCATAATCATTTCCAATAGCTGTAAGGTTGGATGTATCGGTAGTAAGTGCTAACGATGGAATAGAAGGACGATCAAATCCATATCGACCTACAAGTTCTGCAGCAATATGTTGTGCATCTGCAGCACTGCCACCATTACCAGCTAAAATAGTTTTTTTATCAGTACGATAGAGTGCAACACATCTTTTTGCAACCTCTACTATAGTGTCAAGGAGCACTTCATTTTGATATATTGCTTGTTTAGTTTCATACGATTTTTTAATTTGATCTTTAACATATGCCTTCATAAATCTACCTTATCTTTTGATATGAAATAATAGCATATCTAAGTAAGTATCAAACTTTCTAAAAACGAAATAAACATAAATAAAAGGTTTTAAAAATTATTATTTAATAAAAAATGTTACATATAGTAATATATATGGAATAAATCATAAAAATAATTATTAATAGGTGCAAATAAATACAATAAAATATATAATGAAAAATCTTACAAAAAGGGAACATATGAAAAAAATGTTGTTATTACTACTACTTTTATGTAGTTTTTTATTTGGAGCTGTTGATATAAATACAGCTAGTTTAAGTGAACTCAGTACACTTAATGGTGTAAGCGAAAAAAAAGCGCAAGCAATCATCGCTTATAGGGAAAAAAGTTGCTTTAAAAATATCGAAGAGCTACTCAATGTAAGTGGAATCGGCGAAAAGACTTTTGAGAAAAACAAAGTAAATCTTACAGTAAGTAAATGCAAAAAATAACGTCATAGCAAGATTATTTCTTGCTATGAACTTCTTCTATTTATTCAATATAATTTATATATCAATAATCTTTTTAACATGCCATAAAAGCAAATAGCATAAAAGTAGCTAATAGTAACAATAATAAGAAATTGGTTTTGTGATTGAAATAAAGATTGTGATTGATTTGAGAATGTAATAAGAGGAGTAAATTGTGAAAGCTAGGCAGCGACCTACGTTTCCAATCCTGCAAGGATCAGTATTATCGGCGATGAGAGGCTTAGCTTCTGGGTTCGGAATGGAGCCA
>JAVETY010000132.1:0-4665 GCA_034005815.1 Sulfurimonadaceae bacterium | reverse complement strand
TAAAATACTAGGTGTATATCCAAGATATTTAATATCATAATCATTGAGTTGTTGATAATCTTTGATAAGAAATGTAGCTCTATTTTTGATAGCAAAACTATTTTTTTGCCCAATATCGTAGATATTTACTACATCAGCATAGACTTGTAAAGCACTATCTGATTTTTCAGGAATTGATGGAAAGGTTCCCACATTAATAGTATAGGTATCATTGATTGAGCCGTAGTTTACATTTGAATCATAAATCCAGTCAAGATTTATCGAGGCATATGTAAAAGATTTTTGTTGCACTTTAGTAACGCTAGATAGATAAAGCTCGACGTTAGTTTTTAAATTTTCAGGTAAATTGGGATTTTGTAAAATCTCTTTAAATGCTATCTCTGAGTCTTCATACATCTTTAACATAAAGTAAGTTCTTGCCATGTGCAATGTGTTTGCAAGGTTGGATGGATCAATCATCTCAACGCGCTCAAATGCAGCAAGTGCTATCTCATAGTTACCTATCTCAAAAGCAGAACGACCAAGGTAAAAGTTCAGATTTGCATCTGAGAGTCTACTTAGATATATCTTAGATAAAATTTCATAAGAGGCTTGATAATTTTCTGCCTTATAAAATTCGGCAGCTTTTTTGTACTCCGCATCCACACTACTTTCAGGAGTATCTCCAAAAAGGCACATTGGTAATAAAACAATTAAAAATAAAAATCTCTTCATCTCGTACTCCCATTTACACAACAACCAACAAATCAAGTTAGGTTTTAGACTTGGATTGTAGCATTTAATGTTTTAGAATTACCTATATAAATGTAAAAAGTAGAGTTAAAATGAGTAGTAAAAAAAGCTACTAGCAAATAGTATTTACGACAAAACGCTTAAAAAAATAGCAATGTAATTTTTATAGGAATAAATCAATTGTAGTTAAAGTTTATATAAAAGAGAAAGTACTAAAAAGTGAGAATGTTTTTTTGAAGTGCTATAAGGCTTATATATTGGGTATATCAGAAAACAAAAAGTAGAGTTTATCTATACTCTTGAAATTAAAATACTCTAGAAGCAAATAAGGTAGTAAAAGATGGAAATAGGATTTTTAGTAAAAAAATGTATCACTTTTTTTGTAGAACCTTTTGGGATGATTATAACTCTTTTGATACTTGGTATGTATCTTTGGTATAGAAAAAAAGAGCTTTTTGCAAAATATAGCTTAGGATTTGGAATGGCTTTATTATTTCTCTATTCTTACCAACCTTTTTCCAATCTTCTTGTATCCAAGCTTGAAAACAAATATGAAAAACATAATGTAGCAAAACATGTATCTTATATCCATGTTCTTGGAAATGGCCACAATACAGATCCCTCTCAACCGCTTTCTTCTCAGATTTCAGATGCAGGTATCAAGCGCGTTATAGAAGGTGTTGCTTTGCATTTTCAGATGCCAGATTCTAAGCTTATTTTCACAGGTTACGAAGGGGATACAAACACTTCCAATGCCGAGATGAACGCAGCATTAGCACGTAGTTTTGGAGTAAAAGAAGAAAATATGATTATAAATCCATTACCAAAAGATACAAAAGAAGAAGCACTTTTTGCAAAAAACATTGTAGCAAATGAAGAATTTATTTTGGTTACATCCGCAACTCACATGCCACGATCTATGCAGCTATTTATTTCTCTAGGATTAAACCCTCTCGCTGCTCCAACTGACTTTAGAAAAGAGCAAAAGAGTAAATTTTTAAATGCGCCATCGCCTGGAAATCTTGATAATTCACAGCGAGCGATGCATGAGTATATAGGAATTCTTTGGAGTAAGCTTAGAGAGTAGATATAGTTTGTAAATATATTGGATATTTTTTATTGCTACCTGTTATGAAATATATGACATGTTACAGATAGTACGAAGTAGGAGGAGATTCCGTATCGAGTACGGAAAGACGGGTACTGCGTCATCCTGAGCTAGATTCCGTATCAAGTACGGAATGACGAATTTACGTCATCCTGAACAATAACTCGTCATCCTGAACAACACCCCGTCATCCTGAACTTGATTCAGGATCTCAGAACTTATGACATGTCATAAATATTGATAAAGTAAAAGAGATTCCGTATCAGGTACGGAATGACGAATTTATTTCATAAAAATATCAATGCTCTTTTTTAAGAATCATTGTTGTGGATTTGCTAAAGTCGAAGTATTTGTTTGCTACTTCTTTTAGTTGCGCTGGGTTTAGTTTATTGATGCGTTCTTCGTAGTTAAAGAGTGGAGTTATATCACCACGAACAAGGTAACTTCCATAGAGGTTTGCTACAGATGTAGAGCTTTCAAGTGAGAATATAAAGTCTGATTTTGTATTTATTTTTACTTTATCTAATTCTTCTTTTGTTACTTCTTCTTTTTTTAGTTTTTCTATCTGAATGATGAGTTCTTTTTCTACATCTTCTGCTTTTACATTTGGGTTACACATCGCTAAAAATATAAAAAGTCCTGGATCGATATTTTCCATATTGTATGCGTAGACTTGATTTACAAGTGATTTTTTGTCGATGAGCTCTTTATAAAGGCGTGAGCTTTTTCCTGAGTAGAGTATCTCTGAGATAGCACTGAGTGGCACTTGGTCAGCGTGTGTGAAGTTTGGGATATGAAATGCGATTGCAATCATTTCTACTTCACTCTCTTTTTTGATATTGATACGTTTTGCACCATCTTGTTCTGGTTCTTTGAACAAAAACTCTGGGATAGCTTGTTTGTTTTTTATATCTTTGAAGTGTTTTTCTGCAAGTGCGAAAACATCTTTTGCTTTTACATCGCCTGTTACCATAAGTATCGCGTTACTTGGTTGGTAGTATGTCTCGTGAAACTCTTTGATATCTTCTATCTTCCATGTGAGGATATCGTTCATAAAACCGATTGGAGTCCAGTGGTATGGATGGTAGATATAGGCGTTGTTAAACATACGAAAGTACAAATATCCTAGAGGATTGTTATCCGTTCTCCAACGTCTCTCTTCTGTTACTACGTCACGTTCTGGTTGAAACTCTTCATCTTTTAGGTTGAGATTTTCCATCAGTTCTGCGTAGAGTGAGAGAGATTTTTCTAGATTTTGTGTGCTTGATTTGATGTAGTAGTGTGTGTAGTCAAAACCTGTTGAGGCGTTGTTTACTCCACCGATACTTTTTACTTCTTTGTCAAACTCTCCAGCTTCTAGGTTTTTGCTCGATTTGAAGTTCATATGTTCGAGCATATGAGCGATGCCCGTTTTGCCCATCACTTCGTTACGACTTCCCACTTTGTAAAATATATCTGTGCTTATTACATTTGTGTTGTTCTCTAACGGAATCACTACGATTTCAAGCCCATTTGTTAGTGTTTTTGTTTCATATTTTGGTAGTACTGTTGCCATTAAATTCCCTAAAATTAATATAGTTATAAAAAAAATTCTCATTTTCTATCAACACCTATCGCTTGTGTTATATTGGTGTAGCCATCTGCTTTTAGAAGTCTTATAAGTTCAAGGTTGATGTCACGAATCATATCAGGACCACCAAAAACTAAACCGCTATAGATTTGTACAAGTGAAGCACCCGCTTTTATACGTTTGTAAGCCTCTTCTGCGTTATGGATTCCACCTACAGAGATAAGTGTTGTTTTGCCATAGAGCTCTTTTGCAATAGCTTCAAATATCTCAAAACTCTTTTGTGTTAAGACAGCTCCACTTAGACCGCCTCTGTCTTTTGGCTCTTTTACGAGTGAATAATCTATCGTTGTATTGGTAGCGATGATGCCATCTGCTCCGTTTTTTACTGCCATAGTTGTGAGTGCTACTGCATCTTCTATACTCATATCAGGTGCGATTTTTAGCAAAATTGGTTTGTCTGTGATAGTTTTTGCTTCAAGAAAAAGTCTCGTGATAAACTCTTCATTTTGTAAATCACGAAGTCCCGGAGTATTTGGCGAAGAGATATTGATAACTAAATAATCTCCCAAAGTGTGAAGTGCTTTTATAAGTGTGATGTAATCCTCTATCGCTTGTGGTTCTGGTGTGAGTTTATTTTTACCAATATTTATACCGATTGGAGTTGAAAATGGATAGATTTTTTTGAGACGTTTTTGTGCTTTTAGGAGTCCATCGTTATTAAATCCCATCGCATTTTGAAGTGATTTTTCTTCTACATGGCGAAACATACGAGGTTTTTCATTGCCTGCTTGTGGTTTTGGTGTGAGTGTGCCTATCTCAGTAAATCCAAACCCAAGTGTTTGAATACCACGAATCATCGTAGCATTTTTATCAAACCCAGCGCCAAGACCGATTGGGTTAAAAAACTTACGTCCAAAAAGTTCTTGAGTGAGAATGTCCTCAGCGATAAAGTGAGACTCTAAAAAAGAGTTAAAAGGGATTTGACAAAGGTTTGGAAGACGTAGCACCATCTCCCCCAAACTGTGAGCGGTTTCAGGTTCTAACTTGAAAAGCCATGTTTTTATTGTTTCGTAATTTATCATTATGTTCTTTACTCACTTTATATAAAATGGTACGATTATACTCAAACTAAGGTAAAGTTTTGCTAAGATAGCCAGAGATACATACCAAATATAAAGGATAATTAATGTCACACAAAAAAGTTTTAGTTCCACTTGCAACAGGATTTGAAGAGATTGAAGCGGTGAGTATCATC
>JAVETY010000131.1:0-4668 GCA_034005815.1 Sulfurimonadaceae bacterium | reverse complement strand
TGCAGATACAAAAAAAGCGATCAAAATTTTAAGACATGTTATAGGTAATGATAAGATTTTGGGTATCTCTACGCACAATCAAGCAGAAGTAGAGATTGCCAATGAGATGGATTTAAATTATATAGGTTTAGGACCTCTTAGAAGCACAACAACTAAAACTAATTTAGAACCAGCATTAGGTGATAAACTTGATGCAATTGCAGCAACTTCAAAACATTTTGTAGCAGCAATCGGTGGAGTGAAAAAATCTGATAACTTCAGTCATGTTACATACCATGTGATTGCTAGTGGATTATTTGAATGAAAATAGAGCTTATCTCTATCGCGAAAAAAGAGAGATCTACCTATGATCCGCTCTATAAAGAGTTAGAAAAAATGATTTCTCGCTTTGCAAAAGTGGAAGATATAGAGATTTTTCCTAAAGATGTAGCAAAATCACACACTATTTCACCAGAGGCATCAAAGCTCGCGTACAGCAGGGTTTTAGAGCCTTATACGCAAGATGGATACAATGTAATTTTACATCCAGATGGCAAAGAGATGGATAGTTTTGAGTTTAGTAAGCTTTTAAATGATAGAATGTCACTTAAATTTTTTATTGGTGGAGCTTATGGTTTTGAGGAAAACTTTCTAAAGAAAGGGGACAAAATTATAAGTTTAAGTAAACTAACTATGAGTCACAAAATAGCAAAAGTTGTTTTGCTAGAACAGATTTATAGGGGTTTTTCAATATTAAATAATCATCCATATCATAAGTGAGGAATGTAGAAGTGCAAGAGAGCGAGTTAAAATATTTCAAAGAGATTCTAGAGAGTCGAAGAGAACAAATTAACAAAAATATTTCTAGTGGTAATAACGAACTAATAGAGATTAATTCGTTAGACTTAAATGATGAGGGAGACCACGCATCAGCTAACAATAACTCAATGATAGAGACAGCAATTATGCAACAGCAACAAAAAGAGCTAGGCGAAATTAAAGTAGCTCTTGTTAAAATTACAAATCGTGATTACGGTATATGTAATATGTGTGAAGAACCTATAGGTTTTCAAAGACTTAAAGTGAAACCACATGCCATGTATTGTATCCACTGTAGAGAAATCGTAGAAAAAAGCAAATAAAAGGATGAACATGTATATAAAGCGATATGCAATTACGGCGTTATTATTTATACTCTTTATAGGTTGGTATGTGTATGCGTATGTGACGCAAGAGAGTATGAGTTTGAATTTTTTATGGATTGAGTTACCATCGCTTAGTATCGCTTTATGGGTTGTTACTCCAATTATTTTTTTAACATTGGCAACTATTTTTCATATGTTTTTTTACTCTTTTTTGAGCAATTTAAAACTTAGAAAATCGGTAAAGGACTATGAGAAATTTATTGATGCACTTGTTTCTTCTTTTTTAGGCAAAGATACTCAATTTGTAAAATACAAAACACCAAAGTTCCAACTTTTAGGAACACTTGTGGCAAACACGCAGTTAATCCCATCAGAGCAGCTTGCATCACTTATAAAAGATAAGAAAATTCAAAATGTTTTAGAACTTATCAAAAAAGTGCAACAAGGTGAAGTGGTAGATCTCAAAAAATATGATCTAAAAAGCACGAATCCACTGATGATGCAAAATCAGCTTAATCGTTATAAAAAAGGTGAAATAAATTGTGAGAAAATTCTTACAAGTCCAGCAAAATATAACAAAGAATTAGCTGCTATTGCTTATATTGATTATGTAAAAAATGCACCTTTATATGCGATAGAAAAATATAAAGAGTATCTTACAAAAGATGCACTTTTTCAAATTTTAGCACGTGTAAATGCGAATGAAAAAATCTTAGAAATCTCTAATGAAAGTTTGCTTTCATTGATTTTAATACTTCCTTTGAGTACAAAAGAGTATATTGAGATTTCATCTGCTTTAGCTGCGAATATGCTGCCAGAACAAAGAATGAAGCTTTTTGAAAAACTGAGCGAGAAAAAAGAGGAAGCTATGGAAGCATACCTTTTTACACTTTTTGATCTGGAAATGCTTGCACCTGCAAATGATATTTTAGATAATTCACAATCACATGAATTTTTAAAATACAAATCATATCGCGCTTTAAAAGAGTGCAATAAACATTTTAATATAAATCTATTTATATAAAATCCATTGTGACATGCCATGATTTATGGCATGTCACAAACTCTTTAAGGTTATAACTGTTGAAAAAACTTATATTCGATACACCTCTTTATTTTCTAGCACCCTTAGCCGGATACACTGACTTACCCTTTCGTAGTGTTGTAAAAAAATTTGGCGCAGATGTGACGGTAAGTGAGATGATAAGCTCCAATGCGCTCGTGCATGGTTCTAGTAAAACATTTCATATGTTAGAAAAAGCTCCCAATGAAGATCCATACTCAGTACAAATCGCAGGTGCAGATAGAGAAACTATAAAAAGAGCAGTTGAGATTCTAAATGAGCAACAAGGTATCGATATTATAGACTTAAACTGTGGCTGCCCAGTTCCTAAGATAGTAGGACATGGAAGTGGTAGCTCTTTGTTACTTGATTTGCCACTTATGGGAAGTATTATCAAGACTATGAAAGAGACTTCTACAAAAGAGATGACAAGTGTCAAAATCCGCTTAGGTTTTGAGAAGAAAAATCATCTTGAAATTGCTAAAGTAGTGGAAGACAATGGAGCTGACTTTATAGCAGTTCATGGAAGAACTAGAGCTGGTAAGTTTAAATCTGAAGTGGATTATGATGCGATACGAGAAATCAAACAAGCGCTTAAAATCCCAGTTATTGCCAATGGTGATATAGACTCTTATGAAAAAGCAAAATGGGTATTAGAGCATACGGGTGCAGATGGTGTGATGATAGGGCGTGGGGCAGTGGGTGCACCATGGATTTTTCATCAACTTCGTACTGGTTCAAGTGATATCTCTTTAGAGATAAGACACGAGATACTTATGGAGCATTTTGATAAGATGATAGAGTTTTATGGAACGCGTGGTGTGCCTATGTTTAGAAAACATGTACATACCTATTCTAAAGGTTATAGAGGAGCATCGGCTATGAGAAATGAAGTAAACCGCATAGATGACGTAGCAGAATTCCGTGGAGTGCTTGATCAATTTTTTAAAACAAGTGAAATAATTTAGTAATGGTTGAAAATATGCTAAGTATTACAGACTCGATAAAAAAATTAGATGAAAGTGATATTTCAGATAATATTTATCACTATAAATACAATACAAAACATCTTATATCTTTGATAAAACAAGGGTGTGATACGGAAGATGTTTCTTATCTAAGTTCCTACCGTTCTTTTGAGGGTGAAGTTTTTGAGAACTTTATCTATGAAAAACTTATGCGT
The DNA here is from genome assembly GCA_034005815.1 of Sulfurimonadaceae bacterium. GTDB lineage: Bacteria > Campylobacterota > Campylobacteria > Campylobacterales > Sulfurimonadaceae > Sulfurimonas. The sequence goes on along the minus strand of JAVETY010000131.1, from coordinate 1,298 downwards.
TATGCAGAAGAGAATAGTGCAATTGAGAAGTTTATTCTCAAAGGGTTTCATCAAAATAAGATAAAATCTTTTGCAAATACCCTCTCTATTAGTGAAAAGCAGCAAATCGTTTATCGTACGAAGAGTAAAGAGATAAGTGAGTTTGACGCTATCTTCTTTACAGAAAAAGAGCTCTATTTTGTTGAGATGACTCTTGTAAAGTCTGTGATAAAACTACGTAAGAGATTACGCAAGAAAAAAGCGCTCTTAGAGATACTCTTTCCAAATTATGAGATAAAATCACTCATCGTACTCAATGATGGTGCAACAGGGGCGAAACAGTTTCCCGATTACTGTGAAGTATGGTTCACAAAAGAGTTTTCTGCCAAAGAAGTACTTGAATATATAATGCATCCAAAATCAAAACAGTTAGAACCAAAAGAGAAACTCAAATCTCCAAAATTTATCGAAGCGCATACACTTAAACTTCATAATTTCCGCTATTACAACACCATCTCTTGGATTACAAAAACGATACGCTCTCATAAAAAACATATCATAGATATGGGATTTTTAAACAATCCAAAGGTACAACGTTACCATGACCTCTATACAAAAATCTACATAGGATATCTCACCATCGAGAGTGCAAAAAAGATTTTAAATCTTGAGGGTGAATATGAAAAAGATCAAAGAGTCGTTGTCGCGGTGGAGAAAAAACATAGTGATGAGTATATGCTCACCTACTATATACAACTCTCAAGAAAAGTACTCTATCTCTATGGATTTGATGATAATAACACAATGACAAAAGAGAAAAAAGATCCATTTGGTATTACCGTTACTGAAGTGTTCCATATTAATAAACTTATGGATGAACACTATGAGCTAACCCCTGCAAATATAAATACGATATTAATGCTATTAAAAGAGGGACCGCCGAAGTAAATTATACTTCGTAGGAGATAGAGGAAGCTTTTTCTCTATAAGAGTCAAAAGCTTGTTTTGGTACAGTATTATTTGGCACTTGTAAAAAATCATCAAGTTGTTGGTGTCTATTTTGAAGTATTTGCTCAAATTCATCTTGCGTTGTTGGCTTATCATCAGTAAATTTATCTAATAAAATATTATTACTTCCCATCAAAACAAGATAGCTTTGATCTAGATAATCAAGCATCACTACTGTATCTGTATCACGAATTATTTTTTGAAAACGGATAGAGACACCATCCGCTGTTGTCGTAGGCTGCTTTTTCTTATCAGCATCTGCTTCTTGATTTGGGTTAAAAAGCCAAGAGTTTTTTTGTAGATCGGAAGAG
>JAVETY010000130.1:0-4682 GCA_034005815.1 Sulfurimonadaceae bacterium | reverse complement strand
GATATTATGCAAAGAGCGCCTCGTGGAGTCAATGAGCCGATTTTAGATAGAGTGCTTATAGGGCAGATTCTTTTTGTGACAGCGCTATTTATCATCGCCATTTTTACCTTGTATACCTATGCGATAGATGCAAACCATTCCATCGCTTATGCACAAGCACTCTCTCTTAATACGCTTGTATTTTTAGAAGCTTTTTATCTCTTTTATATAAGAAATCACAATACTTTATCTCTGGGTTTACGCAACCTCATAGGTACAAAGATAGTTTGGATAGCAGTAGGAACCCTCTTTGTTGCACAAATTGCAATAACCTACATGCCATGGATGCAAAATATATTTAGAACAGAGGGGATATCACTTTTTGATTTTAGTTTGGTTTTTCTTGTAGGGTTTGTTATGCTTGGGATTTTAGAGGTTGAAAAACAAATAAGATTACGTAGGAAAGTAAAATAAACTATGGCATGTCATAACTCTTGGACATGCCATAAAATTATCTTAGTTATACATCACCTTATTTTTACCATTTTGCTTTGCATTGTATAAAAGCATATCTGCTTGTCCGATAGTATCTTCAAGAGTATCTTCAGGGTTGATTGCTACCCCTATTGAAATAGTAAAGCGTATCTCATCACCATTCTCAGCAAGAAGATGTGATTTTTCTACCTCTTTTTTAATATGTTCTAGCACTTCTATTGCTTTATTCTGAGAGATATTTTTTAGAGCGATACAAAACTCTTCTCCACCAAAACGAGCAACTAAATCATTATTAGATTTCAAATTTCCTCGAAGCATATCTGCAAGATGACTTATCACTTTATCACCGGTATCGTGTCCATATGTATCGTTCACAATTTTAAAGTTATCTATATCAATCATAGCAATAGCAAAGCTCTCACTTCGCGCAGTAGCATCTAAGAAATATTTTTCCATATCTTCAAAAAAGTAACGACGATTGTAAAGTCCTGTAAGGTAATCACGATTTGCGTGGTTTGTAATCGTATGGATATTTTCTAACGCTTCTATCGAGTTGTTTACACGACATGAAAATTCCTCTTTTGAAAAAGGTTTGTAGATATAGTCATTTGCTCCATTTTTCAAAAAGAGAGCGGTTACTTCATCATCGTTATTAGATGAAACTGCGATAATTCCTAAATCATTTTTAGAGTAAATTTTACGGATTTCAACTGTGAGTTCGAGTCCTTGCATCACTGGCATATAGTGGTCTGTAAGGACAAGCGAGATATTGTTATTTACCTCTAACATCCCTAATGCTTCTTCACCGTGCGCTACTGTGATAACTTTAAAAAACATATTTTCAAGCATCTTCTGCATCTGTTTACGAAATACTACAGAATCATCTACGACTAAAATAGTATGTTGTTGATTTTTTTGTAAACGTTTGATGGTTTGGATAATGTAGTTTACGTCATTCACTCCACCTTTGTTTACATAGTCAATAATATTTTTTTCTAGCATCATTTTTCTAAAGTCTTTATCGATATTTGCACTCAAAATAATGGCGCGAGTCTTCGTACCTAAAACATAATCAACTACTTCTCCATCAGGCGCATCTGGAAGATTTATATCAAGCAAAGCAATAAAATAAGTATATTTTTTTAAAAATAGTTTTGCTTCTGAAAGCTTGTAAGCAATATCAACTTCACAGCCTAGTTCTGAAGTAATTTTTTTGGCTACAAGATGGGCAAGAGTTTTATTATCCTCTACGATTAAAATTCTTGACATGTCACTAGACTCCTTAAATAAAGCCCGCATTTTACTATAATTTATCTTTGTTTGAAATCATTACGCTATTATCACATCTATGAATCATATAGAAATAATCACTCAAAAATTATTACAAAAACAAAATATTTTCCTTACCGGTGGCGCTGGAGTAGGAAAAACGACAATTACCAATGAAGTGATACAAAGCTTTTTTGATGAAGGTAAAAAGGTTGCTAAGCTTGCTTCTACTGCGATGGCAGCGACTCTTTTAGGGGGACAAACTCTACATAGCTTTTTTGATTTAAGTATTGCTGCAAACTTAGAAGAACTCGAATCTCGTGGAAAATTTAATATCGCTAAAAAGATAAAAAAACTTATAGCGAGTATGGATTTAATTGTCATAGATGAGATATCTATGGTGAGTGCGGAGCTTATGGAGATGGTGGCTACAAGGCTTCTTCAAGCAGACTTTACAGGTACTTTACTCGTTGTGGGAGATTTCTTGCAACTTCCTCCTGTTGTGCGTGGCTATCAAGAAGTATTTTTTGCATTTGAAGCGTTAGCATGGGAAGAGTTTGGATTTCAAACAATTGAGCTTTCACATATCTATCGTACGGATGATAGAGATTTTATAGAGCTTTTACATCAGGTACGTTTTGGACATGTAGATGAAAATGTACACAACATGTTAAACGAATTTATAAAACCATTGCCAGAAGATTTGAGCGAATTTACATTTCTCTTTGGTAAAAATGATAGCGCAGCACTTCACAATAAAATGCAACTCGCACACTTAGATGGAGCGCTTTTTAGTAAAACCGCACAGATAGTCAAGCACGATACAAAAGCGCAAAGAACTGATATAGAACGGTTTATGAATGATGCTAGAATCGAAGAGGTCTTAGAGTTAAAAATAGGCGCACCCGTACTTTTTACACGCAACTCGTGGAACTACTATAATGGTGAACGTGGTGTAATTGTCAATGTCGACACGAGTAATATTTATGTACAAAAAAGTGATGGTAAAGTAATCAAACTCGAAACAACACCCCAATCCAAAAATATCTGGATAGAAAAAACAGTCGATGGCAAAAAAGAGATAGTCGAAGAAGCACTCTTTAGTATCTATCAGTTCCCTATCAAGCTAGGATTTGGGATAACGATACATAAATCACAAGGGATGAGTATAGAAGATTTGATAGTAGAAACCAAAGAGATTTTCGCGCCATCACAATTTTATGTAGCACTCTCACGAAGCTCAAATCCAAAAAGACTCACACTTATAGCTCCACAAAAACAGTGGTATAACTTAGCGTTTGTAAATGAAAAAGCGTTGGAATTTGTAAAAAGTATACAGATAAAGTAAAAGAAGGAAGTCACCCACAAAAGGGGCGACTTTTTAAAAGACTAAAGTTTTTCGCTATTTTTAGCAAGGTATTCTGCAACACCTTCAGTAGATGCTTTCATACCCTCATCACCTTTTACCCAACCAGCAGGACATACTTCACCGTGCTCGTTTGTAAAGATCATAGTATCAACCATACGAATCATCTCATCGATGTTACGTCCAAGTGGAAGGTCGTTGATAACTGCGTGACGCACTGTTCCATCAGCGTCAATCAAGAATGATCCACGAAGTGCAACAGATTCACCAAAAAGCACATCATAATCACGTGAAATTTGTTTGTTAAGGTCAGCTACGAGCGGATATTTGATACGACCTATACCACCTTGATTTACTGGAGTTTCTCTCCATGCAAAGTGTGAAAATTGACTATCAACAGAAACACCAATAACGTTTACGCCACGGCTTTTGAACTCTTCGATTCTGTGTGAGAATGCAATAATCTCAGAAGGACATACGAAAGTAAAGTCAAGTGGATAAAAGAAAAGAACCGCACCTTTAGGTCCGAGGTTGCTCATAAGGTTGAAATCTTCTACGATAGAACCATCAGCTAAAACTGCTGTAGCTGTAAAATCTGGAGCTTTTTTTGTAACGATCATATTATTTCCTTGTGTTATTTTTGATGCGGGCATTGTAACAAAACAAGATTAAGAAGTTTCTGATAAGCTAAAGTAATCAAGTTGCTTAAGGATAATTTTTATCTTTTAAAATTTATGACATGTCATGGATTTATGTCATGATAAAAATCTGTTTAAAAGTGGAGATTCACTCATTGGGGAGTTGGTGCATAATAAAACTTCTCTCCTTATAAAAGTTTTATATGGATAAACTACCAATAGATTATATTTTAAAACGGAGAATAAAATGGCTTTAATAGAATGTCCAGAGTGTAAAAATCAAGTTTCAGAATATGCGCTAACATGTCCTAATTGTGGAACACCCATAGCGAGAACTGAAGAAAATAAATCTGATGGAGATGCTCACTCAACAAAGCAAGAGTTAAATAAAAAATTCAAGCTTTATACAATTATATCTTCCGTTTTATTTTGGGTGGGCATTATAGTTTTTTTAATTAATTTTAAAAACAACAACGAAAGTAACGATCTAAAAGTAGTCATGATAGCGTCCGCTTCCTTAGCTATAATCGGGCTTGTTTGGTATCTTGTTACTAAGGTTCGTACGTGGTGGAATAACAGATAGTTGCTGTTTATTTCACAAACACTCTTACATGTAAGAGTGGCATCTGATTTACGCCCCTTTGAGTGAATCTCCACTTTTATGATATATTTTTCTACTTACATAGTGGAGATAAACCATACCAACAAGATTACAAGTAGATTGAGCGGGTTTTTATCTTGTCATACATTTTCCCACAACCCAAACTAAAATATATATATTAAGTAAAGCTCTGAATATAGATTAAACATTCTTCGCTATACTTTCAGCGATTTATGGAGCTAGACTCTGTATCTCAATAAGGAAAATCGATGACGGAAGAATCAAGTACTCTTAAAGAGTATATATTCACTTCAGAGTCTGTAACAGAAGGGCA
>JAVETY010000024.1:2841-20188 GCA_034005815.1 Sulfurimonadaceae bacterium | reverse complement strand
TTACAAAGATAATAATGAGGGTGAGATGATATACGAAGCAGCAGATTTGACATATCACATGTTAGTAGCACTTGCTGCTAAGAATATTGCACCAGATAGGATAAAACAAGAGTTAGCACGCCGTTTTAACACCAGTGGTATTGCAGAGAAAAACGCAAGAACAAATTAATGAAAGAAAAAATCACCACAATAGTAGAAAATATTATTATGTATGACTATCTCCTCTTTGGCGGTGCTTTTTTTCTTTTTATCCTCTTTATAATCTTTGCACTTTTAGCTAGAAGACGTGCATGGATTAGCACTTTACTTATAACTATTGCTTTTGCAGTGATACTCACTGCTCCAACGATGGGATATGAGTATATGCACACAAGTCTTTTTAAAAATGAGATAATTATCACAAGTGAGAAAAAACTCCTCTATTCACAAGCAGTTATTGTGGAGGGTGAGCTCAAAAATATCTCTGAGCATGATTTTAAACATTGTGATATAAGCGCAAAAATTTTTCAAGCAAGTTCCAATGAATTTAAAAACTATATCTACTCTTTTATCCCTTTTAGAACTGAAAAAGTGAGAAAAGAGCAGATAGCAAAAGAAAAATCAAAAAAATTTACTATCATAATAGAGCCTTTCGTGTATGAAGGGTTCTATAAAATCGAAGTTGAAGGAAGATGTAGATGAGTGGATATTTAAACCTTTGGCACTATTTTGTGATTTTTGTTTTTGTAGTTATCCTTATTGGTGGTGTGGTATTTGCATTTATGCAACCAAACAAAAAAATAAAATGGCCTATTGTCTTCTCCGTTTCAGCAGCTACTCTTCTTTTTGGATTTGTCTTTTTGCTTATAGTGGATAAATATACAAAAATTGTAACACTCTATAAAGTTGAAAACCAAAGACTTTTAAATATAGAAAAAATTGTATATACAGGTATAGTAAGAAATGATGGAAAATTTTCTGTAGGTGAAGTTGTTTTTGAGATAAAGCTTGTGAATAAAGGACATGGTGTAAGAAATCTAGAGCCGGGAACTTTTTTTCAGGTGAGAAATCTTTTTGACTTTTTAGGCATTGGGGATGGTGGGGCAGATATTTTATATAAACCTCAAACCATCAAAAAAAGGTTTGTAGTAGCTACAAATCTGCAACCAAATGCTACAGAGCGTTTTCGAGTAATGTTTGATTATCCTAGCTATTTTGCTAATACAGCACAGTTTTACTCAGTAGAAGCACACTAGTATTTAAGCTGATAAAGTTTTAGCTTTTTATTGATATTTTTTATCTGCTTGTTTTTCTCTTTGCACCATGAAGGAGCGAGGAGAGAGTCATCATCTATCCCTGCTGTAATTCTTTGCACAGAAATATTTTCAGGCTTCATTAAAAGAGCTTCTGTAAGTACATCAAGATACTCCTCCTCAGAGATAGGAGTAAAATCACCACGCATAAAGTCATTTGCTAAAGCAGTTTTTTTTACCACATAAAGTGGATGGTACTTTACTGAATCTATTCCCCATGAGTAAGCTTGTTTCGCAGTTTCTAGCATCATCTCTCTTGTCTCATTAGGAAGCCCAAAGATAAGATGTCCACACACTTTTAAACCTCTTACTTTTGCCTTTAAAATAGCCTCTTTTACATTTGCACTATCGTGTCCACGGTTGATGGCTAAAAGAGTTTCATCATAAACAGATTGGATACCAAACTCTATCCATATCTCTTTTGTTTTTGATAACGCTGCTAAGTAGTCTAACGTCTCATCAGTAATACTATCAGAACGTGTTCCAATACTAAGACCTATGACGTTAGGAAAAGAGAGCGCTTTTTCATAGAGCGCTTGGAGTGTGGCAAAGGGAGCATAGGTATTTGTAAAAGATTGAAAATAAACGATAAATTTTTCAGCACCATACTGCTCTTTTTGTCTTTTGCTAATAGCGTCGAATTGAACCTGAAGTTGTGCGAGTTGTTTCTCTAAAAAAGGATTTTCTTTTGAAGTAAGATTGAGATAAAAACCTTTGAGTGCTTTGGTTTTTCCTGTGCTTGCGCTAAAAGATTCATTTTCACAAAAAGTACATCCACCATATGCAGCGGTTCCGTCAATATTTGGACAAGTAAAGCCGGAGATATTAATCCCCACTTTATGTACTTTAGTAAAAAACTTCTCCCTTAGATAACCACCAAAGGTATAAATCTGTTTCAAAACCACCCTTAAACGATGTACTTACCAGTAAAGCAGGCAGTACAGTATGTATCATCAGAAGCATTGACACTTCGTAAGAGTGCAGCCTCATCGAGATATGCCAAAGAGTCTGCTTCGATAAACTCACAAATCTCATCTACTGTCATATTTGATGCGATAAGCTTCTCTTTATCAGGAGTGTCAACACCATAAAAACATGGATCAGTTGTTGGAGGTGAAGAGATACGCATGTGAACTTCACGCGCGCCTGCCTCTTTTAACATCCTTACAATACGTCTTGAAGTTGTACCACGCACAATAGAATCATCAACTACGATAACGCTTTTGCCTTTGATAATCTCTACCATAGGGGAAAGCTTCATCTTCACTTTTAAGTCTCTCATCTCTTGTGTTGGTTCAATAAAAGTACGACCGATATAGTGGTTTCTCATGATTCCAACTTCGTAAGGGATACCACTTGCTTGTGAATATCCTAAAGCTGCTGGAACTCCACCATCAGGAACAGGGATGACGATATCAGCATCTATTGGAGCTATCTTCGCTAGCTCTGTACCCATGTTTTTTCTCATTCTATACACACTTTGTCCAAAAACTACAGAGTCAGGGCGTGCAAAATAAACATACTCGAAGATACATCTTTTTGGGGTTGGCTCAAAAACTTTGATCGATTTTGGAGCTTTGTTTTCTTCAAAGATTAAAAGCTCCCCTGGTTCTACGTCACGGATAAACTCAGCACCTATTAAGTCAAAAGCACATGTTTCACTCGCTACAACATAGCCACCATTGGCGATACGGCCAAGGCTTAGAGGTCTAAAACCATGACGGTCACGCATAGCAAACATTTTTGTTCTACTTAAAAATACTAAAGAAAAAGCACCCTCTATTCTTTGAACTGCATCGATGATACGATCAAGGAGATGCTCTTTTTGGCTTTTTGCTATAAGATGGATAAGATTTTCAGTATCCATGTAAGTTTGAAAAATTGCACCTTTTTCAATAAGTTTCGTACGAATCTCTAACGCATTTGTGAGGTTTCCATTGTGTACTATCGCCATCTCACCTAAGTCATAACGTGCGAAAACAGGTTGTGCATCAAGGATAGAGTCATCCCCAGCAGTAGCATATCGTGTATGTCCTACAGCGCTTGTGCCACTAAGAGTAGCAAGTTTTTCTTCGTTAAAAACACTCATAACAAGTCCGCGATCTTTGATGGTGCGAAGTTTTTTACCATCAGATGTGCTTATGCCAGCAGCTTCTTGTCCACGGTGTTGGAGAGCATGGAGAGCAAAATATGCTAGTCTCGATGCCTCTTTATGTCCATATATCCCTACAACCGCGCATTTTTCGTTCATATCTTCAAGCAAAATGGTATCCTTCTCTGAGTCAGAATTAAAGTGCAATTATAGCAAAAAATATTTAAACTCTTGATTTAACTCTTGATTTTTAAAGATGATTTAAACTATCATACGGGCTAAAAACAGCCAATGGAGAAAAATGTTATTAGACCAATTTCGCTCATTTCATTTTAAAAACTATCCAAATGATATGGAGACTCTTATAGAACACTTCTCTATCTTCGGAGGTTTGGGATGGGCGATGGATAGTAGTAAAACTATAGAACAGCTTATACAAACACATATTTTAGAAAACTACCATCTTTTAAATCAAAAAATAGAATATCTTACGTTAGAAGACAATGCGATGAAGCGCCTTCTTGCAGCGCTAGCACAAGGGGACCGTAGAATGTTTACTGCATTTAACCGTGCAGGTGTGACCAATGCAAAAGGGGGAGCATCTCTCAAATATTTCCAAGAAAAAGGGCTTATTTGGGTGGAATATTCCCGTGAAAAGGCAAAAAAATCAAAACCACATCAGAAATTAAAAAAGGAAGAAGCAAGAAGACGCATCTCCCATAAGGTGTTTTTTATCCACCCGTTTTTGAGATTTTGGTTCTACTTTGTTCATCCACATACCTACGAGATACAAAATGGTGATTATGAGAATTTTTTCAAGCGTTTTACTCTGCGAAATCATAGTTATACAAGTCTTATATTTGAAGAGCTTTCTGAACTTTTACTCGATTATCATTTGCGTGATACGCAGATAGTCTCTACGGGTAGCTATTGGGATGCAAAGATGGAGATTGATATACTCACCATTACAGAAGATGGTTCTATCTATGTAGGTGAGTGTAAATGGACAAATAGTTTGGTCAATAAAAAAGAGGTGAATAAGATAAAAGAGAAGTGCGATAAACTTGAAATTATCCCAACGCAGATTATCCTTTTCTCAAAGCGTGGTTTCTCCAAAGAGCTTGTACAAAATCAAGGTAAAGAGCTTGCACTTTATAGCGCAGAAGATTTTGAGATTTTACTCAAAAGTGAAAGTAAATATGAACCAACATTAGATTTTTTAGATGTTTTTTAAGATGATTTCCTGATAATTCTTGAAAATTTATTTTCATAGTTTGAGTCTATTCATTTTTTAAAGCTTGGTACGCTTCTTGGAGTTGCTGAAATTTCTCTGTATAGTGTGCTATCATATGTGGTTCTTCGTTAAAAATTTTATCAGGATGGTACACTTTCGAGAGCTTTTTATAGTTATGTCTGATACGCTCTGGACTTGCACCAATTGGGCACTCTAAGATAGAATAAAATGCGATATTTTCCTCTTCTTGTTCTTGTTTACATAAATCCCCAAAAGTATAGTTGGCAAAATCTGCATACAAAGTACTCATAAAACGGTTATCGAAACTATATTTTATAGTGTAGTGAAGAATATGTTTTTTATTGAGTGCTCTCTCTAATCTTGCTTTTGCTTTAAAATCTGAAACATCCACTACTAAAGATACATCGGTTCCACGCTCCACATACACTTCAAGCTGAGAACGAAGATAGTTTGTAACCCATTCATTTGGTTTATCTAGAGTAATAAGAACGGTATTTTTATTATAAGCGTAGAGATTTATATTGATATTTATTGGTTCTTCACGTTTATTAAGTTCTATTTTTATGGGTTGCATGCCAAACTTTAACATCGAGCGCAAAAAGAAATCATGGTTAAATTCATGAGTTTTGGCATGATGCTCACTTAAGCGATGTAAAAATTCTTCACGCACTTCTTTGAGTGTTTCATTACGAAAAACTAAAACGGATTGAGGTAAAAATAGCATACCACGGGTGTGACGATTAAGAAAATCTTTCATCCATGAGGTATTGAGAGTGTCAAATCCCGTTGTGATAAGAATAAGATTGTTACGTAAAACAATATGCATCATTCAAACCTTATTTTGGAGATTTTAGATTCATTCTAATCATAGTTACTTAAAAATAAGCAATATTAGTTCCAGTCCATAAAATAACGCAATTTTTATGACATCATATATATTCTTTCCATAACAAATAAAGGTTCAAACACTGTTCTTGCAATAACAAAATAAAGTCTTACATATCAGTCCTTACGAGGAGCGAAGCGACGTGGCAATCTCGGTGCAGTTAGAAATATTCCTTAGCGCCCAAAGATTGCCACACTTCACTCGCAGTGACGGAGGGTTTTGATTGTTTGATTTCTATGGCATGACATAACCATATTCTCATCAAAATATGCTATTATTGCCCTAAAAAGGAACTTCACAAAAAGTGCTTAACTTTCTTCTACTTCCTGCTATCTTATCTATTTTAGCCTATGGTTTTTGGATTAGCCCCAATTTTAAAGAGATAGCTTCAGGTGTTGCTATATTTATGATTGGGATGCTTTTTTTAGAAGAGGGTATCAAAAAGTTCTCAGGTGATGTGCTTGAAAAAATCTTGCAAAGATACACGGATAAATTATACAAAAGTATCACTTTTGGAACTCTAACCACCACATTTGTACAATCAAGTTCCCTGATTTCCGTACTTACTATCTCTTTTTTGGGTGCTGGACTTCTAAACCTTACGCAAGGTATCGGAATCATCTTAGGAGCCAACCTCGGAACCACAACAGGCGCGTGGCTCGTGGCTGGTTTTGGGCTTAAAGTGGATATCGCTTCGTACGCTATGCCAATGCTTGTGTTTGGTATGGTTTTGATGTTTCAAAAAAACCAAAATATGAAAGGTTTTGGTAACTTTCTTGTTGGAATGGGATTTTTATTTTTAGGTATCCATTACATGAAAGAGGGGTTTGAGGCATATAAAGCGACCATCGATTTAGCGAGTTTGAGTGTTGATGGCATGAAAGGGCTTCTTATCTTTAGTGTGGTGGGGATATTTATCACCATTATCGTGCAGTCTTCTCACGCTAGTTTTGTGCTTATTATCACCGCTCTTGCCGCTGGACAAATCTCCTATGAAAATGCGCTTGCCCTTGCAATTGGTACCAATATAGGAGCGACAATAACTGCAATACTGGCCGCACTCAATTCCAACGCCGATGGTAAACGCCTCGCCGCTGCTAATTTTATTTACAATGTAGTCACAGGCATCATAGCAATTATACTTTTACATCAGATGATTTTGAGTGTTGATTATCTTAGTGCTTGGATGGGAATAGATGAAGATGATTATACCCTCAAGCTCTCACTTTTTTATACACTTTTTAAAGCTGTTGGTATCATTATCATCCTTCCATTTATCGATAATCTTGTAAAATTTTTAGACAAAGTTATCTTAGAAAAAGATACAAAAGAAAAAATAGAAAATGCGAAGTATCTCAATGATTCGGTTTTAGAATTCCCATCTGCTCTTATGGGTGCTATCTATAAAGAAACAAAACATCTTTATGAAAATGCTTTTGATATTATCGCAAGTGGACTCAATCTTAAACCCAGTAGAGTCGTTTCAAATGTTGATTTAGATGATGTGGTAAAAGAGGGTTTAGGCACAATACCTATAAATATGGATGAGCTTTATAATAAAAAAATCAAAGGAATTTATGGGGATATCATCAACTATGCTACCAAAGCACAAGGAAAGTTCCCACCTGAAAAAATCGATGAACTCTACGCTCTCAAACTTGCAAACAGAGATATAGTAGAAGCGCTCAAAGATACAAAGCATCTACAAAAAAACATCATCAAATATGCAAAAAGTAAAAATAGTTATATCCGTGAAGAGTATAACAAAATGCGCAAAAATCTTGCAGAACTTTTGCGTAATATTAATACCATTGCTACTACAGAAGAGGAAGATGTGATGATGCTCTTGCTCTCCAAAGCAAAGGTGTATAACAAACAAAATGATGTCCTTAGTAATGGTACACTCGATGAGCTCATTAGAAAAAGGATGATAACAAACGAGATGGCAACTTCGCTGATGAACGATAGTACTTATGCGTATAACATTGGTAAAAACCTTATAGCGATGGCAGAGACGATTTTTATCCCACAAATGGGAGATCTCAAAAATATAGAAAATCACATGCTCGTAGATGATGAGGATGTTGTCCAAATATTAGAGGAAAAACTACAAGAAAAAGAGAAGGAGCAGTTATGAAAATTTCTAAATTTATAGAGATTACAAAAGAGTATCTTCACTTAGGAAATTTTGAGAAGGCGAGTAAGAAAAAATCGATTAAAATTTTACTAAAAAAATTACGTACAAAACGTAAAGAGATAAAAAAACAGATACAAGAGCAAAAAGAAGAGCTTTCTACAAAAGAACTCGAAGATGAACTAGGAATTGTATGTTGGCAGATCAAAAAAGGCAAAGAGCTACTAAAAAAATTGGAAGAAAAAGAGTTATAACATGCCATATTTCAATCAAACTCATGAGATCCTGAATCAAGTTCAGGATGACGGAAAACTCGTCATTCCGTGCTTGACACACACCGTCATTCCATGCTTGACACACACCGTCATTCCATGCTTGACACACAACGTCATTCCGTGCTTGACACGGAATCTCTATGACATGCCATATTTCAATCAAACTCATGAGATCCTGAATCAAGTTCAGGATGACGGAAAACTCGTCATTCCGTGCTTGACACACACCGTCATTCCGTGCTTGACACGGAATCTCTTTAGCATCACATACAAAGGAAACTAATGAAAATATACTACTACGCAGAAACTGGGCATCGTGTGGGGCTTGATAGATTTCGCCGTGCAGCAGCGATTATCAAATCTTTGCAAGGTGCAGATATAACCCTTTTGTGTTCCGACTTTCGCATTGCAAGTGTTGCAAAGGATTATGGAGTAGAAAAATGTGTGGGGATTGATGTGATTCGAAATATTCCACAAATCGCTCATAATGGAGATAAACTTATCTTAGACTCGAGTGAGACAAATCCTACAATGCTTCAAGATATGAGAGGGTATTTCTCTACTTTCATTCGTTTAAGCGATAGAGAAGAAGAGCAAAAAGAAAAAAATGAGTTTTTGATTTCTATATATACACCAGATGATACAGAGACATGCCATGGTTACGCCGTAGACGAAGATTTCTACAATTATGAGGGTCAAAAAGATATAAATTTAACCTATTTCTTTGGAGATGACGATTATCACAAAGAGCTTGAATCTAATTTTGCATTTGTAGATGGATTGGATGCGCATTTACAGTTAGGTTTTTATTATTTTTTGGATTATGAAACGATGTTGGAAAAACATTTTAAAAGTTCTAGTACATTTCTAGAGTATAAAGAAACTATACAACGCTCAAAAATCCTCTTAAGTGCATCCCCACAGGCTATTTTAGAGAGTTTGGCATGTGCAAATAAACCCATCTATTTTCAAAGAACAGGGTATAAAGATGACTTTGTAAAGCTATTTGAAGAGTTAAATATACCCATCGTGAAAGATTACAATCGTCAAGAATTAGATAAAATTTTAGCACACATAAAAACACATAAGTATTACAAAAGGGAACATAAAAGTAACAAAATAGCCAATTTTATAAAACAAGCCTTAAAATTATAAATAATTAAAACTTATTTGGGATACAATGACGTTTCTCAAAATTCATCAAAAGTGAGTAGGTATGATAAATGGAAGCCGTAGAGGTTTTATGGGTAAAGCATTTGGTGCTGTTGCAGCTGTCGGTGCAGTAGGCTCACTGGTTGCTATGAAAAAGACTTGGGATCCACTTCCAAGCGTTATGGCAGCTGGTTTTACTACTGTTGATCTTAGTAAATTAGCTGAAAACAAGCTAGAAGTTGTGAAGTGGCAAGGTAAACCTATATTTCTTTTAAAATTTGCAGCAGATATGCCAGCGGTTGAAAAAAGAAGTGTAAAAGTAGGAGAGCATTATTACTCTGTTATGATTGGTCTTTGTACACACTTAGGCTGTATTCCAGCATATTCATCTGCAAATAAAGATTTCAAATGTGCATGCCATGGTGGAGAGTTTAACGCTGCTGGTATCCATACTTTTGGACCACCGCCACGCCCACTTGACATCCCACCGTTTTCTATCAAAGATGAAAACACAATCGTTCTCGGGGAAAGTGGACCCGAATATCAAGAGTTAATTGCTGTTCTTAGTGCACAGCAAAATCAAGCGTAAGGGGTAGGGGATGGCAGAATTTCAAAAAGCTAACTCTTTAGGAGAGTGGTTTGACCAAAGACTAAACACAACAGGTTTCTTGCGTGTGATGATGACGGAGTATTGGATTCCTAAAAACATCAACTTCCTTTGGGCTATGGGTGCACTTTTAGCAATGCTATTTACACTTCTTATCGTATCAGGTATCTTTTTACTTATGTACTACAAGCCAGATGCAAACATGGCGTTTGATAGTGTAAACTACACGATTATGCAAGAAGTGGCATACGGTTGGCTCTTTAGAAACATTCACGGTGTTGGTGCTTCGGTTGTTTTCTTAGTTATCTATATCCACATGTTTACAGGAATCTACTACGGTTCATACAAAAAGGGCCGTGAGATGATTTGGCTCTCAGGTATGCTTTTGTTTGTTCTTTTCTCAGCTGAGGGATTCTCTGGTTATATGCTTCCGTGGGGACAAATGTCTTACTGGGCTGCGTATGTTATTACTGAAATCTTTGGTGGTATTCCACTTATTGGTGATGAGCTTGTTATTTGGATCCGTGGTAACTTCTACGTATCAGATGCTACGCTTACAAGATTTTTTATGCTTCACGTACTTTTGCTTCCATTAGCAATTTTAGGTGCTATCGTGTTTCACTTTTATACACTTCGTTTTCCACACGTTAACAACGAAGAGGGCGAGTTCTTTGATTATAAAGAGGAGAGTGAAAAATATTTAGCAGGAGAAACAAAAGATTCTAAAGTTATCGCATTTTGGCCAGATTTTTTAAGTAAAGACTTTATGGTTATCTCGATATTTATGATTTTCTTCTTTTATCTTGTGTTTTACCATAATGCTTTTGCTATGGACCCTGTAAACTTTGATAAAGCAGATAGCTTAAAAACTCCGGCACATATTTACCCTGAGTGGTATTTCTTATGGTCATATGAGGTTTTACGTGGTTTCTTCTTTGATATCGCAGGTATTAGTGGTAAATCATTAGGTCTTATCGCATTTGGATTTGCACAAATTATTTTTGTTCTTTTACCATGGTTAGATAAATCTCCAATGGTAAAACCAGCAAACCAAAGACCTGTATTTAAATACTGGTTCTGGTCACTTATGGCAGTTTTAGCTGTGCTTTCTATCTTTGGTAAATTACCACCAACCGGCGTCAATGCTTGGATAGGTTTTGCATCATCTATTACGTTTATAGTTTTATTTTTAGCTCTTCCATTTTTAACGAAAATCGAAGCTAAAATGGTAGGGGGAAAATAATGTTTTTTACAGAAGATTTAAGCGCATTAAATAGTATTGCAATCGGACTTATCGTAGCGATCGTTTTATTTGTTATAAACTTTGTTCTTGCAAAAGCTGCACCAGCTCTTAAAGAGATTAGAATCTTGATTATTGTCTCTGTCATGGCAGGATATGTATATTGGGGATTTGAACCTTTTGCTCATCATGAGATGCACCCACCTGTAGCAGATGTATCTTATACATTTGATGGTAAAGGTGATATAGAGCAACTCGAAGCAAAAATCGAACAAACAAAAAAACAAGTTGCAAAGCTACAAGCAAAGGGTAAAGATACTTCAGCAATAGAAGCTCTTATAGAATCTATGCATGAGCAAGTAGAAGCAACAAAAGCATTTTGGCAGAGAGTGGGTGAAGTCTCTTCACTTCATGGTAATGTACAAAATGGTAAAACTTTAGTTGCAGCAAACTGTTTGGCATGTCACTCTATGGAGTATGAAGGTTATCCAGCTCTTATGAGTGATGCGGATTCTGCTGCAACATATGGTGTAGTCCCACCTGATTTATCACTTTCAGGTCGTATTTATGATGCAAACTTTTTAGCTGGACTCATTATCGACCCAGTAAAAGCAATGCATATTGAGCACAAATACCCAGCAAATGGTGAGGCAATGTTCCCTATGCCAGCATCAGACTGGATGGAAAACCAAGAAGTACGTGATATTGTTGCATATTTAGTAGAACTTGGTAAAGGTATCAAAGCTCCAGAGACTGCAGAAGATGCAACACCTTTTGAAGTAAGCAAAGCTCACAACAAGCAAGTATTTGAAGCGGCATGTGTACGTTGTCATGACATGTCATACGCTGGCATCAAAGCACATACACCTGCAGATACTATGAAAGACTATATCGGAGCAACTCCTCCAGATCTTTCACAATATATCAAAAGCCGTGGAAATGAGTTCTTACACAACTTTATCAATGATCCACAAAGACAGCTTGAAGGTACAGGTATGCCACGTGTTGGTCTAACACAAGAGGCTGAAAAACAAGTAGTAGAGTATATGACACAAATCGGTGATAGTAAAAAAGAGGAGCGTGAAGCTCTTGGACCGATAGTGATTCTCTATGTAGCATTTTTAGCTATCTTTGCATTCCTTTGGAAAAAGCAAATTTGGAGAAAATTACACTAATAACTAAGGTGTAGCATCTTGCTACACCTTTTTATAGATATTTTCGTTTTTTTTATAATCTACTTTAAACCTCTAAATCCCCCTAAAATACCACTATTTCATCGTTAGAAAATATGTAAAAGTGCAAAATTGTTAAATAAGTAAATAAATTGTAAATAATAAGTATGCTTTCAACTTAGATTAAAAATAGGTCGATTATAATGACTCGAACTTTTATTTATTATCGTGATAGAAGTGATAGCCATAATAACAGAATCTGTTATTTTACTATCACTTCCTAGAGCGGTGATAAATTAAAATAAAATCAGGAGAATCGAATGAAAAAAATTTTAGTATCAGTTGCTGCGGCAGCAATCGCGTTATCAACTACTGCAAGTGCATTAGAAGATATCAAAGTAAACGGTCAAGCAAAACTTTGGTATGAGACAGACAATCAAGGTGAAAAACCAGTAAAAGATAGAAGTCTTTTTAACCAAGATTCAGCATCTGGTGAAGTTGTATTCAAACTTGGTATGACTGGTAAACAAGGTGATGTAGGTTTTGGTGCAACATTGTATCAAGGTACTACAATGGGTCTTGAGAATGATGTAGTAAGTGATGTTCGTACAAGAGCTAATAATGCTGTTAATAGTGGCCAAGATGGATTTACTGATGCTAGCGCTCACAGACCTTTCTTTGGAGAGCTTTATTTTACAGCGCCTATCGCTCCAGATACAGTTCTTAAGTTTGGTAAACAAGAGCTTGATACCCCTTTAGCATTTACAGAGAGATGGAATGCAATGCCAAATACATTTGACGCAGCAGTTGCTATCAACAGCTCAATCGAAAATGTAACTTTAATTGCTGCATTTATAGGTCAAGGAAATGGTGGTTCAGACACATTTGAATTAAATGCTGGTAATGCTGGTATTGTTACTAAATATGTGAATGGTACATTTAAAGCTGGTGATGAATTTGATAGTTACTATGGTGGAGCATACGCTTTAGCTGCACTTTACAAAAATGATGCTATGACAGCAAACTTTTGGGCTTACTATATTAATGATGCTATCGAATCAACAGTACCAACATTAACACAAAAAGTTGATGCATACGCTGCATGGTTAGATGTAGGTATGAAAGCTGGAGATGTAAATGTTAAAGGTTACTTAGCATATATGGATCACACAGCAAGTTCAGAACTAGCAAAAGCACTTGATAAAAAAACTGATGGTGTAAACGGCGATGCAACTTTTGCAGCTGCATTAAGCGCTGATATTAGTGTTTCAGATATCAAAATCTTTGGAGCAGCTTCATATGTAAATGAAGGTGATTTACCAGTAGCAAACACTGCAACAGGTTACAAAAAGACTATGTTACCAACACAAGGTATCTATACTGATGGTCAGTACGTAGCACAACCAGGTTCAATGGCATTTAAACTTTCAGCAGCTACAAAACTTGCTGATACAGCTCTTTCACTTAACGTTGTAAACAATACAAATAGTGGAAGCAAAGACCAAGTAATGGGTATTAATGGATTTAAAGCACAAACTTTAGAAACTACAGAAGTATATGCAACTGTATCTCAAAAAGTTGGAGCATTTGACCTTATGGGTATCGTAATGCACCGTGATATGAATGATAGCGCAACTGATAAATCAGTTGGCGGACAATACGTACGTGTTGTTGCATCTGTAAACTTCTAATCCTTTAGAAATTTATAACGCTACACATCCCCGAGCTCTTGCTTGGGGATTTTAATTTTCCACTCTTTTTTTATAACTCCTCTAAAGTTTTCTTCTTGTATAATAATCTCTAATTTAACCAAAAGAGAGAAAAATGAAAAAGATACTCCTATATAGCTGTTTCGTAGTTGTTGGCATGTTACTAAGCGGATGTGCTAAAGTACCATTTAAACCACAGGAGCCATTAGCTGATGCTTCACTTGTTTATATCTATGTAGTAGAACATGACGGGTTTGTTGAAGCAAATCGTAAACCTTCCTACAAAGTCGCTATCAATGGCAAAAAGACAGATGGTGGCATCATGGTACAAGAGTACAAAGCCTTTGACTTAAAACCAACTGCTATAGAGTTCGGGATTTCTAGAGCTGATATAGAGATACAAAAGATAGACCTAAATCTCCAAGCAGGACAAACCTACTATCTAAGAGTCAAAAGCCACTCAGATGATTTTGGGAAGTTTGAAGTTGTACATGTCAAAGATGCAGTAGGTGCAAAAGAGATACAAAAGATGTACCTAGCAGGCGCATACGAAGCAGACCGCAACAAAGCAATTACAGAGCTAATCCTCCCAGAAAAAGAAGCAAAACAAACAGTTATAGTACAAGAATCAAAAACATCTAAAACAGAAGAACTCGAAAAAGCGTACGCTCTTAAAGAAAAAGGGATACTAAGCGAAGAAGAGTTTACAAAACTCAAACAAGAGATTTTAGCAAAATAATTACACTTATAAAATTACAAAGGATTTTACCATGCCATTATTAGACTCATTTTGTGTTGATCACACTATCATGCCAGCTCCAGCAGTACGCAAAGCAAAAGTTATGCAAACACCAAAAGGTGATGATATCACAGTGTTTGACTTGCGTTTTGTAAAACCAAACCAAGATATTCTCTCAGAAAGAGGCATCCACACGCTTGAACACCTCTTTGCAGGGTTTATGCGTGACCACCTCAATGGAAATGGCGTAGAAATCATCGATATCTCACCTATGGGATGTCGCACAGGTTTTTACATGTCACTCATAGGCACACCAGATGAAGAGCGCGTAGCACATGCGTGGGAAGCATCGATGAAAGATGTCCTAGCAGTGCCATCACAAAACGATATCCCAGAGCTCAATATCTACCAATGCGGAACATATGAAATGCACTCACTAGAAGAAGCCAAAGAGATAGCAAGAAATATCCTTAACAAAGATATAGACGTAATGGACAACGACGCTCTAGCACTTGATTTGGACAAGGTAGAGTAGATGTATCTGCTCTTGCCTATGGATAGCGAAGATACACAAGAAGCAAACTTATGTAACGTAATGGATGCAAAAATATGGGCACAAGTATTAGTAGAAGAGGGCGTTATTCAAGAAACAAATTATGCTGCATCGTATGATGGATTTGAAGCACTCTCTGAAGCAGTGATATTTAGTGGTGATCATGAAAACCCTATGCCATTTATGGAACTCAATATAATGCCACTCGTAGCACACACACAAAGAAGCATAGAAGATATAGTAGAAGCCTATCTCTTTAGAGAATTACACGATATGGCGTACTAAAGCACAATAAACAAGAGATTCCGTGTCAAGCACGGAATGACGAAACTCCGTCATCCTGAACTTGATTCAGGATCTCAAAGTGCGACAAGACAAAAGAGATTCCGTGTCAAACACGGAATGACGGAATGTGTCAAGCACGGAATGACGGAATGTGTCAAGCACGGAATGACGGAATGTGTCAAGCACGGAATGACGGAATGTGTCAAACACGGAATGACGAAACTCCGTCATCCTGAACTTGATTCAGGATCTCAGTGATACGTTAAAAAGTAAAGGCTCATCATGAAAAATCTAACAAACTTCATGCAACTCTTCCGCCCACTTCCAGGCAATCGTTATATCCAAGTTACAACCAAACCAGATAACACGACAATAGCATTAGATGAGCTCTTGCAAAGCGTAGGTGGTACTCTGCGACTCGCACTTTATACGGATGAAAATCATGAAACAAATGTAGAGACACAATATATAAAAGAGCTCACACAAACCTTTCGTGCACTCCCACGTGAACATGATAAAGTCATACTCAAAGATATTTACGCCATACATGAAAATCAAACACAACTACTAAAAACTGCGTACACCACACTAGCTAATACAGCTGAAATAATCATTATGGAGAAAAAAGGGCTTCTCCCTTATGAAGAACTCTACGACGCACTCATAACATGTGAATACCGCACACCAAACCAGATAGATATACTAGAAGACTACGATATCATAGTCGCAAAAAAAATGCACATGTGGGGGAATGGGTTGTAAAACTCAAAAATTTATGAACAAAGATTTCAACTCCCCCTCACATGCCATGGTTTTAAGTGAAGATGGCTCCTACACAGCCTATTCAAAAGAGTATGAGGAACATTATCACTCAACCAAAGATGGAGCACTTCATGAGTCTCTTAGCAAACATGTTATTCCAGCATTAGAACGTAAAAAACACCAAAAAGAGATAGTCATTTTGGATATATGTTTTGGGCTTGGATTTAACACATTTGCAACATTATATTACTGTAAACAATATAATCTAACCTCAAAGCTCCGTATTTACACTCCTGAACTCGATGCAAATCTGATAAAATCACTCCCTTTATTTCACTATCCAAAAGAGTTTGAGCCATTTAGAAAGATTATAGAGTCTCTTGCTACAACTGGAATATATAGTGATGATAGATGGCATGTAGAAGTTTTTATAGGAGATGCTAGAGAGTATATAAAAAAGTTTGAAGTGGATACTTTTGACATCATATATCAAGATGCTTTTTCTCCAAAAGCTAATCCTGTGTTATGGACATTAGAGTATTTTGCAGATATTGCCA
The DNA here is from genome assembly GCA_034005815.1 of Sulfurimonadaceae bacterium. Lineage (GTDB taxonomy): Bacteria > Campylobacterota > Campylobacteria > Campylobacterales > Sulfurimonadaceae > Sulfurimonas. The sequence continues at coordinate 3,478 of JAVETY010000024.1, read as the reverse complement.
AGTGTATCAAACCCGATGGACTTCTCACGACATACTCTATAGCACTACAAATCCGTTTAGCACTTTTTCAAAACGATTTTAATATATTTCTAGCTTCTGGAGACAAAGTACGAGATTTTACTATTGCGTCTAAAGGGGATGTTGAGGGTGTAGAAGTGATAGATATGAAACATAAAATATCTATAAATCCAGATGTAAGAGCGTTGAGAGATTCCGTGTCAAGCACGGAATGACGGAATGTGTCAAGCATGGAATGACGGAATACCCGTCATCCTGAACTTGATTCAGGATCTCAAAGTGCGACAAGACCAAAGAGATTCCGTGTCAAGCACGGAATGACGGAATGTGTCAAGCACGGAATGACGGAATGTGTCAAGCACGGAATGACGTTACACACGTCATCCTGAACTTGATTCAGGATCTCAAAGTGCGACAAGACCAAAGAGATTCCGTGTCAAGCACGGAATGACGGAATACTCATTAATATCCTTCCAAAACTGCCAAAAACTCTGCACCAAACTGCTCGTATTTTTTCATCCCGATTCCATTTATCTCTAACATGCCAAGCTTGTCCATTGGTCTTACACTTGCTAACTGTTTGAGTGTTTTATCTGAAAATACTAAGTAGGCTGGCACG
>JAVETY010000024.1:0-2741 GCA_034005815.1 Sulfurimonadaceae bacterium | reverse complement strand
CCGATTCCATTTATCTCTAACATGCCAAGCTTGTCCATTGGTCTTACACTTGCTAACTGTTTGAGTGTTTTATCTGAAAATACTAAGTAGGCTGGCACGCCTAGCTCTTGTGCTAACTCTGTACGTTTGGCTCTGAGTGCTTCAAAGAGTTCTTTGTCGTAATCTACCTCTTCATCATCAAAACTTTCTGCTTTTTTCTCAATCTGCATGCGGCTTGATTTGATTGTAATCTCTAGTGCACCTTTGAGCACATCGACTGCACTTTGTGTGAGTTTGAGCGTCATAAACTCTCCTGTACTAAGGATTTTTAATTCTAGAAGTCGCTCTAAGACTACAAACCACTCTTTTTTACTCAAGTGCTTTCCTATGCCATAGGTCGAGAGTTTTTCTGCTTCGTTTTGTAAAAGCTTTTGGTCTTTGGAACCGCGCAATATATCGATAATATAGTTTTTACCAAAGTTTTGCCCTGATTTGTAGATAGCGGAGAGAAGCATTTGCGCTTCACGGGTGATACTTTGTCGTTTTGCATCGCTTTGTGTACAGTTCGCACATGCGACTACACACGGTTCTAAAGTATCTTCAAAATACTCTGCAAGTTGCTGATGTAGGCACTCTTCACTTGTAGCGTAGCGATAGACTTGCTCTATTTTTTCACCGATATGCTCTTTGTACTCACTTGGTGGAAGTTCTTCCAAAAATCGTTTATGCTGGGCAATATCTGATGCATTAAAAAGTAAAAGTACGCCACTTTTTTCTCCATCACGTCCTGCACGTCCTATCTCTTGGTAGTAGTTTTCTATCGATTTTGGAAGTGACATATGCACTACAAAACGGATATCGCTTTTGTCAATTCCCATCCCAAATGCGATAGTTGCGACCATAATGTCGACCTTGTCATTGACAAATATACGGAAGTTTTGCTCTCTTGTATGTTGTGGTAATCCTGCATGATAGGGAAGGGATTTATAGCCGTTTATATTGAGATAGTTACTTATCTCTTCTGTCTTTTTGCGAGAACTTACATAGATGATTCCGCTTTTATTTTTATGCGCTACGAGAAAATTTTTGAGCTGGTCGTAGCCATTGCCGATGCGTCTTTGGATATTGATAAAAAGATTTTCACGGAAGATTTTCCCCTTGAGAAGCAGAGGATTATCCATCTGTAACTCACGCAATATATCTTCTGTAACATGAAAAGTTGACGTCGCAGTAAATGCACAGATAGGAGTGTGAGGAAAGTTAGCACGAAGCTTTCCAAGAGCACGATAATCATCACGAAACTCATGTCCCCATTGCGAGATACAGTGCGCTTCATCGATGACAAAAAAGTTAATATCGAGTGAGCGCAAAAGTGAGAGGATAAAGGGTGTGTTAAGACGTTCTGGTGAGAGATAGAGAAATTTGAGCTTGCCTTGGTGCAACTGCTCTATTATCTCATCGCTTTGCTCTTTTGTTTGGGCAGAACTGAGCATCGCAGCAGACATGTTTTGCGCAAGAAGCGAAGCAACCTGATCTTGCATCAGGGCGATAAGTGGTGATATAACGATACTCACACCATTCATAATAAGTGTAGGGAGTTGGTACACGAGAGATTTTCCACCACCCGTTGGGAGAATCATCACCAAGTCACGACCGCTTAAAATAGCGTCAACTCCCTCTTCTTGAAGTGGACGAAAAGCGTTGTGACCGAAATAGTCTTTGAGGATTTTCTGTTTCATTTTTTTGTTTCGTTTTTCATCAGCCAAACAAACACTTCTACGACTGTTTGGTAGAGTTCCGCTGGAATTTCACGGTCGATATCTAGCTCTACAAGGGAATTTACAAGTGCTTCATTTGCAAAAAGTGGGATAGAAAACTCTTCTGCTTTTTCTATAATCTTTTGCGCTAAGCTGCCTTTTCCACTTGCTACAACTTTGGGCGCACTTTTTTCATCATAGCTAAGTGCTGCTGCTTTGGTCGCCATTTAGTATCTTGAACTTATAGCATCGACCTGATCCCATGAGAGAGAACTTTTTGAAGTTTGATGAGAGAGTATATGTGCGATATAACGCGCAAACATATCTGTTTCTACATTGACACGGCTTCCTTTTTTATAGGTACGAAAAAGTGTTTCTTTCATGGTGTGGGGAATGATTGTGAGGCGAAACTTATCCTCTAAAACATCATTAATAGTAAGACTTACTCCATCTATTGTGATAGAACCTTTTGGGACGATATAGGGGATAAACTTTTTCTCTATAGAGATATAAACATCATAAGAATTACCGTTATTTTTTATCTCTTCTACAACTCCGATAGCATCAACATGCCCTTGAACGACATGCCCTTCAAATCTATCACCCATCATCATGGCAGGCTCGATATGTACTTCATTTTTGTAGTTCTCATGTGCTAGGTGGGAGAGTGATTCAGGAGAAAGTTCTACTGCAAATCCATCGTGTAAAACTTTTATAACCGTAAGGCATGCGCCATTTATAGCGATAGAATCACCTATTTTTGCTTCATGTTTTGCTTTGATTGTAAGTGTGCTTCCTACAAAACTTTTGACATTTGCTATCTCTCGTATCAGTCCTGTAAACATTGCATCTCTTTTGTGTGATTTCTAATAATCAAAATACTATTTTGCCTTCTTCTTGAAGCGAACGGATAATCGATTTTGCTTTTTCATGCCCTTTGTGTGCAGCTTTACGGCAATATTCTAACGCCATATCATTGTCTTGCATGCATCCTAAACCTTGGTC
>JAVETY010000129.1:0-4693 GCA_034005815.1 Sulfurimonadaceae bacterium | reverse complement strand
TCTAGTTTGATTTTTTCTTCAAATTCTGCCATCTCTGGATCTTCATTGACTGAACCAATATTTCTAAATAGTGCATGCTTACTCGATATTGCAGCTCTCTCAAAAGTTCCACCAATACCCACACCTACAGTAAGAGGTGGACAAGGGTTAGGTCCCGCATCAGAGATACACTCTTTTACAAACTCTAAAACGCCCTCTTTTCCAGCAGCTGGAGCAAAAACTCTTGCACGAGAAACGTTTTCACTTCCGCCACCTTTTGCAGCATATTCGATATCAATTTTATCACCCGCAACTATGTCAAAATGGATAATTGCTGGTAGGTTATATCCCACTGTATCTTTGAGATTTGCACGGGTAAAAGGATGGCATGTTGATGCTCTTAAATAGCCTTCAATATACCCTTTTTCTGTTCCTTCGTTGATAGCATCTTTTAAAAGACCTCCAACGATTCTTACATCTGCACCCACTTTAACAAAAAACACCGCTAAACCCGTATCTTGGCAAAGTGGACGTGATTCACTACTAGCAATATGTGCATTGTCAAGTAATTGTTTTAAAACTTCTCTACTTACAGGACTTTTTTCATTTGCATACGCTTCTTGCATTGCAGCAAGAGCATCTTTTGGCAGATTATATGCTGAATAAATAATAATATCCCGTACCGCTTGTACTATCTCTTTATAAGCAATTTCACGCATTATTTATCCCCAAAAAAATTATTTTTATTAAGTGTATTAATCAGCTGCTGTACTGAATTACATGAGTTTTTAAACATCTCTTTTTCAGCATCATCTAAAGTGACTTGGATGATTTTTTCAGCACCATTTGCACCTATCATAACAGGCACACCAGATACTACATCGCTGTATCCATATTCTCCATCAAGATACACTGCACATGAATGGATTTGTTTTGTATCTTTTAAGATAGCTTCCACCATAAGTGCTGTTGATTTTGCTGGAGCATAGTATGCTGAACCTGTTTTTAAGTGTGCTACAATCTCAGCTCCACCGTGTTTTGTACGCTCTACAATCTCTGCAATCTCTGCATCTGATAAAAGGTCTGTAAGTGGAACACCTGCAACAGTTGAGTAACGTGGAAGTGGAACCATATCATCTCCATGTCCACCCATAACAGAAGCACGAATTTGTCCACCACCGTAACCGAGCTTTTCTTGAATAAATGCCGCCATTCTTGAACTATCTAAAATTCCAGCCATTCCAAGAACACGACTTCTCGCGAATCCACTCTCTTTGAGTGCTACATACGTCATCGCATCAAGTGGATTAGAAACCATAACAACAATAGCATTTGGAGAGTATTTAGCTACCCCTTTTATAACATCTTTTGTAATATTTGCATTTATCATAAGTAAATCATCACGACTCATCCCTGGAAGTCTAGGGCTCCCTGCTGTAATAACAACAACATCACAGTCTAAAAGTTCTTCCATACTTTCTGCTACACGTACTACAGTATGACTTCGTACTGCAGCAGCTGCTTGTGACATGTCTAAAGCTTTACCTTTAGCAACATCGTATTTATTATCGCGAAGAATAATTTCATGACATGATCCAAGCATCGCTAAAGAATATGCAACGGTAGCTCCAACGTTTCCAGCTCCAATAATTCCTACTCTTTTTCCTTGATTCATATAAACTCCTAAAATTATGTTCTTGTGTCTTTATTTTGTATATTTTATAGCATGTTATGAAACACAAAGTCTATTAGTATACTAAAACAGAGATAAAGACTCTCGTCTTTTGTATAAAACTTCTAAAAGTTTCACAAAAAAAACGATTCTCTTACACAAAAAGTGTAAGAGAAAAATGTACTTATATAGCGTTTATAATATTGTTTAACGTTGCTGAAGGACGCATCGCTGCTTCTGCTTTTGCATCATTTGGATGGAAATATCCACCAATATCTTTTGGACTTCCCTCAGAAGCTAAAAGCTCAGCAATAATCTTCTCTTCATTATCAGTCAAAGCTTTTGCTATAGGTGCAAACTTTGCAGCTAACTCTGCATTGTTACCATTGCTAAGTGCTTTTGCCCAATATTGTGCAAGAAAGAAATGAGATGCCTTATTGTCTGGCTCACCACATTTACGTGAAGGCTCTTTATTATTATCCAAATAGCTATCATTTGCAATGTCTAATGCCTCTGTTAGTGCTACGATTTTTGAATCATTGTTTTTTTGACCAATAAATCTTAAAGACTCTGCAAGTGCTAAAAATTCACCTAAAGAATCCCATCTCAAGTGTCCCTCTTTTAGAAATTGCTCAACATGTTTTGGAGCAGATCCACCCGCACCTGTTTCATATAACCCACCACCAGCTAATAATGGTACGATTGATAACATTTTAGCAGATGTTCCAAGCTCTAAAATTGGGTACATATCAGTTAAATGATCACGAAGTACGTTACCAGTTACAGAGATAGTATCTTCACCACGTCTTACACGTGCATTCGTATATCTTGTTGCTGCTGCTATATCCATGATTTGAATATCTAGTCCTGATGCGTCGTAATCTTTTAAGTATAAATTTACTTTTTTGATCATCTCTGCATCATGCGCTCTATTTTTATCTAACCAAAATATAGTAGGAAGTCCTGTAAGGCGAGCACGTTCAACTGCAAGTCTTACCCAGTCTTTGATAGGAATGTCTTTTGCACGAGACATTCTCCAAATATCACCAGCTTCACAATCAAATGACATTAAAACTGTACCATCCTCAGCAGTTACAGTTACTACTCCAGACTCTTTTAACTCAAAAGTAGTTGGATGAGAACCATACTCTTCAGCTTTTTGCGCCATAAGACCGACGTTTGCTACGTTACCCATAGTTGCTACATCATACTGACCATTTTTAACACAATCTGCTACCATCTCTTGGTGAAACATCCCATAAGTACTATCAGGGATAACTGCAACACACTCACATGCATCACCATTTCTATCCCATTGTTTACCACCCTCACGAACTACAACTGGCATTGAAGCATCGATAATCACATCATTTGAAGCATTAAAGTTTGTTGTCCCTTTATCAGAATCAACCATTGCGATTTTTGGGCTATCTGATTCTACTACAGATAAAAAAGCAGCTTTAATTTCAGCTTCCTTAGCGTGACCTTTGATTTTTTTCTCAATATCAGAGATACCTTGGTTTGCATTTATTTTAAGCTCTTTAAACTCTGATGCATATTTAGTAAATACAGGAGCAAAGAATACTTCAAGTGCATGACCAAACATAATTGGATCTGAGATTTTCATCATAGTAGCTTTAAGGTGAATAGACCATAAAACGCCATTTGCTTTTGCATCATCAATTGTTTTTTGGATAAATGCTCTTAAAGCTTTTACAGACATAAAAGTACCATCAAGTACTTCTTTATCTATCGCTTTTATAGATGTTAACTCTTTGCCATTAAGAGCAATGGTTACTTTTTGTGCTTTTGTCATAGTTACTGACTTCTCATTGCCGTAAAAATCGCCCTTACCTTCCATATGAACAACATATGCTTTTGAATTTGCTGCATATGCTCTAAGCTTATGAGGATTTTTTTGTGCAAACTTCTTCACAGCTGCTGCGGCACGTCTATCAGAGTTTCCTTCACGCAATACTGGATTCACAGCCGAACCTAAACAAGCATTATATTTTGCTCTTACTGCTTCTTCTTGTGCATTTGAAGGGTTTTCAGGAAAGGCTGGGATATCAAAACCTTGTCCTTGAAGCTCAGTGATACAATCTTTTAATTGACCAACAGATGCAGATACGTTAGGAAGTTTAATAATATTTGCATCTTCTTGCAAAACAACGTGACCAAGCTTTGACAGCTCATCTTCTGCTAAACCCATAGCAGCTAAAACTCTACCAGCAAGTGAAATATCACTCGTAACTACTTCTACGCCTGCAGCTTTTGTAAAAGCATTAACGATAGGTAAAAGAGAATAAGTTGCAAGAGCCGGAGCTTCATCTATTTTTGACCAAATTATTTTTGACATGTTGTGTCCTCAAGTTGATATTTTATTTTCCTACAAGTTTTCAATGTGTAACTGTATGGAAATTTACAAACTCAATAATAACACTAAGAAGCGATTTTGTATGGTCCAAAAGAGAAAATATTTCGATATTTACCAAATATGTTTCATTTAGTAACATCTCTTATATTGGTCAAATGTGTAGAATAGTTACATGTGAAATTATGCGTTCCATTCTTCATTTTCATAAAATAGAGATAATCAGTTTGTGCTGGATATATAGCAGCTCGAATTGCATCAAAGCTAACATTACATACAGGAAAGCTTGGGATACCGCTATGTTTATATGTGTTGTAAAAACTCTCATCATTTCTGATTCTATATGGTGTTACTTTTATATGTGAATATTGTCCATAATTGAGTGTTCCATCCATTTGAAGCTTCATCCCTTTTTTTAATCGGTTATAAATCACGGAGCTTACCAGTGGCATCTCCTCTTTATTCGCTGATTCTTTCTCTATAACAGATGCAATTGCTACAAAACGAAACCATTTTTCTCTATTAAAAGTTCCAAAAATCTTTCTTGAGATGCTTTCCATTTGAGATAAGGAGTGTGCTAAAAGAATCTCTACAAGTTTTTTCTCATCAATTCCCATAGGTACTTTATAAGTATTTGGTACAAGAGCACCTTCTATAATAGGAGATTG
>JAVETY010000128.1:0-4728 GCA_034005815.1 Sulfurimonadaceae bacterium | reverse complement strand
GCAAACGGTATTTAAAGGTAAAAAGGCTGATGATTGGGACAAGCGTTCCAAAGAAATGGCTCCACGGATGCAGCGTTCTGACTATGTAGATGAGTTTATCTCTCGTATGGAGATTAGTGGTGATGAAGTGGTTTTGGATATCGGATGTGGTCCTGGAACACTTGCAATACCTCTCGCACAAAAAGTAAAACATGTCATAGCGATTGACTTCTCACGTAGTATGCTCGATGAACTCGAAGCATATGCAGCGCGTGAGGGCATTACAAACATCACTACACATCATATCGGATGGGAAGATGATTGGAGCACTTTAGGGCATATCGACATCGCTGTAGCTTCTCGAAGCATGGAAGTAGAAGACATGAATCAAGCACTTCTAAAGATGAGTACATTTGCCAAAAAAGCGTGCTATCTTACCTATAAAGTGGGTGGAAGTTATGTGGATATGGAGATAGTAGAACATATCGGCAAGAAGATTATCACGAAGCCTGATTATTGGTATATTCCGCTAATACTCTACTCATCAGGACACTTAGCAAAAGTGGACTACATCGCAACACCAGGAAGTATCAAAAGCCAAAGCGAAGAGGAGTTTGTAGCATCACTTGGTTGGAGTCTACACGGTCTAACAACTGAAGAAGATACTAAAGCCAGAGAGTACTACCAAACAAAAGTAGTTACACAAAACGCACATCCAAAGCCTTTTAACTGGGCATTTATCTCTTGGAGTACAGAGCTTTAAGAAGCTATGACATGTCATAAGTGAAAATGAGATTCCGTGTCAAGCACGGAATGACGGAATCACTCTCATCATTCCGTACTTACCAAACACGTCATCCTGTACTTACCAAACACGTCATCCTGAACTTATCCAACACGTCATCCTGAACTTATCCAACACGTCATCCTGAACTTGATTCAGGATCTCTTGCGTATTGAAAGATATGACATGTCATAAAAGATTCCGTGTCAAGCACGGAATGACGGAGGGGTGCACGATGACGCGGTATGACATGTCAAGAATATTTCAATTTTTTAAGCGCCTCTTCTTCATCTTCTTGGCGCATCAGAGATTCACCTACCAAAAACGCATCCACACCTGCTTTACTCAAATCTTCTAGCTGTCCGTGTTCGTATATGCCACTCTCTGCTACGATGATTTTTCCGTTTGGTATGAGTGGTATGAGCTTGTATGAGAGTTCCATATCCATCTCAAATGTTTGAAGATTTCTATGATTAATCCCGATGATGTCAGCTCCTGCGTAGATAGCTTTTACAAGGTCTGATTTATCATGTACTTCTACGAGTGCTTCCATTCCGACATGTCTTGTATAGGCTAAAAGCTCTTTGAGTTCGCCTTTTGAGAGAGCTGCTGCGATAAGAAGGATAAAGTCTGCACCATGCACTAATGCTTCTAATATTTGATATTTAGTAACAATGAAGTCTTTTCTCAAAAGTGGAATCGATACATAACGACGAATCCCAGCTAGATAATCAAGGTTCCCTTGAAAAAAGTGTGGTTCTGTGAGGACAGAGATAGCACTCGCCCCTCCTCTTTCATAACTTTGTGCAATAGCCAGCGGGTCAAAATTTTCACGAATCACACCCCTCGATGGAGAAGCTTTTTTCACCTCAGCGATGATGCGGTATGGGTCCTCTTCTGTAGCACGCAGATATGGAAACACATCGCGTGGCGCTCTTGCATTAAACGCTAAAGAGCGTCCCAACCAATCAAATGAAAACTCTTTTTCTCTTTGTATTACATCTTCTCTTGTTTTTTTGATTATTTCATCTAATATCATTATTTTTTCTTACCTTTTATAGTTTTATTGATACACTCGTTTACTTTTTTCATATGTTTGAGTACTTCAGGGTCATTACCACCTTCAAGATTTTTCACCTCATCTAAAATTGCTTTTGCTTTCTTGCAATTTCCAAGTTTATAATATCCCCATGCCAAAGAATCGAGATAGTACGCAGATTTAGGCTCATCTTTGAGTGCATATCTAACATATGTCATACCTGTTTTTATATCTATGGCATGGTCTATCATTAAGTAACCCAGATAGTTATAGTAGGTAGCATTTTTCTCTTTTTCTATAACTTCTTTGAGTGTTGCTACTACTTCTTTTATAGCTTTTTTATCATTTTTATTTGTTAATGCTTCATAGCGATAGATGGCATGTTGCGCCAAATAATGCACATCCAAAGTTTGCTCATACAGTTCATAGGAAAGTGCTGCTGCTTTTTTAAACTTCTTGGATTTGATATAACTTTGAAGAAGTAGATAATCATCTTTACTACTTTCTTCTAAAAAAAGTTCAAGTTTGTCGTACTCTTTTTTGTATGCGTATATTTGTATAATATTTCTAGCTGCATCATCACTTTTAAAAGTCTCATACAACCGTAAATAGGTTTCAAGCAAGCCATCTATATTATTATCATTGCTGTAAAATCCGATAAGTCTTGCACAAATCAATTCCGAACATCCATGGATTCTAGTGTGTGTTTCAAGCTGTGCTATTGCTTCTTTTGGGCGTTGTAGATTGACATAAAAGATGATAGAAATCTTATCAAGCACCTCTTCGCTATAGCTTTTTGCATATGCACTCTCAAGGTATTTTATTGCGGTATCAAATTTTTTCTGCTTTATATAGATATCACTCACGAGTACATAATCGTTATCTTCTTGTGTGAGAGCGATAAGAGCGATACCTAAGTCTTTTGCTTCTTCTAGCTTCTCTTGAGCCATAAGTGCGAGGATTTTTAGACGTACAAGTATAAAATCATTGAGCTCTCCTTGCAACATGCCATCTATTTTCTCTATAACATACTCATTTTTTTGCGCCACAATAGCATTTTGTAAAGAGCGGTAAAAATACTCTTTTTTATCTGATTTAGCATAAAGAGTTTCAAATATATTTGTAGCTGCACCATGTTCTTGCATCTGTTCTGCACGAAGTGCAAAAAGGATATACGTATCCTCTTCATCAAACGCTTTTACTGCATTGGATGGAGCTTTTGGCTCACTTGTAGCACTACATCCAGCAAAAAAAACAATGATAGCAACAAAAGAAAATATTTTAAACATCAACAATCCCTGGACACTCATTTTTTAATTCATCTATATGTGTTTTAAAGTATTCCCAAAATGGAAATGTTCTACATTGTAAAGGGCGCGCTTGATAGATAGTGCAGCCGTTGGATGCTTTATCATAAAACATACACTCATAGCTCTCCCCTATAAGACGCTCTTTGATAGAATATCTATAACCCACTTTTTTTAGATACTGAGCAAAAAACTGATCTATACTGCAATCAAGAAGCTTTATTATTGCTTCTATCTCCTCTTTGTTTACAAAGATATTGCCACTCTCACCCGTACAACAACGCCCTTGGCATGTGGCACAAGCGCTCGCATCGAATCCATAAGGGTATCCCTCTTTTTTGATTAGAGTGTGCATTTTATACTCTGTGTTGCAGATTTTTTATATATTTCGGATACCTCGTGAGTAAACTCCATGCCATCAAACACTATAAGTGGAGGGTGTACTTTCATCAGAGATTTTGAACCATTACGTGCATGAACCATCACTAGCGAAGCCTTCTTATCAATTTTTGAATGCACAAACCGTACATCGACCACACGAAATTTCACCCTATCAAGCTCAGAACAAATAAGTCCAAACTGCGAAGCATCATAACAAAAAATAAAATGTCCATTCGGCTTTAAAAGGCGTGAAACTTTTTTAAAAAAAATATCCAAAGGTAAGTGTATATTATACCTTGCAAAATTGAGTATCTCATTTTCACTTTTAGAAGAGCCTTCGTGATAAAACGGAGGGTTTGAAACTATATAGTTATATTTTTTCTCTTCACTCAAATCTACAAAATCAGATGTATGAATTTTATACTCTATTTTATTTACTCTTGCGTTTATCGTTGCATACTCTACAAAAATATCTTGTTTTTCTACAGCTTCAAGCTCGACTTGCTTGTTGTCACGTGCCACCAAAAGCCCAACAATCCCACAACCAGCACCTACATCAAGCATTTGTTCTTTAGGCGCAAACTGTGATATAAAATCATATAAAAAGATAGAATCGCTATTATAGCAATACCCACTTTGGGGCTGATAAAGAAGCATCCAACACCTTTTAGAGTATAATTTGCGTAATTATATCTTAAAGGGTTTAAATGATAATTATTCCAGCGCGCCTTGCCTCAACACGTTTTCCTGAAAAAGTTTTAGCAGATATTGGTGGTTTACCTATGGTCGTTCGTACTGCCAAAGCTGTAGCACATTTAGATAGAGTAGTTGTAGCCGCAGATGATGAAAAAATAATCGCTACTTGCCATGAATACGGCATCGAAGCTATGCTCACATCTACAACACATAAAAGCGGTACTGACCGTATAAATGAATGTGCAACACTTCTTAATCTACCAGATGATGAGATAATTATCAACGTGCAAGCAGATGAGCCTTTTATAGAACCAGAAGTAGTCCAAAGCCTTTTAAAAAAGCTCAAAGAATTACAAAAAAACAATGCTCCATTTATCATGGGAAGTTGTTATAACGCTATTAATGATGAAGCGGCACAAGATCCAAACCTTGTAAAAGTAGTTCTCGATAGTGCAAGCAATGCTATCTACTTTTCACGTTCGCCTATTCCGTTTAACCGTGGCGGAGGAGCTACGTATTTTGGGCATATTGGGATTTATGGA
>JAVETY010000023.1:10510-20355 GCA_034005815.1 Sulfurimonadaceae bacterium | reverse complement strand
AAAAAGTTATATTTTTTTGAGATATACAACACTAAGAGCTGGTAGATTGAGTTCTATCATATCATCTCTTCCATGGCATGTTTCATTTTTAGATTTTAATGGCTCATGATTTAAAGTGCCATATCCATCAAATGCTACGTCATTTGAGTTAAAGAACTCTTCATACACACCTTTAGTCGGAACACCTAAACGATATCCGATATGTTCTTTGTCAGAGAAATTACATACTACGATAATCGGTTTATGGTTTTTTGCACCCTTACGCACAAAACTTATAACATTTGCACTATAGTCATTTTCATCAATCCAGTAAAAACCTTCAGGTTCTACATCGTTATAATGAAGTGATGGTTCTTCTTTGTAAAGTAAATTTAACTGTTTAAGAACTGACTGTACACCTTTATGTTTTGGATAATCAAGCAGATGCCAATCTAGACTTTGTTTATAATTCCACTCCGCCCATTGTGCAAGTTCACTTCCCATAAAGAGCAGTTTTTTTCCTGGATGCGCTATCATAAATGCATACATCATTCTTAGATTTGCAAATTTTCTATCATAATCTCCAGGCATTTTGTTGATGAGTGAGCCTTTCATATGGACCACTTCATCATGGCTTAGAGGCATTATATAGTTTTCAAAAAACATGTAGACAAAGCTAAATGTGAGATCATGGTGGTGGTGTTGTCTGTGAATAGGTTCTTGTTTCATATATTTTAAAATATCATGCATCCAGCCCATATTCCATTTGTACCCAAATCCAAGTCCGCCATCGCTTACTTTTCCAGTTACCATAGGATAGTTTGTAGATTCCTCTGCAAACATAGCAATATCGTCAAACTCTTGGTACACAGAACTGTTCAGCTGTGTTAAAAATTTGACTGCTCCACGGTTTGTGTTTGTTCCATCTTCATTTGGTTCCCACTCACCCTCTTTTCTTGCGTAGTTAAGATAAAGCATCGAAGCAACAGCATCCACACGGATACCATCGATATGATATTTTTCAAGCCAAAACATAGCAGAGCTTATAAGAAAAGCGCGAACTTCATTGCGGTCGTAGTTAAATATAGCACTACTCCACTCAGGATGGTAACCTTTTCTAGGATCACAATGCTCATAAAGACATGTTCCATCAAAGTTACTAAGCCCATGCCCATCAGTTACAAAGTGCGATGGAACCCAGTCGAGTATCACACCTATCTCATGGCGGTGCATCACATCTACAAACGCCATAAACTCTTTTGGATCTCCATAACGTGCTGTTGGAGCAAAATATCCCGTCGTTTGGTATCCCCAAGAACCCTCAAATGGATACTCCGTAATAGGCATCACTTCGACGTGCGTAAAGTTCATCTCTTTTAAATAAAGGGCTAAATCTTCTGCAAGCTCGATATACGTTAAAAAACGATTACCCTCTTCTACTTTACGTTTCCATGAGCCTAGATGTATCTCATAGATACTCATAGGCGCTTTATGAGAATTGTTTTTCTTACGTTGTTTCATCCACGTGGTATCTTGCCACTCGTAGCCTTCTAAATTATAAACACGAGAAGCAGAGTGTGGTGCTTCTTCCGCAAAAAAGGCAAATGGATCTGCTTTATCAGGGTTTGCATTATGGTGTGAGGTTATGATGTGGTACTTATAGGTAATACCCTGCGCGACACCCTCTATAAACCCTTCCCAAATTCCAGAATCATCCTGACGTGGCATAAGTGGGTGAGAAGAGAGATCGTATTCATTAAAATCTCCTCGTACATAAACCCCAAGTGCATTGGGTGCCCACACAGCAAAGTAAACTCCATCAACACCGTTACGAGTATAAGGGTGTGCCCCTAGATGGTTATAAAGTTTTGCGTGTGTTCCCTCTTTAAAATAGTAGATATCTGTTGGTGTAAAAAGTGTAACGTCATGGTGTATAACATGTTGCATAATAAACCCCTTTATTTGTTTCTTTTGTGTTCTAGCGCGAATTTATAGACTTCTTCATAACTCTTTGCAGCAACATCCCATCCAAAATATTCTTGCATCGCTTTTTTTTGCATCTCTTTAAATACCTCAGGCTCTCTATAGTATATATCAAGTGCCCAAATCACCGTGTAGTAAAATGCTTCTGAGGTCGCATCATAAAACTTAAATCCATTCCCATTTTTATGTTCCATATCAAAGTTTCGTATCGTATCATCCAAACCACCTGTAGCTCTCACAATTGGAAGTGTGCCATAACGTAAACTATAGATTTGGTTGAGTCCACATGGTTCAAACAAAGATGGCATCAAAAACAAATCACTTCCTGCTTCTATCTTATGTGCTAACTCTTCACTATATCCTACATAAACTCTAAAGTTACTTCTATGTGTTGCCACATCGCTAAAATAACCTTCTGCCCATTTCTCACCTGCTCCTAATATAACTACTTGTACATTACGGTCAAGAATTCCATGGATAGCACTTGCAATAAGCCCTATCCCTTTTTGTTCTGCAAAACGTCCTACATAACCAATAAGAGCAACATCATCACGAACCTCTAATCCAAAATGTTTTTGTAAATCGCGTTTTGCTTGAAGTTTTCCTTCCATTGAATCATAATCAAATTTTTGAGTGATATATGGATCTATAGATGGATTCCACTCATCATAATCAACACCATTTAAGATACCAAATATTTTATGTGCATGTCCTCGTAAATGTCCATCAAGCCCAAATCCAAACTCAGGAGTTTGAATCTCTTGTGCATATTTTTGCGAAACAGTTGTAACAGCATCAGCGTTAAAGATTCCACATTTAAGAAGATTTACGGTATCAAAACTTTCACATTCATGAGGATTGAAATGGTTCCAACCCACTTCCATCACATCCATAAGACCTTTAAAAAATTGCCCTTGGTGTTGCATATTATGGATAGTAAGTACAGAAGCAGCATGTGCAAAATCATGCATAAAACGAGTCTTTGCTAAAAGTGGAAGTGCCGCTGTATGCCAATCATTAGCATGGATGATATCAGGAGTAAAACCAAGCATTTTACAAAGTTGCAAAGCTGCTTTTGAGAAAAATATAAAGCGGTTATCGTTATCTATATAGGTGTTTGTATTATCATCATAAAGTCCACTCCGTCCAAAATACCCTTCAAAATCTATAAAATAGATAGGCACTTTACTATTTGGAATAGTTGTTTTGTAAACACCTGCCCACAATTCACCTATAGGACCCATAGGCACACCAAGTGGAGCTGGAAGTTTTTCTAACTTTGATGGGTCAATAGTGTAGTAACGTGGCATCACCACTATCACATCATGCTTTAATTTAGCAAGCGCCTTTGGAAGTGCGGCTGCAACATCAGCGAGTCCCCCCGTTTTTGCAAATCCTGCAACCTCTGAAGCAGCAAAAAGTATATTCAATTTCTTACTCATTTTCATCCTTTAGTAGATATGCCCCAAGCAGTGGTGCATTTTTGATATTTGTTTGTACTATTTGTAAATCTACTAAACTAGCACCTAGTGCATAGTTAGCAATCTTTTCTAAAATAATTTCGTATAAAAATGGGTTGTTTTCTATCACACCGCCACCTAAAACTAAAACCTTAGGGTTAAACACTGTAATCACAGTTCCAAGTGCAAAAAGGAGTGCTTTTAAAAATTCCTCATATAACTCTTTGGCATGTGGTTGATTACTTGATTTGAGTATCTCTAAATCAAGGTTTTCAAGTGAGTAGTGTTTCTGCCATTTCTCTAAGGCGCTTCCAGAAGCAAAAAGTTCGATACAGTTATCACGCCCGCAGCCACAAAGAAAAGGTGCTTTTTTATAAGGTATATGTCCTAGTTCAGTTGCTACACTTCTCGCCCCACGGATAAGACGGTTACCAGATATCACACCAAGTCCAAGACCAGTTCCCACATATACAGCACAAATATCATGGCATGTATGCTCTTTTGCCTCTGCTAAAATAGCAGCGTTCAAATCATTTTCTATAAATAACTTTACACCAAATTTTGTCTCGAAATAGTTTTTAATCTCATGTTTATCTACTTCAATATTTGGTGCAGAGAGTATCACTCCATCACGTACTTGTCCTGCGTAGGCGATAGATATAGTTTTTATAGCACTGTTTTCTTTTATTATATTTTCTATAAAGCTTGCAAGTGCTACTTCACGGCTGTTGGCATGTAACTCTTTGATAGCTTTTTCATTTTCATAGATAGCACCTCGTATTGAAGTGCCACCTACATCTAGAACAAGTTTCAAAGGATACTCTTATAAAGTTCTACGTATTCATTGGCACTTTTATTAAATGAGAAATCGCATTGCATATTATCACTCGCCCAAGATTTGAATTTCTTCGTATCTTTTTTGAGTGCTAAAGCTCTTGTAAATGCTTCTAAAAAATGCTCTTTTGTGTAGTCTTCAAAAACAATCCCTTTTGCACCTGAGAGTAGATCTTCATGTACACTATCTTTGAGCCCACCTACACAATGTGTGAGAGGAATTGCTCCATAACGCATCGCTATAAACTGGCTTAGTCCACACGGTTCAAACTTGGATGGCATAAGTAAAAAATCAGCTGCCGCATAGACTTGATGGGAGAGTGCTTCATCAAAACCTTTATGAAAATAAAGATTATCATATACTTCCATAAGCTTTTCGAGTTGTTCTGTGTACTCTTCACTTCCCTCACCCACTATATAAAAGTTAATTTTTTCTTGCAAAATCGCATCTATATTCTCGAGTACAAGTGCTATCCCTTTTTGAGCAACCAAGCGACTTACCATTACAAAAAGAGGTTTTCTCGGATCTTTAAGTGGTGTTGTTTTTAAAAATTCCACCTTGTTTTTATGTTTTACATCAAGAGAGTTTTCATCATAACAAAATGGTATCAACTTGTCTTTTCTAGGATTAAAATGGTTTTGATCAATTCCATTGATAATCCCTGAAAGTTTTTCTCCATGAAACCTTAAAAAACCATCAAGCCCACAACCATAAGTATAACCTTGAATCTCTTCTGCATAAGAGGGACTGACTGTAGTTACTTTATCGCTCCATGCAATTGCTGCTTTTAGGAAATTTGTTTTTCCATAAAATTCAAATCCATCAATATGAAAATATTTTTTATCGATTCCTAATCTATCGAGTGCATTCCTATCAAAAACCCCTTGATATGCAAGATTATGAATAGTAAAAAGTGTTTTTATCGCTAATCCACGCTCTTTTACAAAAAATGCAGCAAGTGCACTTTGCCAATCATTAAGATGTAAAACATTGGCTTGAAGAAGGAGTGCTAACTCTACAATAGCAGCACTAAAGAGTCCAAAACGGATATCATTATTTGGATAATCAACTCCATTTTCCCCATACATACCAAGAGTTTCACTAAGAAGTGGTGTATCTACAAAATAGGTATTTGTTTTTTTGTCATAATAAAACGCCACTTGATATGTGCTGCCACTCAGTTGTATCTCACACTCTTTAAAAAGCTTAAATTTCTTTCTATCCATAAAGCCATATCTTGGCATGACAGAAACAACATCTATAGAGAGCTTTTCTAGTGCTTTTGGAAGTGCACTCGCAACATCTGAGAGCCCTCCACTTTTTGCATATGGAAAAATTTCACTTGACGCGAATAAAACTTTCATCTCATTCCCCTTTTAGTAATTTAGCACAATCTTCAGGTGACACACTATTTATAAACATAGTAGTTGCGACTTCAAACCCTCCAATGCGGTAGATACGTGGTGTTACCCGTAAGCTAAAACGGTAATTTTCATCCAAATAACCCATATAGGTTTCATTCTCAAAGTTTGTATTGAGTGGTGCATTTTTAAAATAAAGGTTATAGTCAAATCTACCTAGTTGTTTATGTAAACTTTTAAACACTTTTTTGATAATAATGGAGAGGTCTGTTGTGTCTTTACGGCTACATTTATTGAGCGAGCTAATATTTATGGTTGGAACTATCATCACCTCAAATGGAAAACTACTAGCAAATGGGCAATACGCTACAAAATTACCAACTTCATGGATAACTCTTACCTTCGCACTGAGCTCATTTTGTAGTACATCTTCTAATATACCACGCCCATGACGACGGTAATAACGCATATTTCTCTCTAAAAAAACAATCTCATTTTGTGTCATGATAGGAAGTGCTATTAACTGAGTATGAGGATGCTCTTGCGTTGCACCCGCATTTTTACCATTATTTTTAAAAATAGTTAAAAAAACAAGTCGTTTATCATTTTGAAGGTCATTCATACGAATAATGATTGTACGAAGCCAGTTTTCTATCTCTGGCGCTTTCATATTTTTTAGAGTAGAGTCATGACTTGGTCCATCGATTATAATCTCATGTGCTCCAACTCCTGGGATAGATTCAAACATCCCTTCACGCTTAGAGATGTCAGCGAGCTCAATTTGTACTGCTTTATAGATATTTGGAACTACGCGGGTTTGCCAACCTGCATTATTGGCTCCATTATCTCTCAGTGCAAAAATCTCATTTGGTGTAAGATGCTCATTTCCTTCACAAAGTGGACAAATATCAGCTTTCTCACTTCCACGACGTTTTGGACTAATACTAGGCCGATGGAGCCTCTCAGGGGCGATAAGTACATATTGGTTATGGACACGATCCAAGCGTATTTCAGACATCTAAAAGCTCCAATTCCAAACTTAATTTTAATTTCGATTGCATTGGAAGGGTAAATATAAATGAAACTCCCTGCGCAACCTTATCAAATCCAATCTCACTTTGTGAAACCGTGTAGAGAACATAAGCAAAAACATCACATTTTTGATTGGTTTTTATTCGAATTACCTGTCGTGTAAAATCATCCACTATAGTTAAGCAATCGATACCATATTCACTAAAACCATCACCAATCATCTTGCCATTAAAGGTACTTTTATAAGGATGTGCAAAATGGAAGTTTAACTCTTGTGCATAAAATATTTTATTTGGACAATCTGTTTGACATCTCATATCTAAAGTAAGTTTTTTATCCTCAAATGTATAGTTTTTTTCTACACTTGTGTGATATTTTTTATCCAAGAAAATCCCACCGTCACGTTTGAAACTATTGTTTTTACTATTGAATTCAAAAGGTTTATCTGCAAAATCACCAATTTCATTGGTTGCAAGGTTACTAAATCCGTACATAGTAAAAACATCAGCAGAGAAATGATCTATAAAAGAGTATTTAGGATGCCAATCAAAATGAAGCAGCTCTACAAGCTCGTTAGAAACATCTGTAACATCTTTATGGATTGTATCAATTCCATCTTTTTGCTCTGTGTGCTCTGTTGCAATAGTTTTAGGGTTTAACATCTTTTCATGGTACGCTTCTTTACGACGCATCAAAGTATTTTGCCAGTTGAAAAATGAATGAAGCGAACCAAATTCCATCATCTGTCCACCATGTTTTGAAGAAAATACCATACTTAAGGATGAGGTGAGCACTTTAAGCTCTTCATACCCATCTTTATCAATATCTAGAACCTCGTAACTTATTTTTTTCTTTGCTTGTGCTTTTTCAAGTTTTAAGAGATAGTTGTAAGCATTATCTCTTAGATTTGGTAAGTATAGACCACCAAATACCCCATGCCAAAACACATCGTTTGTTTGTAAACGGTAGAGTGAGTCTTTGGTTGCGGCATTCATCTGCTTTTGTTTAAGACTAAAATAAAGCATTCTTTTGTGCAGATAGTTACTTTCAAGGTATTTGATAAAAAAGTTCTTCCAAATACCACCTTTTAAAAATGCAACTCCTAGATTATCAAAATACTCTTTTCCAAGTTTTTCTTTGAGCTCTTCTAGCGCTATGGCATGTGTAGGTTCTAAACTCCACTCACCCATCTCTATATAAGAGGTGTTATTGAGATATGCAATGCCTAGAGAACGATTTTGTTCTTTATACGTTGCGTAATGGAGAGTCTCTATCTCTTGATTAGAGAGTATTCCCTCCACAAATTTACAAAGCCATTTTTGATTATAAACCCATTCATGAGTTTCAGGCCATAGCCCAAATTTTTCACCATCATCAAAGATAATTGCTGCAGAATTAGCACTTTTTTTAGCATCTAAAACAGTTTCAATCGCTTTTTCTGGTGTGAAAAATGGGAGTGCATACCGGAGTGCTTTTGAGATAGGAAAAAGTCCAAGTTCCACTCCACCCTCTTCTGTTGTGTAATAACCATCCATTTTTGTATTATCATATCCACTACTTAAAAAGTGATAATCATCCACAACAACAAAATCAAGTCCACAAGAGACTATATCAGGGATGATAGAAGATTCCCAAACTCTTTCGGTAAGCCATAATCCTTTTGGCTTCACACCAAGATTCTTTTCTATAAACGTAGTGAGCATGTTTATCTGGGCTACTCTATCTTTTGAAGGAATAGCACTTAAAACTGGCTCATAATATCCCGCACCAATCCACTCTATAGAGCCGTTTTGGGTGAGCGTTTTCATATTAGCAAAGATATCTGGATGCTTTTGCATAATAAAATCTAAAAGCCATCCACTACAATGTACTGAAAATTTAAACTCTGGATACCCTACCATCGTTTCAAAAAAAGGTTTATAACAAAGGCGAACCGCTTCATCCACTGCTTCGCCAAAGTTGTCAACAGGCTGATGCATATGAATACCAAAGAGCAAAGATATTTTTTCCATCTAATTTTCCTTTTTTTTATATAAACCAGTTTTGGCTGTAATCATGACTAAGATCTATCTTTAGCTCTCCAAAACCTGGAAGTGTTTGTATAACATTCTCGCCACTAAGAAGCTCAAAGCGTATAGAAATACTATCTTCTGTGATACTTCTCTTATCGATACGTAGCTCAATAGACTGAGCAGATGCAATAAGAACATCTAAATGACCCAACATCGTTTCGTTTGTATCTTTCACTTTGATGCTCCCTTGTATTCCTATAGGGTCAATGTTAATCATAATTTCTTCAATAGTGATGAGTTGATGTGGCTCTGCTTGAAATGCAAAGTAGAGGTATTCTGTATCTACGCCATAAAGAATTTTTTTTATAACTCCTCTATCTCTATCCATCGTCGAAAATATTCTTGACTCATCAATAATTCCACAACCAATCCACTCAAAGAAGGAGTCACGGTATCCATTGATATCAGGAGATATATCTGATTGCGGTTTGAGCCAAAAATTTTGGCTACTAAGCTCTTGGATAATTGGTAAAAACAGATCCGATGGAGCAGTTATTCCTATATTGTCATACACTGCAATAAGATGGGAACGGAAAAGCTCATCAAACTCCATGCCAAACTCAGTAAAGTGATCATCTCCATACCACCAAAACCAGTCAGAACACTCTGCTGCTAAAAAGTGGGTGAGAATCTTCTCTTGCGTGGCAGCATCTATATTATCTTTATGGCGTTCATAATCTTTTTTTGCCATATAGATAAGTTCCCAGGCACGTGTTTTTTCGCTATGCCCTACCCAAGTATTTAACTCTCCATGTATCCAACTGCCCACACCTAAGTTAGTTAATTTACGATGTTCTAAGCGATAAATCTCATCCATTGTCAAAGTATCACACCACGGTGTTGCTTGAATTTGACCATAAAGTGCATCAAAAAAGTCAAGTCCATTATTGTTAAAAAATTCCCAAGCATTTTCCCCATCTAGGATGACAAATACTTTTGCATTTTCATAGCTCTCTTCAATGCGACGTAGCTCATTCATAAAGTGTCTTGAAGCATCATATGGTGCTTTATTACGGTAAGTAAAGCCGATAAGATCACTCAAAGCTTTATCACGAAATACCATACACATATCTTGATATTTGTAAGAGCGATAAAGATTTTCACGATTGCGTGTATTGAGTGA